>DASQWQ010000070.1:0-10892 GCA_035640175.1 Rubrobacter sp. | reverse complement strand
GTCAGGGACCTCCTTGGCAAGCACCCTGGTTATAGCCGCTGTCAGAGTCGTCTTGCCGTGATCTACGTGACCTATGGTGCCGACGTTTAGGTGTGGCTTGGTACGCTCGAACCTGCCTCTTGACATCTCTCCTACCTTTCTCGTTCCTATATCCTCTTCCGGAGCAAAAGAGAGTAGCGGTGGCAGGACTCGAACCTGCGACACGCGGATTATGATTCCGCTGCTCTAACCGACTGAGCTACACCGCCACGTGTATGTCGTAGACCGAGTATACCCCGATCCCAGAGCCCCCGAGCGGACTCGAACCGCTGACCCCTTCCTTACCATGGAAGTGCTCTACCGTCTGAGCTACAGGGGCATATTCCGTCTGTGTGGGGGCGGGAGGATTCGAACCTCCGTAGGCGAAGCCGGCAGATTTACAGTCTGCTCCCTTTGGCCGCTCGGGCACACCCCCGGCCACGCCCCCGCGGCACTCTGTGCGGAGCGCCCGAATATGGTAGCAAACGCCACCGACTTTTCAACAGATGAGAAGGGGCCGCAGGGGGCCTCCAACGAGAGCCCGGGAAGGGATTCGAACCCCCGACCGGCCGCTTACAAGGCGGCTGCTCTACCTCTGAGCTACCCGGGCGCGCCGTCGCAGGCGGCGCGCCGCACGCTGGCTTCGCCAGCTTGTCAGCACGCTCCAGCCTCCGGCTTCCGCTTGTCAGCATTTCAGCACGCTTCGGACCTTCGGTCCTCGCTCTCAGCAAGAGTCCTTTGAGACCAGCTCGCCGGCACGCAGCGCACGCTTCAGGGATTGTAACAGCGCAGACCCCGTGCCGACATCGTCCTTTGCTGAAAGCGGAGGCGAAGCCGGAGCGTGCTACGTTCCCCTCCGGCGTATCTCTTCCAGTCTACGCAAAGTCTCCAACGAAAGTCGGTCTGCTATACGGGACCTGCGCCGGACGTCGGGGCTGCGGGTTATGGCAGGCAGCTCGTCCAGGAGGTTCGAGAACTCGCGCGGGGTGGCGCGCGTCGAGCCTCGGGCGAGGGCCGTACGCTGCAGGGCGAAGTCAGCCGTGTAGACCGTGGCTGAGCCCTCCAGGCTGGAGAGCAGGCGTTCGATCACGTCGTCCGCAGACTCCCCTGGGGCGCTGTAGATCACACGAACAGCACCGCCGGCCCGCGACTCGACCCTCTCGGGCTCGGGACCCCGGTGCGCGTCGAAAACGACCATCAGGGACCTCCCCGTCCACCCCGCCGCCTTTAGAGCGTCGCTTATCAGGAGATCGCGGGCCGCGTCGAGGGTCCCCGCCACCCTGTAGCGGTCGAGGGCGCCGATGAGGTTGTAGCCGTCCAGGATCAGGATCACCCGCGCCTCCTCCTCGCCTCGTAGAGCAACACCGCCGAAGCGACGGAGACGTTTAGGGACTCGACGGCCCCTAGCATAGGGATGGAGACCGTCCCATCGCATCCCTCGCGCACGAGCCGTCGCACTCCACGCCCCTCGCTGCCGAGCACGAGCGCCACGGCCCTGTCGAGGTCGAGCTCGGTATATGGCGTCCCGCCGGCCTCGGCTGCGTAGACCCAGAGGCCTGCCTCCTTCATCGTGTCTACGGCACGCCTGAGGTTCGTCACCCTGGCGACCCGCACGTGCTCGCTCGCCCCTGCGCTCGCCTTGACAGCGGCCGCCGTCACCCCCACGGCCCTATCCTTCGGGATGACAACCCCGCCGGCCCCGGCCCCGTCCGCGGCCCGCAGGACGGCCCCGAGGTTGTGCGGGTCGGTGACACCGTCGAGCACGAGTACCAGAGGTTCAGGGGTAGAGACGATCTCCTTCACTCCGGAATAAGGATAGGGTTCGACGCGGGCCGCTACACCCTGGTGAACTCCGCCCCTGGCAAGCTCCTCTATCCGCTGCCTGGATGCGCGATTCACGGTTACGCCGCGCGCGGCGGCGGCCCTCCCGACCTCCTCGTTCCCCACCGCGGCGATGATCTCGAAGACCTTTCGTCTTCCGCTCTCGAGAGCCTCGACCACGGGCCTGATGCCGTAGATTGTTTCTGCTTTCAATCTAGAGCAGAGATCGGGTAGATGCGTTGATATCCAGCGTTGTCTTCCACGCCCCACCCTGCGGCTTCAAGCTCCTCTCGGAGCTTGTCAGCCGTTTCCCAATCCCGCTCCTGACGGGCCCGCGTTCGACGAGCAACCTTCTTGCCCAGGTCTTGATCTAGATCTACGTCGATGCTGCGCCGTATCCGGATACCGTCTACCTCATCCTCGATCTCCTCTTCGAGATCGAACCCGAAGATGGTCATGACCTCCTCTATGGCCTCAGCGAGCGAACCGAACTCGCCCACGGCTTCGGGGCGCGTCGAGATCTCACGTCCTGCCCTTCCGGCGACCTCGAAGAGCGTCGCCAGGGCCTCCGGGGTGTTCAGGTCGTCCTGCATTGCCGTTTCGACGCTTTCGCGAAGATCAGCAGCCATCGTGTCAGACAATCCCGAGGAACTCTGCGAACCGGAGATCTGCAGGTACAGGCGAATGAGCCGTTCGTAGGAGCGGCGTTTTTCCTCCAGGATCTCCTCAGAGAACTCTATGGGTTGGGAGTAGTGGCTCTGCAACAGCCACATCCGCACGGCGTTGCGGCCGTGGAGATCCACGGCCCTCTCCACGTCGAGCACGTTCCCCACGGATTTGGCCATCTTTTCGCTCGCTAGCGTCACCATACCGTGATGGGCCCAGGCGCGGACGAAAGGGAGGTCGGGATGGGCCGCGGTGCTCTGGGCGAGCTCGTTCTCGTGGTGCGGAAAACGTATGTCTGTGCCGCCGCCGTGGATGTCGGCCCCTTCGGGCAGATGCTTGCTCACCATCGCGGAGCACTCGATGTGCCAGCCAGGTCGCCCTGGCCCCCAAGGGCTCTCCCAGGAAGGCTCGCCCGGTTTGGAGGCCTTCCACAGCGCGAAGTCCAGTGGGCTGCGCTTGAAGCCGGTATGGCCCTTCTCCGTCTCGCGCATCTCTTCGGGACGCTGGTGGCTCAGGGCGCCGTAGCGCGGGAAGCTCCCTACGGCGTAGTAGACGTCGCCTTTGGCTTCCTCAGGGGCGTACGCGTGGCCCTTCTCTATGAGCCCTTCGATCAGGGAGATCATCTCAGGGATGTGCTCGGTCGCGCGCGGCTCGACGTCGGGCATCCCTATGCCTAGCATCTCCAGCCGTTCGTGAAAGGAGTCCGTGTAGCGGTCTACGATCTCCTGCCAGGAGACCCCCTCCTGGTTGGCCTTGTTTATGATCTTGTCCTCTATGTCCGTGATGTTCTGGACGAACGTCACGTCGTAACCCCGGCTCCTAAGGTACCTGGCGACCACGTCCCAGAACAAGGGAGCCCGCGCGTTGCCGACGTGGATGTGGTCGTAGACTGTAGGACCGCAGACGTAGAGGCGGAGCCCGCCACTCTCCCCCACCTCGACCATCTTGCCGCTCATGCTGTCCTTTACGAGCAAGCTCATGCCCCTAGTCTAGCCTCTCTAGCCCGAAGTATCCGCTCCCTCGCCTCGCCAGCACCCAAGACCGCGAAGAGGTATGCCATCTCGGGGCCCCTGTTCTTGCCCGTGAGTGCAAGCCTCAGAGGGTGTAGGAGATCCCGGATCTTGATCTCCCGCTCCTTCGCCCACACGCGAAGCCCGGCGACGAAGTCACGCGCCTCCTCTACATCCCCGAACTCCCGGCTTTCCAGCCCGGCGGCGACGTGCGCGAAGACCTCGTCGCTCGAGTCCTGCAGCTCCCCTACCAGAACGTCCGGGTCCACGGGGCCCGTGATCCTCCGCAGCAGGCGCGACGCCTCGGAGAGGTTCCTCATATCTTCCCTTACGGCCTCGAGGGCCGCAGCCTCTCTTCCGCGTGGCAGCGGCTCTTCGAGGAAAGGCTCGAGGCGCGTGCGAAGCTCATCCGTGGGCAGGCGCCGGATGTGGCCGGCGTTGAAGACCCGCAGACGGTCAGGGTCGAAGGTCGCCGGGCTCCTCCCTAGACGTGAAGGGTCCCATTCGCGTGAGATCTCATCGAGGCCTGCGAACTCCTCCTTCCCTTCAGGATGGTTCCAGCCGAGCAGGGCGAGGTAGTTCACCAGCGCTTCGGGCACGTATCCTTCCCCGCGGTAGTCGGCGATGCTCGCGGCGCCGTGGCGTTTGGAGAGCTTTTTGCCATCCGGACCGAGGATGACGCCGAGGTGGATAAACTGCGGCTCAGTTGCGCCGAGCGCCCTGTAAAGTAGAGTCTGGCGGGCGGTATTGGAGAGGTGTTCTTCACCTCGGATCACATGCGTTATCCCCAGCATCAAATCGTCGACGACGACGGCGAAGTTGTACGAAGGCGTGCCGTCGGACTTTCTGATCACGAAGTCCTCGACGCTGCCGAACGTCACCTCTCCCCTCAACTCATCGACGAAGCTACCGCTACGCCCGGGCGGGCTGAAGTAGAGCGCGCGCCGCTCTGACTGGTCCGTGCTCTCGTAGGTGAGACCGGCATCCGTTAGACGCTGCGCGGCACCCTCGTAGAGGTCTCCGCGTTCGCTCTGGCGGTAAGGGCCCTCGTCGAAAGACAGACCGAGCCACTTGAAGTCTTCGAGCTGCGCGTGTTCGAACTCGGTTCTGCTCCGCTCCTGGTCGGTATCCTCGATGCGGAGGATCAGGCCTCCCCCGTAATGCCTGGCGAAGAGGTAATTGAACAGCGCGGTGCGTGCTGCACCGAGGTGGAGGAGTCCTGTCGGGCTAGGGGCGAAGCGGACCCTGACCCCGCTCAACGCCGTTCCAGTAGGCACACCGCCTGGGCTGCTATGCCCTCACCCCTGCCTGGGAAGCCGAGACCCTCGGTTGTAGTGCCGCGTACGCCGACACGAGTCTCTTCTATTCCGAGGGCGGCGGCGAGGTTCTTCCGCATGGCCCTCCTGTGGTCCCTGATCTTCGGCCGCTCGCAGATAACGACGGCGTCCACGTTGGCAACCCCCCACGACCCCCCGACGAGCCCGCGAACCTCGCGCAGCAACCCGATAGAGTCAGCATCCCTGTAACGCTCGTCGGTGTCAGGGAAGTAGTGGCCGATGTCTTCGAGGCCTGCCGCCCCGATTAGGGCGTCGGTTATGGCGTGGGCCAGCACGTCCGCGTCGGAGTGGCCGAGAAGGCCTCTATCGGAGGGGATCTCGACCCCCCCGAGTACGAGCTTACGGCCCTCCTCAGGCGCGGCGAAAGCGTGGACGTCGACACCGAGCCCGACCCGCATCAAGACAGGGCCTCCCGGGCAGCACCCTCGCGTACGGCGAGTATGGCCTCGGCGAACACCAGGTCCTCCGGAGAGGTAAGCTTGATGTTGGTCTTCTCTCCAGCGACGACCTCGACACGACCTCCATCCCGCTCGACCAGGGAGGCATCATCGGTCGCGGCACGGAGGACCTCTTCTGGCGAGTCGTGGAGGCGGCGCAGCAAGCTGAGGCGGAACGCCTGGGGCGTCTGGACCGCCCACAGGTTCGTCCTGTCCAGGGTCTCGGCGACGGTGCCTTTCCTGGCGACCTTGATGGTGTCAGAGACCGGTATCCCAGGGACGACGCCGTCAGGCTCGCTATCTCCATGTGCCGCCCTTACGACGCGCTTTATGAGGTCGGGCGTGACCAGGCAACGAGACCCGTCGTGCACCAGCACGATAGTCTCCGGGTCTTCCGCGCAGAGGAGCAGCCCGTTCCTGGTCGAGAACGAGCGGGCCTCGCCGGGCTCGGCGCAGGCGGCGTACTTGGTGATGCCTGCCGCCTGCGCGAGGGCTTCGATCTTTTTTCCGTCGCCGACGGCGTAGATCCTGGCGACCTCCGGAGACTCCTCGAAGGCGCGCAGAGTGTAGTGGAGAGCCGGGATGCCGAGGAGTTCGATGAACTGCTTGGGGCGGCCCATCCTGCGGCCCGTCCCGCCGGCGAGCACTAGCGCGATCGCTGATCTCCTGCCCTCTATCTCGGACTGTCCTCCTGCGGCGAAGCCCCCACCTCTAGGAGACCTCGCCCGTGATCTCGAGGGTGCGCTGACGTTCGAGACCGCGCTGGATGGTGCGGGCGCGGGCCTGGCCGACTCCCTCTACCTCGTCGAGTTCCTCCTCCGTCGCGTCGAGAAGCTCTTGGAGAGAGCCGAACTCCCTGATGAGGCTCTCGGCGACCCTGCGCGGCAGGCGTGGCACACGCTCTAGCTGACGGTATCCGCGGGGCTTGATGAACAACTCCTCCAGTTGGCCAGGCGAGCCGTAGCCGAGGGCACGGGCGATCTGGGTCGAGTCCGAGAGCTGCTCGGCCGATAGAGTCCTAAGCTCCTCCCTGACGGCCCTATAGTCCGCCTTTTCCGCGACGTAGTCCCTCAGCAAGGCTTCGTATTGCTCGGGAACGCCGTGGAAGGCCTGCTCGAGCTGCATCTCAACCAGCCTGCCCTCGCTACCAAGCTCCCTCACGTAAGCCTCTATCTCCTGGGCGATCCTGGCCGAGTACTCGAAGGTTCCCACGGCGCCAACGACCTCCCGCAGCGTCACGGTTCCGTCGTACTCGTGCACGGTCAGGGCCCGCGCCTCCTCCCTCAGCCTCCTGGTGTACTTCTCGAGCGTCGCGATAGCCGAGTTCGCCTTGGACAGTACTACCCCGATATCCTCGAGGACGAGCGGCCCGTAGAAGCCCTGGTAGAGGCTCACCATCCTCCTTCGTTCGGAGACCGCTATGACGAGGTTGCCCGTCTGCTGCGCCGTGCGGTGCGCCGCTAGGTGGCGCATTCCGGTCTCCTCAGACTCGAGGGAGGGGTCTGGACTGAGCTGTACGTTCGCGTAGTGAATGGTGGAGATATCGGGCGAGACCACGATCGCGCCGTCCATCTTCGCCAGCTCGTAGAGGCGCATCGGCGCGAACTCCACCTCGACCTTCATCCCACCCGAGATGATGCCTAGGCTCTCGAGCTTCCCGGGGTTGTCGAGGACGATCAAGGCCCCGTTGTGCGCCCTTATAACGTTCTCTATGGTCTCCCTGAGATCCGTACCAGGGGCCACAAGCTCGAGGGCGCGGGCCAACTCCGCAGGCAGATGCCGCCGCTGGGGACTCACAGCAACGCCACCGCCACGGCTTCTTCGAGGGTGCTTACTTCCACGACGCTCGCCTCTCTACGAGTACTGCCATCGGTCTGTTCCGGGCCATCTGGCGTACCTTCCGGCCTGATTATACGATCGAAGCCCATCTTGGCCATCTCGGAGGTCCGGCGCGGCGCGCCTGAGACGTAGCGCACGTCCCCCGTGAGCCCGACCTCGCCGAAACAGGCAGTACCCTTGCCCACGGGCCTGTCCCGCATCGCCGAAGCGATGGCGAGCGCCACCCCGAGGTCGGCCGCCGGCTCCTCGACCCGCACACCGCCGGTGACGTTGACGTACACGTCCTGATCTTGCAGCGCGAGGCTCGCCCTCCGGCTCAGCACCGCACAGAGCATGTTGACCCGCCCCGTGTCCACTCCGTTGGCGATGCGCCGCGGGTTGGCGAGCGGGCTCGGTGCGACGAGGCTCTCTATCTCGACCAGCATCGGCCTCGTCCCCTCCAGAAGGCAGACCGTGACGACCCCTGGCGGCACTTCTTGTTCTCTCCTGGAGAGAAAAAACGCAGAAGGGTCCTCGACCTCGACCATTCCGCGGCCCGTCATCTCGAAGACCCCTACCTCGTTCGTCGACCCGAAGCGGTTCTTGAGTGCCCGCAGAACCCGGAAGCTCTGGAACCTATCCCCCTCGAACTGGAGCACGGTGTCGACCATGTGCTCGAGGACGCGCGGTCCTGCTATGGACCCCTCCTTCGTTACGTGCCCCACAAGGACCACCGCAATGCCCTCGCTCTTGGCGAGTCGCATGAGCCTCGCTGCGCACTCTCGAACCTGCCCGACTCCGCCTGGCGCCCCCGAGAGCTCGGGCGAGTAGAGCGTCTGGATCGAATCCACGACCACGGCCCTCGGCCGCTCTTCGAGAATAGTCGCCTCGATGATGTCCACGTCCGTCTCGGAGAGGACCCTGAAGCCCCTTCCCTCGACCCCGAGCCGGCGGGCGCTCAAAGCCACCTGCCGGGGCGACTCCTCGCCTGAGACCATAAGGCAACCTTCCCCCAGGTGTCCCATGACTTGAAGAAGAAGCGTGCTCTTGCCGACGCCGGGTTCTCCCCCTACGAGGACCATGGAGCCTGGGACGATCCCACCTCCTAGAACCCTGTTCAGCTCCCCTACCCCGGCGTCCATCCTGCCCCCGCCCTCCACGACGGGCACCTCGCTAAGGGCCAGCGTCCTACCTGCGACCCCGGCCTTCTGCCTCGTAGCCCGTTCGGCGAAACCGACGACCTTCTTGCTCTCGCGCACCTCCTCCACAAAGGTGCTCCATTCCCCGCAGTCAGGGCAACGTCCGAGCCACTTGGGCTCCGAGTGTCCGCAGTTAGAGCAAGTGTAGAGCGTCTTCGTAGCCATAGGTCTATTGTAAGGGATGGAGAGCGATCCACAGCGATCAAGGGTGGCGGGGTGAATGGACGATCAGTTGGGTCAATCCCAGGAAGAAAGGCCTAACCGCAGGCATCAGCCGAATGATGACTCGATGAATAGTGGGATGGAGTCTTATGCTCGGCGGTTACGCCACGAGACTAAGCACCGACCATAATGTCGCCAAAGCCCTATGCAATGGTTCCTATCGTATCCTCGAATCCAAGCCCCGCTGCGAGGCCCAGGTAGATAGTGCCTATCACTAGTGAGATCACCGGGTCCATGCGAACAACCAGGTCAGCACCACTATTGCGATTTTGGCGATCGCTGTGTGTAGCACGATCAAGGCGTCACTCATGCTTCTCTCCTTCTAGGCCCAGGATTCGTGTCCCCCGTAGCCAAGCTCTGCGAGGAGCTTTTCGTTGTGCTCCCTGACCTCGGGGATGGGGGTCATGACCGGCTCCGTGCCGGCCAGGGTGGCAGGGGGGAGGAGCCCGCGCAACGAACCCACCGGCGAGCCGAACTCGCGCCAGCGGTTTCGCGCCACCAGCTGGGGGTGATCCAGGAACTGCCGCACGGTGCGCATCCTGGCGTTCGCCACCCCTGCCCCTTCGAGTCTCTCTATGACTTCCTCCGAGGAGAGACCGGAGAAGACGCTTTCTATCTCGGCGTGCAGCCCGTCGCGGTTCTCGACGCGCCCGGAGTTCTTATCGAAGCGGTGATCTTCCGCCATCCCGTCGCGCCCCAGGACCTCCTCACAGAACTTCTTCCACTCGCGCTCGTTCTGTATCCCGAGGAAGATGACTTCGCCATCCCCACACCCGAACGGCCCGTAGGGCGCTATCGCCGCGTGCGCAGCGCCGCTGCGCCGGGGCTCCTCAGCACCGTACCCGGCGAAGTACGCCGGGAAGCCCATCCACTCTCCCAACGCCTCCAGCATCGAGACCTCGAGCGTCGCGCCCTCGCCCGTCCTCTCGCGTCTGAAGAGGGCAGAGAGGACGCCGGAGTAGGCGTACATCCCTGCTGCGATGTCGGCGGCGGAGATTCCGACCTTGGAGGGCGTTTCAGACGTGCCTGTGATGGAAACCAGCCCCGCCTCGCACTGCACGAGCAGGTCGTAGGCCTTCTTCTCCGTGTAAGGCCCGTCCTCGCCGTAGCCCGAGACGGAGCAGTACACCAGCCGCGGGTGCTCTCCCCTCAGCTCTTCTGCGCCGAAGCCGAGGCGTCCAGCCGCGCCAGGGGCGAGGTTTTGGACGAAGACGTCGGCCCTGGCTACGAGACGGCGCAGGATCTCTTTGGCCTCGTCCTGTCTCAGATCCAGGGCTAGCGACTCCTTGGAGCGGTTGAGCCAGACGAAGTGGCTGGACATGCCCATGACCGTTTCGTCGTAACCCCTGGCGAAGTCCCCTACGCCGGGACCCTCGACCTTTATGACTCTTGCGCCGAGGTCTGCGAGCTGGCGGGTGGCGAAGGGGGCGGCTACAGCCTGCTCGACGGAGACGACGGTTACCCCTTCGAGAGGGAGGTTCGCGCCCCTCATCGTAAGTACCCGTCAGAACCGGGCATGTACTTCCTCTAAACTGTTTCGATGTTCATGGACTCTCCCTGCCGCGCTTCGCAGAATGTTACGATCAGGCACGCGATGTTTGGGATACGATCTCATAGCCCTCCTATTCCCCTCTTTCTATATTATACTTTCTGTCTCTGATAGAGACGTGTCAAGCGTCGAGAAGAGAGTGCGCCGAACTCGCTGAAGACGCGGCGCCATGCGGCGGTCGAGGAGCGCGGGCAAAGAAAAGGCCGGGGCGATTTCACCCCGGCCCGCATGCAGTGTGTTACTCCACCTTATTCAGACTCGACCTTGACGATCTCCTTGGGCTGGGTGACCTTGATGTCGACTATGGACTCTTCCTCGTTTATCTCTTCTGAGGTCTTGTCATTGGGCTCGATTATGACCTTGGAGCCGTTGGGGACCTCGCCACGCAAGATCATCTCGCTCATGGGGTCTTCGATCATGCGCTGCAGCACACGCTTCAAGGGGCGCGCCCCGAAGGCGGGGTCGTAGCCTTCCTCGGCGAGCTTGTCGAGGGCCTCGTCGGTGAACTCGATCGTTACGTCGCGCTCGACGAGCTGCTGGCGGAGGCGCTTTATCTGGATCTCGATAATGTGGCGCATGTCCTCGCGCTCGAGCTTGTGGAATACGATGATCTCGTCGATCCTGTTGAGGAGCTCGGGACGGAAGATCTTGCGCAGCTCGCTCGTGACCCTGCCCTTCATCTCCTTGTAGGAGAGACCGGCGTCATCAGAGCCGAAGCCCAGCGACTTGGTCTTGTTGATCGTCTGCGCCCCGACGTTGGAGGTCATGATGAGGACGACGTTCTTGAAGTCCACGGTGCGGCCCTGCGCGTCCGT
>DASQWQ010000069.1:0-7287 GCA_035640175.1 Rubrobacter sp. | reverse complement strand
TCCAGCGGAGCGGATCTGTCCGGCTACCTCCTCTAGGCTCTCGAGGGTACGACCGGCAAGGTGGACCTTCGCGCCTTCGCGGGCGAAGGCGCGGGCAGCTGCGCCACCGATCGACCCTCCCGCCCCGTAGATAACGGCGTTCTTGTCCTCGAGCAGCACTCTCGTCCTCCCTCGGGTTGCTGGCACCTAATTAGAGCATACGGTAATGGTCCAAAATTTGAAGTAGCAAGAGAACAGCCAGCAAGTTTCCATAGAGACCCGGTTCTTCACTGCGTACCCAGCCGCCCTGACATCCATCGTTCGGCACCTTCGGGTACGCGAGGGAGGCGCCCGTGGGGCGGCTCCCTCCTAGTGCCTTCGGGTGGGCTCACGCAAAGCGGGACAACGGCGAGCATAGCTTTTGGCGCGGTAATCGGGGCGGATGGCGAGGTGGATCTGCGCGTGGCGCTCCAGCAGCACTGAAGAGGTCTACGAAATGGCAAAGGGTGATTTAGGCGGCACCGAGTACCTCTTGTATCCCGAGAAAAACGAAGAGCAACACCGAGGCTACCAGGATTATGTTCGAGACGATGCCATTGCGGTGTTCGGGGGCCACGCGCCGGGAGTTGAGGAGCCAGAGGAGCGTTATGGCCAGGAAGGGCAGGAACAAGGCACCCATAGCAGCGTAGACAATGATCAAGAGTACCGGCTCGCCGAAGAAGAGCAGCAGCATGGAGGGGAAGCTGATCCAGACCAACATCGCCCGGAAGTAAACGCTCTTCTCCGAGAGGTACTCCTCGGCCCTCTCGTCCGGTACGTCGCGGGATGTCCGCACGGCGTCGGCGAAGAGGTAGGCCGAGCCGTTCCAGGCCCCGACTATCGAGCTGGTCGCGGCGGCCCAGAAGCCGATGAGGAAGAGCCAGCGCGCGACGACGCCGAAGCGCTCCTGTAAAGGATCAGCGAGCGCTACGAGCCCTGCCTCTTCGCTGATGCTCTCGCCGCTGGCGAATAGAAGCTCCGCCCCGACGACCAGCATCGCCACCATGAATAGGGCGGTCAAGGCGTAGCCGACGATCAGGTCCAGACGCATTATCGGTATCCAGGAAGGAGAACCCCAGCCGCGTTCGCGCACCCAGTAGTTGTAGGAGGCCAGAGTAAAGGTCGCTCCCACCCCCCCGATTAGGCTGAGTACAGAGAGCAGGGAGCCTTCAGGGAACTGCGTTGGCACGAGGCCGCCGGCAAGCTCTCCGAGGTTCGGGGCGAGCAGGATCGCCAGCCCCACGATGGTGACGAACATCAGGGCCACAAAGAACTCCATCACCCGCTCGAAGAGCGCGTAGCGGCCGGTGATGCAGATCAGGAAGCCGAAGATACCGTGGAGCACGGCCCAGGCCCAGAGGGGAAGGATCGGGAACATCGCGGTGAACGCGAGAGCAGAGGCAGACATGGCCGCCGCCCCGAAGACGAAGGTCAGAATCAGGAGGTAGACAACGAAGAAACCACTCACGAACCGCCCGAGTGAGCGCCAGCCCTTGAGGATAGTGTAGCCAGTTGCCATGTACCAGCGTCCGATCCCCTCGGTGAGGTAAAACTTGACGAGCGCCCCGACGATGATAGCCCAGAGGAAGATCGTGCCGTACACCGTGCCGGCGTTCAGGGAGGAGACCATATCCCCTGCCCCCACACCGGTAGCTGCTATGATCAATCCTGGTCCCACGATCCTGAGCCGGCTCCCGAAGGTGGAAGGAACCTCGGTCCTAGGCTCGCGCTCATTAGCGACGTCCGCCATCTTCACCTTCCTCCATGCTCGTTATCGAGATATCCCTTGGCACATTAGACACTAGTCGCGGTTAGAGCACAATAGCGTCGGCCGGCGCCGTTGTCGCGACCGCCTCCTCCTCGGCCCGCACTGTCCCGAGGAAACCCCTGCGCACGGGCAAGTTCAGGAACAGGTCGCGAGCCTCCACCGTCGTGCCTGGAGAATGGGCAGCCGCTGCCGACTCGACTATCTTTCCGGCGAAGACCCGCACGCGGGCCCCAAGGGAATCTTCTTTGCCGCGTTCACGGGTCGTTAGCGTGAGATCTGAGACAGCGCCGATAGCGTGCAGTGCCTCGCCCCGAAAGCCCAAAGAAACGACGCTGGCTAGGTCGTCTGCCGTCCTGATCTTGCTCGTCGCGTGCTCCGCGACGGCGCGTCCCGCGTCCTCAGGCGACATCCCCGAGCCGTTGTCGCTGACCCGGATCAGGGCCCCCCACCGTCCTCGATCTCGACCTCGACTCTGCTCGCCCCCGCGTCGAGAAAGTTCTCGATCAACTCCTTGACGACCGACGCCGGACGCTCGATGACCCCCCCGGCGGCGATCCTGTGCGCTACCTCGGGCGACAGCACTCGGACCCGTCCCGCATAGTCGGCGGCCTCTTCGGAGACCAGCGTAGGAAAGAGCTTCATCTGATTTCATCCCGAAAAGTCTTTGACGCCTTCGGCTTCGAGGCGGGTGAGGATCTCACCGGCACGGTTTGTGACCTGGGGCGGTAGCCCGGCGAGCTTCGCTACGTGGACACCATAGGATGACGACTCCGCGCCGGCCTCTATCCTGTGCAGGAACACTATCTCACCCCCCACCTCCTCGACGCTGGCCTTGTAGTTTCGGCAGCCAGGCAACATCTCAGTGAGCCTCGTAAGCTCGTGGTAGTGCGTCGCGAAGAGCGTGAGGGCCTGCACGTCGTCGTGCAGGTACTCAGCGATGGCCCAGGCGAGGCTCATCCCGTCGTAGGTCGAGGTGCCGCGTCCTACCTCGTCCAGGATGACCAACGACCGCTCCGTCGCGCTGTTCAAAATACTCGCCGCTTCTGTCATCTCCACCATAAAGGTAGACTCCCCGCTCGCTAGCCTGTCCTCCGCGCCTACCCGCGTGAAGATGCGGTCGATTACTCCCAGAGACGCCTCGTCGGCAGGGACGTAAGAGCCTGTCTGGGCCAGCAGGGCGATGAGGGCTACCTGCCTGAGATAGACGGACTTGCCAGCCATGTTGGGGCCTGTGATGATCTGGAGCCGCGAGTCCCCGTCGACCTCGGAGTCGTTGGGGACGAAGGGCATCTCCAGGTTGTGCTCGACGACGGGATGCCTTCCACCGGAGATCCGGATGCCCCGCCCTTTCGCCACCTCGGGGCGGCAGTAGCGCAGCCCGGTCGCCGCAGCGGCGAAGGAGGCGATCACGTCGACGACAGCTATGGCGCGGGAGACCTTCTGCAGTTCGGGCGCTGCCTCCTTGACGGCGGCGCGTATCTCGGCGAGGATGCCCCGCTCGATGCGCTCGACCTCCTCGCGGGCCCCGAACATCCGCGATTCATGCTCCTTTAGCTCCACCGTTACGTAGCGGGCGTTGTGCTTGAGCGCCTTGCGGTGTTGGTAGCGTTCGGGGACAGCGCTCGTCTCCTTGCCCGCAACCTCGATAAAGTAGCCTTCCCCGTCCCTGTATCCTACCTTCAGCGTCTTCAGCCCCGTCTTCAGCCGCTCCTCGGCCTCGAAGCGCGTCAGCCACTCGTGGGCGCCGTCCCTGAACTCGCGCGCCTCGTCGAGCTCCCTCGAGTAGCCGGGGCGTATGATCTCACCGCTCTCCTCGGAGATCGCCGCTGCGACCAGCTCCCTTACCCCGGGCGGCTCTTCCATCGCCCCGAGCACCCGCGAGAGCAGGGAGGAACCCTGGGACGCCGGTTCCAGCGTCTCCCTGAGAGGCCCGATCTCCTCCAGCGCGCTCTTGAGCGAGAGCAGATCATTGGGCGAGGCCGAAAGCCTTACGATGCGCGTGGCGATGCGCTCCACGTCAGGGATGCGTCCCAGATGCTCGCGCACTTCTTCACGCAGCATGTAGTCTCCGGCGAGCACGTCGACGGCTCCGAGACGTTGCCTGATGCGGTCCACCTCCAGCAGAGGACGCTCCAGCCAGCGTCTGAGCGCGCGCCGGCCCATCGGTGTGCGGGTACGGTCTACGGTCTCGACCAGATCGTCCAGGCCCAGGTTGCGCCTCGTCGCCGCGTCGAGGACCATCCCCGAACCAGGATCGTAAGGACGGAAGGTCACCACCTGCTCCGGCGGACCGCCGCCACGCAGAGAGGCCAGGTACTGGATCAAAGCTCCTGCGGCGCCGGCGAGCGCTGGGTGCCCATCGATGCCGTATCCCTTTAGCCCGGAGACCCTGAAGTGCCTCTTCAGTGCCTGCTCCCCCGCGGAAGGCTCGAACGTCCAGCGCGGGGCGGAGCTTACGGCGGCGCGCACCTTCGGTAGTCTCTCGGCCGCGGTCCGCTCAGGGACGACGATCTCGCGCGGCGACCATCGCTCCAGCTCGGCGGGAAGTTGCTCCTCAGAGACCTCGGTGCCCGTGAACTCCCCTGTCGAAGCCTCGACGACGGCTATGCCAGCCAGGCCGTCCCTGACGACGAACGCGGCCAGGTAGTTAGCCTGCCCTGCGGAGAGCACGTTGTCCTCGATAACGGTGCCAGGCGTCAGAACGCGGGTGACCTCACGCGTGAACTGCTTGGGTTTCGTCGGGTGCTGACGCTGCTCGGCCACGGCGACGGAGTAACCCTTTCTGAGGAGGGTGGCCAGATGCTCCTGTAGGGCGTGTCCTGGAACCCCGGCCAGCGGTACGCGTCCCTCGCCGGCCGCCTCGCGGCTCGTCAGCCGGATGGAGAGCGCCTGCGAGATCCTCTTCGCATCCTCCTCGAAGGTCTCGAAGAACGTCCCGACCTGGTAGAAGAGGATCGTCTCCGGCGGAAGTTGCGCCTTCAGCTCCGCGTAACGTCCAAGCATGGGACTATTCTACGGCCCGAACCCCGCTTCGTCAGCCCCAAAGTCACACGCCAATCCGGGATCACAAGACGGCTATCACCGCGCCAACGACGAAAGCAAGATAGAACAGGCCGCCGAGCATCAGCCGTCCGGCCCTCAGTTTCCCGGAGAGCCTGAGCGTGAGGTAGACGAGCCCTCCCGAAGCCAGGGCGAGCACTACGGCGAAGAGGTCGAGCGGCGCGAGGTTCCACGGCGTGAACAGGACGCCGAAAGCCACGGGTACGGTGCTCTGGAACATCATCGCGCCCGTAACGTTGCCGAGGGCCAGGGTGTCCTTGCCGTCCCTCATCCAGAAGATTGAGTTGAACTTCTCCGGTAGTTCGGTCGCCAGCGGGGCCAGTATCAGGGCTATGAGACCGGCGGGCAACCCAAGGCCCGCGGCGGCGTGCTCGACCGCGTCAACGAAGAAGTGCGCACCCGCAATGATGACCCCGAGGCTCGCGAGCGTCTGGAAGACGACGGCGAGGAGCGGCGGGTGCTCGCTACGTGGCAGGAGCAAGAGCTTCTCCGGCACCTCCTCGAGATGCTCGCCGGAGGAGAGTGTTCGCCTGACGTAGATGCCGTGCCAAAGGCCAGCACGAGGGCGACAGCGACCTTTATGTACAGCGGCAGCTCCACTAGTCCGACGCTCGCGGCCACGGCGAAGAAGACGAGGAAGAACCCGACGTCCCTGCCGATGGTCGCCGCGTCGACGCGCAGTCCCGTGCCCTGCTCCCTGCGTCCCCGGAAGACCAGCGCCGAGACCCCGACGACAAACATCGCGAGGGTCGCGAGCATGAACGGTGCGCCGAGTATCGCCCCTATGCCTATAAGGGCTCCTTCTTCCGCTGCTTCGCCTGTGAGGACGGGCTCGAGGATGGCCACGACGGCGATCATGCTCTCAGGCAAGGCGGTACCTACGGCGGCGAGCAGGCTTCCCACGGCCCCTTGACGCAGCCCGAGGTGTCCTCCCAGTATCTCTATCGCGTTCGTAAAGAAGGCGGATCCCAGAAGGATCGCAACCAACGCCACCACAAACTCTATAGTCGTCAACATAGCCCATCTCCTATCGGACGGGCCGCGAAACGCGAAAAAGCGAGTCATCGCGGCCTGTTTACCTGCCGATGGTCTCGCTCTGTGCGCCTTAGCGCCGGTAACCGGCCGGGAGCCTTGCTCCGTAATGACGACCGGCACCCCCGCAACAGCGGGAGGCTACTCCCCGATCTTTGTAATTTGATCTAACAGGTTCTCTATCGTTAGTGAGACCCTTCACCCATGCCGCGGAGACGAGGGTCGACGGCTACGACGCGCCGCCCGTCGACTGCTTCGGCTGACTCACGCTGGGCTTGATGCGCGCCTTTCGACGCCTTTCTCTGTCGCGCTGTACGCAGGGCTTCATAAGAGCTAACGTATCAGCAGACCGCAACATGGAGAGGAGCGAGAGTGAGTCCGAAGCCTGTGATCCTGGACGTAGACCCCGGCCACGACGACGCCGTGGCCCTGATGCTGGCCTGCGGCCACCCGGATCTTGACTTGCTGGCCGTCACGACCGTTGCGGGAAACGTGTCTCTAGAAAAGACGACACACAACGCCTTGCGGGTGCTCTCCCTCGTCGGGTGTACGCACGTGCCTGTGGGCGTTGGCGCTCCGGAACCCCTGGAAAGGCCGCTCCACACGGCCGAGGACATTCACGGCAAGAGCGGGCTCGACGGGCCCGAGGAGCTCCCCGAGGCCGGCTTCGAGCCCGACGAAAGGGGAGCTGTGGCACTGATCGCGGACACCCTGCGGGCCTCTACGGAGCCCGTCACCCTCGTTCCTGTCGGGCCGCTCACCAACATCGCCACGTTCCTGCGCGAGTATCCCGACCTGAAGGACAATGTTGCGCACATCTCCCTCATGGGAGGGAGCATGGGCCATGGCAATACGACGCCGGCCGCCGAGTTCAATATCTACGTCGACCCCGAGGCAGCCCGCGAGGTCTTCGAGTCCGGTCTGCCCATAACGATGTCGGGCCTCGATATAACACACCAGGCTGGCGCCGGTTCTGACGAAAGGGAGCGGCTGCGGGCCACAGGTAGGGTGGGAGGCGTAGTGGCCGGGTTCCTGGACTACTTCGCCGCCACCTACGAACGTGTATTCGGCTTCGACGCCCCACCGTTGCACGATCCCGTCGCCGTCGCAGCAGTACTCGAACCAGGTCTCCTGAAGACTCGCCCGATGCGGGTCGACATCGAGTGCGAGAGCGACCTCACCCGAGGCGAGACCGTCTGCGACTTCTACGGTGTGACAGGCAGGGCGCCGAATGCCGAGGTCGGCGTCGATCTCGACCGCGAAGGTTTCTTCAAGCTGCTGTACGGAACGCTGTAAATGCGGTCAGCGATCAGCTAGCAGTACGGGCAGTGCGTAGCGAGCGGACTACGAAGGCGTCGAAAGTTGCGAAGGCTGGAACATCTCCTGGTGAGACTTCGAGTTTAGCGTGG
>DASQWQ010000068.1:0-3421 GCA_035640175.1 Rubrobacter sp. | reverse complement strand
TGCGAGCGCTGGCAGAGCTTGACACTCGAGGGCCGTTGGCAAGAACTGCGGGCGGACATGGCCTCGGCCACGGTAACCGGCGAGACAAGCAAACGCCTCGCAAGAGCATTCATGAAGATGTGCGGAAGGCTCGCCCTTGGCGCGCCCTCCGACCCCTCGGATTTTCTCACCACGCTGGAGGCCGACCTCGGCCACGACACGACGGAGCGGTTGGCCGGGATCTCGGCGCCGACGCTCATCTTAGGCGGAAGCGAGGACCCCTTCTTCTCGGAGGACCTCCTGCGCGAGACCGCCGAGGGGATCCCCGATGCCACCCTGCGCGTGTACGAGGGCGTCGGGCACGGGGTACCCAAAGAGCGCAAGCGCCAGTATGAAAGCGACGTGCTCGCGTTCCTGGAAGGACGCGTTGAAGGTTCATCCGGCAGGACGCGCCGGACGGAGTCACGACGAGCGAAGAAGATGCGATGAAACGGTTGGCCCTTTTGTTGGTGGTTGTTACGGTGCTTCTGGGTTCTTGCGGAGCGCAAGGTCAAGGGGTTGGGGAGATGCAGAACGAGTCGCGCGCGGTCCAACGGGAGGACGCCAAGTCCGTGACCGCGCACCTTACGATGGGCGCCGGAGAGCTTAAGGTGAGCGGAGCGGCCGACGCGCTGATGGAGGCAGACTTCTCCTACAACGTGGCGGACTGGAAGCCGCAAATAGACTACGAAGTGAGCGGCGAGAAGGGCGAGCTGACCGTAAAGCAGGGCAGCGGCGATGATGGCCGTCTCGGCGGCGGCGCGCGCAACGAGTGGAACCTGCGTTTCAACGACGACGTGCCGACAGATCTCGTCGTGAAGATGGGCGCCGGGGAGAGCGATCTGGATCTGGACAGCCTCACCTTGACGGGGCTCGACCTCGAGGTGGGAGCGGGGGAGACCACGGTGGACCTGACCGGCGACTACGCCCAGGATTTTGACGCCAGCATAGAGGGGGGTGTCGGCGAGGCAACGGTGCTGGTGCCAAGCGAGGTCGGCGTGCGCGTGAGAGCCGAGGACGGTTTGGGCAAGATCAACGCCGAGGGCTTCCGGAGGGAGGGGGAAGCGTACGTCAACGACGCCTACGGCGATTCGGACGCCACCCTGGATGTCGATGTCCAAGGCGGTGTAGGGCAGATTAACCTGCAGGTAGTCTGACAGCGGGGCGAAGACCGATCGAAGGAGGAAAGATGATCATCTACGAAATCTCCGGGTGAAGGCGCGGATTACGACAAGCCACGCGACCACCTCTATGCGCTGGCGTCACCTGTGTGAACTGTTTCATCGCCGCCGGGAAGGCTATTCGCACGAGCGAAGTCCTTCCCCTCCGGGTCACGGGTGGCGCTAGGGCGGATGACGATCGGGGCTGTGGGTCTTGGGCACTGGCGGTGGATGAGTAACCGCGAACGGTGCTCTGGCGATCGGCGCTTTGACGATCCGGGTGCTCACCGTAAAGAGGGGCAGGATCGAACGCCTCAACATAGAGGAGCTAGAGGTCGGACGGCTGTACGGGAGGGAGGTGGTAGTGGACCAGGAACAGAGGGATATCGTTACAGCGTTGATCAAAGGTATTACCCCGGGTGCAATCATGGAAGGATGAGAGCCTACTCTGAAGACCTACGCCGCAAGGTAGTAACCGCCGTCCACCGTGGGATGCCCAAAGCTCAAGCTGCTTGCCTCTTCGACATAAGCCTCTCTTCGGTAAAGCGCTACGCAAAGATGGCCTCTCAGAGCCACACGCTGGCTGCGAAAAAGAGGCCAGGAAGAGTTCCAAGATCGACAAGAGTGCCACAAGGCTCCTCGAAGAGGACGTCAGGGAGCGCCCGGCGGCCACCGTCAAAGAGAGGCGGCGCTTTCTGGAGCACCTAACGGGCAAGACCCTGAGCGAGCCTACCCTGCGTCGGTGGTTGAAGCGTCTTGGCTTCAGCAGGAAAAAGGGGCTGTGGGGGCGCTGGAACGAGACGAGTTCCGAAGAGCTGCCTGGAGAGTGATGGTCGCCGAGAAGGTAAATCCAAAGCGACTGGTGTTCGTAGACGAGATGGGTGCCAACACCTCGCTCGCCCCTCTCTACGCCTACTCACCAAGAGGAGAAAGGGCGTATGTTCGTGTGCCTCGCAATCGTGGGCCGAACACCACGCTGCTTTCGAGCATGACACTCTCGGGTATGGGGCCATCTCTGGCGATAGAGGGTGCCACCACCGCTGGGGTCTTCGAGGCTTATGTAGAGCGGGTGCTGGCTCCGAATCTGAGGCCCGCACAGGTTGTGATCACGGATAATCTCAGCGCCCACAAGACGGAGAGGGTGCGCGAGCTAGTCGAGCAGCGGGGGTGCGAGCTACTCTACCTGCCACCGTACTCTCCGGACCTGAACCCCATTGAGGAAGCTTTTTCGAAGATCAAGGGCCTCTTACGCAAGGCCGAGGCTCGGAACCGTGAGACCTTGGTCGAGGTGATGGGTCAGGTGCTCTCCTCTACAGGGTCAATTACTATGATCTCTGCTGTAGGTAACGGCCGGCCATTCACCATGCTTACGACGGTGGATTGCGGGGCTTGTCTGCGCGTAGGCAGTGTTGTGCTACTTGTGAGTTGAGGGCGGTAGCAGAGTAGAGAGCGGAACAGAGCCTCCTGGCGATCACAAATCAGCCCACAGGAGCAGCCGATTTGGATCCGCCGCCTCATGTGCCGGTTCGTGGGCCGGCTTATAGTGCGCGCACAACGGCATGACTATTGGCTGAACACTGATCAGAAAGTGATTGAAAACCAATGGAGACGCACAATGAACGATATGAACGTCAAAACGGGAGCTCGATCTGTACTGTCGCGCTCGTACCTGGTATCCCTTCCCGAGCGAACCACTCGAGCGGGAGCTGCGTTGACGGGCGGGTTAGTATACGAGGCGAGCGAGGTGATGCTACCGTTTGCGGTTCGTCGATCCAAGCTATACCAAGCGATAGCCGGACGGCTGTTGCGCATCACGATCGAGCTGGTGGGCGGCGTGGAGGGCGTCTACCCAGCCCAACAGATGCCCGTGCGAGAGCTTCTGGTACGCAAAACAGCCGGTAACGCGGTCGAGCTGAGCAGCTTTGTGGCGGTCGGCTGGTCGCCGCTGTGGCTCCTGGCAGGGGCTTCCGACCTGATCGGGGGGACTAAGGTGTACCTGCGGGCGCTGGTCACGGAGTTACGAGATGCAGGTGTACTCGCGGCGGACGCGGAGGTGGCATCTTTCGAGGAGCTGTTGAACGCGCTGGAGGGCACCTCAGGCGTGCTGGCCGATACGGTTGACGTGCCCCCGTTGAACGTCTCGAGCGTGCGTACCTCGTGGCAAGAACTCCGGCGACAGGCGGCGGAGTTGCCGGACGCCGCCGGTCTGGAGAAGATCTTCGCCGAGCTGCAGCTGGCGGCAC
>DASQWQ010000067.1:0-3691 GCA_035640175.1 Rubrobacter sp. | reverse complement strand
CATCCTAGCCCTGGGTTGCGACATGTGGTACGACACCAATCCCTACGAGGTTGGATACGGCTACAAGTGGATGGTGGAGCTGACCCAGGAGCAGGACTTTATCGGCAAAGAGGCGCTGAAGAGGATCAGCGAGGAGGGCGTCAGCCGCAAACTGGTCGGCGTCGAGCTAGGGGGTAGCAACCTCGGGTCTTACAACGACGGCTCCATGATCGACTACTTCCCGGTCTACAAGGAGGGCGGGAGGATCGGCAAGGTTACCTCAGCCTGCTATTCGCCTCGTCTGGAGAAGAACATCGGCTACGCGATGGTGCCCGTCGAGTACAGCGAGCTGGGAACCGAGCTCGAGGTCGAACGGCCCGAGGAGACGGTTTCGGCCACCGTGGCCGACCGCGTCTTCTTCAAACCGGAGCGGGCCGAGCAGAACCTGGGCGCCGCCAGCGCGTCGTAGGGGACCGAGAAAAGCGACGACGTGGGCCGGGGGTGGGGAAGAACGTGTCGACGGGGCAGAACACCGAAGAGAGACAGCGGGCCAACCGGAGGCTGGCAGAGTTTCTCCGGCATCCCGGCTACGAGGTGATACCCCTCCAAGGGACGGAGAGATCAGTCGTCGAGCATGTCCCAAAGGACATAGCGCTCACGGTTACGGCCTCGCCGGGTAAGGGAACCTGGGCCACGGTAGAGCTCGCCGAGCGGTTGGCGGGACACGGCTTCGGCGTGGCGCCCCACCTCTCGGCGCGGCTCATCCGGGACAGGTCGGAACTGGGTGAGATCCTGCAGACGCTGCGCGAGGCCGGAATAAGGGACACCTTCGTCGTCGCCGGCGACGTCGATGAGCCCGCCGGGGAGTTCGAGGGTGCGGCCGGGTTGCTCCAGGCGATGTCGGAGATCGGGCACGACCTCGACGAGGTCGGCATCACTGGCTACCCGGAGAGCCACCCCAAGATCAGCGACGAGATGACGATCCAGGCTATGTACGAAAAGGCGCCCTACGCCACCTACATCATCAGCCAGATCTGCTTCGACCCGGAGGTAATCTCAGACTGGGCCCGGCGGGTGTGGTTGCGGGGCGTGAAACTGCCGATCCGGGTAGGGATGCCAGGCTACGTGAACCGCCAGAAGCTCGTGCGGATCTCCGCGAGCATCGGCCTCGGCGAGTCGGCGCGTTACCTGAACAGACAGCGTAACTGGCTTCTCAAGCTGTTCTTGCCCGGTGGCTACAGCCCCGACCGTCTGATCGAAGGCCTGAAGCCAGGCATCACGGACCCCGACAGCAACGTCCAGGGCCTCCATATCTACACCTTCAACGAGGTGGAGAGGACCGAGGCGTGGCGGCGTGAGATGCTGGAGCGCGTAGAAACCTCCCCTTGACCGGCCGGCAGAAGGATGGCTTTGTCGCCAGAAAACACCACACCGGACTATCTGGAACTTTCGCTCGGGGAATTCCTCGACCGCGTAGCCTCTGGCGGGCCCGCTCCCGGCGGGGGCTCCGTGGCCGCCGTAGCCGTTGCCCTCGCCGCCGCATTGTCGGGCATGTCCGCCCGTTTGTCCGCCGACCAATTAGCCGATGCTCCCGAGCTGGCCGACCGTGCGGACGTCTCGAGGCGAAGGGTCGCACCTCTCGCCAGGGCCGATGCAGAGTCCTACGGACGCGTCCTCGACGCTTACCACCTCCCGCGCGAACCTGACCCTGAGACCCGTACGAAACGCATCAGGGATGCTCTCTCGGGGGCCGCCGATGTGCCGTTGGCCATCGCCGAAGTCGGGAACGAGGTCGCGGCAATCGCGGCCCGGCTGGTGGAGGAGGGCAACCCCAACCTCGAGGGAGACGCGATGACGGCAGTCTTACTCGCCGAGGTGGGGGTACGCGCGGCAGCGGCTTTGGCCGAGATCAATCTGTCTTCTGCGAACGTGGAGGACGAGCGGCTCGGGCGGGCGAACAGGCTCGTCGATATGACCGCCGCGACCGTGCGGCGGGCCATACAAGGCGATGGACGAGGATGAACGTGGCAGTGGCTTGCAGTATAGTTTACAAACAAAATCTCTAAGAGAGGGGTAGTTCATGCCGGAGAGAAGGACGCCATTCTACGACTTCCACCGCCGTTCGGCCAGGAACCTGGTCAAGGGCGGCGGGGGCTTCATGTTCCCCACCTCCTACGCCTCGTCCTTAGAGGAGCACCTGAACGTGCGCAGGAACGTCGGGATGCAGGATCTCTCGACGATGGGCGAGGTGGACATCAAGGGGCCCGGCGCCGAGCGGCTGGTGAGACGAGTGCTGGTGAACGAGGTTCAGGACATGGAGCCTGGGCAGCTCAGGTACTCGACGATGTGCAACGAAGAGGGCGGCATCGTAGACGACGTCACCGTCTACAAATTCGACGACGAGCACTTCATGGTCGTCACCAGCTCAGGGCCGCGCGAGAAGGCATTTCGTTGGATCTCCGAGCACGCCGTCGGCTCCAGCGCCTACGTGACCGACCTGACCGCAGCCGTCGCCCTGCCTGTGGTCCAGGGACCACGTTCGCGTGCTTTCCTCAAGACTGTAGTCGAAGGCGTGGACCTCGATGAGCTAAGGTTCTTCCGGTTCGCGCCGTGCCGGATCGGGGAGGTAGAGCTGCTCATCTCACGCTCAGGCTACACCGGTGAGTTGGGCTATGAGCTGTACACACCCGCAGATCAGGCCCCAACGTTGTGGGAGCATATCCTGCAGACATCTCAAGGGTTCAACCTGAAGCCTTACGGCCTCGAGGCCATGCAGTCCCTGCGCATCGAGAAGGGTCTTCCTCTCTACGGCCCCGACATAAGCGAGGAAGACACCCCCTTCCACGTAGGCCTCGGTCGGTGGGTCCGGTTCGAAAAGCGCGACTTCGTCGGCCGCGAGGCCCTGCTTCGGGTCCAGGAACGTGGCCTGGAGAGACGCTGGGTCGGCCTGACCCTGGAGAGCGAGGTCCCCGCCGCCGCGGGCGCAGGGGTCTACGGCATCGCCGATGTCGCCACCTTCAGGGAAGTCGTGGAGACAGGGGCCGAGGCGGGCGAGCACGAGGACGAGTTCATGCCCGGCGAACGGCAGGTCGGACGCGTCACCTCGAGCGCCATGGGGCACACCGTCGGTAGGATGCTGGCCATGGCCTATGTGGACACCGCCCACTCCTGGCCCGGCAACAACCTGATCGTCGAGTTGGGCGGGCGGCCCGTCCCCGCCAGGGTCGCCCAGACGCCCTTCTTCGATCCTGAAAACGCCCGCGTCAGGGCCAGACCCCACCAGGACGACCAGCTCTCCGAACTGGTCCCCGAGCCGGCGCGGCTGACGAACGCCAGGACGCCTGTGAGACAGTCCCCGAACGGGAACACCAGATAGTGAACGTCCAGTACTCCGGTCGCTATGATGCCATCGTCGTCGGCGTGGGGGGGATGGGTAGCGCCACCGCCTACTACCTCGCAAGGAGGGGCAGGCGGGTGCTTGGCCTGGAGCGGTTCGGAATACCGCACGCGATGGGCTCCTCGCACGGGCACACGCGCATCATCCGCCTGGCCTACTACGAAGATCCCTCCTACGTGCTGCTCCTCAGGCGCGCCTACGAGCTGTGGCGTGAGATCCAGGGCAAGGCCCGCGAGAAGCTCCTGCACATCACGGGCTCCGTAGATGCCGGACCCGAGGAGTCCTGGGTCTTCAGGGGCTCGTGGGAGTCCTGCA
>DASQWQ010000066.1:0-20668 GCA_035640175.1 Rubrobacter sp. | reverse complement strand
GAGATCCTCAAACTCTATGACGTTGACCACGTCGGTGATGTGGGTTTGGAGGTCGACCTGGGCAGAGGCTAGGTGCACCCGTTCGCCTAGACCGGTGAGGGTGGCCGGATGGGCATCGTGACCCTCCTCTCTGAGCCGACGGGCGACTCTCTGCCAACACCAGCCCCCAAGCCAACCACCTCCGACCAAGACGTAGACGCTCATCCGAAGGACCTCCTTGTTCGCCAGGCAATCCAGATCCGAATCATCGCACCTCTTCTCTGCGCACGGTAGGGGCACTGCGGAGGATGTTTCTTATTCAACCTCGTAGCAAAGGTGCACTCTCAGAGAACAATCTCTTCAGTGCTGCTAGAGCGCCACGCCCAGATCTACTTCGCCACTCGCCGAGGTACCAGACGTTCCCGGCCTTGTCCTGGGCGTACCAGTCGTCGGTGATCTCGACCGGCGCGCCGTTCTCGGTGACCGTGTCGCGTACCACGCGGGTCTCGATCCCATTGGCTATCATCTTCGTCTTGTCGGTGACCTCGACGCCGACCTCCTGGTTCGTGCCCTTCGCCGCCGAAGCCTTCTCTGCCGTCGTACTGGCCCCACATGCGCCCGCCACTGCCAGACTCGTCGCCAGCGCGTGTGCCACCACACCACGCATCAGGGGTCTCGCACGCTTCCCATCCAGCGTTCCTCCTCTTCGATCGCTGCCGTTCGCAGTCTTCCGCGCGGCGCCTTTTTCCTGCCCTTCCTCGTTCGTCGGTCCCTTTATCAGCCCCTTTCACAGGCCTTCGTGTACGTGAAGCCTGAAAGCAGCATTGCAAGCGAACGTGAGGACAGGTTGAGCGCACGGTGAGAGCGGGATTAGATTCCTGTGACCTTCCCAGTATGGACCTTCGGAAACCGTCCGAGAAAGGGTTCGGGCAACGCTCCGAGCGTGTCGTTGCTCATGCGCGCCACCGGACCCTGTTCGGCTTGTCTCTTACGTCGCGGGCAAGCACCAGCCAGGATGGCTTTCTCGCGGTAGCTGGCCCCAAGGCTTCGGCGACTACCCGCACGGGTATAATCTTCCGTGAGTTGATCGGTGTGCTGAGAAGAACAGCGGCGCCTGTGTATGGACTTGCGGTCGTTGTCGCGCTCGCGATCTTCCCCGCGCTCGCAGCGGCCCAAGGCTCGGATACGGTCTACGACGAGGCCGGAGTACTCAGCGGTCCCGAAGAGCAGCGCGTACAGCAGGCCTTCGACTCAGCGCAACAGGAGACAGGAGAGCCGCTCTACGCCTTCCTGGTACCGAACAAGGGGGTGGATGGTCAGGAGGCGCGGCAGGAACTACTGACCCAGGAGGCCACCGAGGCGCAAGTCCCGCAGGATGCCGGGGTAGTCGTGGTTGCCACGAACGATGGCTGGGGCACGACGTACAACTTCCCGCAGGACGCATACAATACAATGGTCCCGGACTTTCAGGAGGGAGACTTCGCCGCTGGGCTCGTAGCTGGAGCACGAGAGATCCAGGGTGAGCCTGCGGCACAGGATGCGCAAAACAACTCTGATGCAGGTACGGGCGGTCTGCAGGGAGGCGGTCTTCTCCTTCTTTTGGTGGCGGTGGTAGGGGCTCTTCTATTGTTCAGGAACCGGCGCGCCAACAAACGACGCATCGAACAAGAGCGCCAGAGCGCTGAGCAAGAGTTCGCCGACCTCACCGTCCACCTGGACGAGTTCGGCGAGAAGGAGCGGCTCGTCTCAGGTTACCTAAAGGCCCAGCGTCCGCTGTTGGATCAGCGAACGGAGGAGTGGGTAGAGACGAGGATCTTGGACGCCAAGACTACCGGTTTCGCCAAAGAGTTCGATGAGGCCGCATCCCGGCTCAACTCCGACCCCATCTGGGCGCGCGAGCGTCTGGAGCGCGGGCGCAACCTCCTCGCAGAGTCTATGCAGAAACTTTACGAGGCTGAGAGAACCATGGATGACTACAGGGCTGCCGACGAGGCTCTGGAAGGCAATCTCCGTGCGGCAAAGGAGGAGATACAGGCGGCCGAAGAGGCCGAGGAGACCGCACGGGCCGAGGGCGTCTCCGTTGAAGCTCTGAATCTGCGCCCGGAATACGAGCGGCTGGCACGGGAAGCCGCGGATCGTGCCTCCCGCCGGGACGAGTTCGATGCCCGCCAGAGCCTCGCGGAGGTGGAGGCGCTCGCGGAGCGGGCCCGCGGGCACAAGGAGGCGCTGCAAGACAATATCTCAGCACGCGACGCACTCCCCGACGAACGCTACGCGACGGAAGGGGCGCTAGTACGGGCGCGAGAGACCCTCGAAGAGTATCGTGGAGCCCACGAGGGAGCGCTTGGGGAGTTTGGTCAGGCCGCGCTCGGAGAGGTTCCGAATCCAGGAGAGCTCTCCTCTGGCCTGCTCGAAGCCGAAGGGTATGTGGACCAGGCAGGTCGAGCCGCGTCGTCTGGCCGCTTCACCGAAGCTCGCTCCTTGCTGCAGAAAGCCGCCGAGCTTGCCCGGAAGACCATGCAGGCGCCGAGGCGGCTGAAGGCGGCCACGGCGGAAGCCGACCGCAAGAAACGTGAGGGGGAGGAGAAGCTCCAGGAGCTCGAAGCCCGTCTGGCGCAGGCGAAGGCGAACGAGCACCTCATGGATCCCTACCAGCGCCAGAGGCTCAGGGAATACGAGTACCAATTGGGGAGCGCTCGCTATGGTTTCTTCGGGGGAGACTGGCTCACCGCGCTGCTGCTCTTCGAGGCCCTGGACAACGATTACATGTATATGGCCGACCCTTCATCCTTCGATGCCGGAGCTCCCGGCGGCGGCGACTGGGGCGGCGGTGATTGGGGAGGCGGAGACTTCGGTGGCGGCGATTGGGGCGGAGGGGATTTCGGTGGAGGAGACTTCGGTGGGGGAGGCTTCTAACGCTCCACCGCTTGATGATGCCTAGCCTCCCACACCGAGCGTGGATTTAGCCGCTATGAGGAGGGCGAAGGGGTTGAAAGGAGCCTTCTTGGCGGTTCTTTGGGCGATACCATAGACGCCCCCGAGGCTTTTCGGACTGTTTCCAGCTACAGCTGCGATTACCCCCATTGCGGTCAGATTCGTCCTGGCGGTCGGGGGCTTCATGGCGGGGCCTGTGACCGGCGGGTCCGTCAATCCGGCGCAGGGCGATGCCGATGGGGATGTTCACAGTAATCAGCGAAGATGCCTCCACGATCTCCGGGGGCCAGTGGTTAAAGGTTAGGGATCACGATATCTCGTGCCAGTGGCGGACGGCGTGTACCCCATCTCGTGGGCTATCGCAAGCCTCCTGTGGAGCGGGTATCATCCATACCTAAAAGGAATGCGACAAGGTGCCACGCGTAGGGTTGCGAGAAGGTATAAGACATTGAAGCGTCGGTACACGGCCATAGAAGCTGCTGCAGAGTTAGCCCGGTCCCCGGCGAACGGCGCTATTAACGGCTCCGGACGCTCCTGGTGGCGGCGTGTGTTCGAGGGTAGAGCTCGCGCACGAGGCGGCGTATAGGGCTGTGTACGAAGTCGTTGTTATTACTATGACCCGCGTGCCCTATGTCGTCGCGATCATGGCCGCAGTCGTTCTCTCCTACCTGGCGTACCGGCGTCGACCTAGTCCGCCGAAGTGGGGGATGTGGCCCCCCATCTTCGCTGTGCTTGCGCTATACGGATTCTTGGCCGCATTAGCACCTGCCGGATGGGACGAGCCGCTCGTGTTGCTAGGGATAGTGTTCGCCGCCCTGTCAGGATATGCTTGGCTCGATCCCGCAAGAAGGAGGCCTTCGGCGGGTGCCAGACAAATCTCTGGGGGGCGCGGGTGGTTCGGTTAGGGGGCTCGGCACAGCGGGCGGGGCTCCCTCTTCTGAAGAGGACACCTCGCATCCCCGACCCGGGACAGTACGTAGACCTGCGTATCGAAGATGGCACGTGGCGCAAGGGCTTCAGGGCGCTTTCGGAACCCTGGACGGCCGACACGGGAGAGGTCATGATCTGGGTTGCAACGGAAGACGAGTACAGGGCCGCTGGGAGGGAAGGTCGGAGCGTGGTCGGTGTACCGTAGCCCACGGAGCGTATGCGCCTGACTTCCCCTCGCCTCCCGTGGAGCCTATCTCACGGGTGAGCGTACTGTGGGCGGCGGGTAGGACCCAGGTTTATATTAGGCGTTAGTAATAGAGCTACCCGAGGACGCGCTTGAGATATTCGTCTCCGATTCCTATGTTGGGGGTGATCCAGGTTGCGACGAGTTCGAATCGGCCCCAGGCTCGAAACCCCTCCTGCTGGCGTCACCCGCCTTGTAACGTGCTTCCTCTTGCGTCCTATACTAGGGCAAAGTCCGGGATCTCTGGTCGCTCCGTTGATAAAGAAGTATGGCTGTGAAAGGATTGGGGATGGGGGGAGAGAAACACTCGAAGGGGACGCTCCGCGCACCGGTGATGATGGCTGTGATCGCCGTCATGATCTCCCTGTTTTCGCTGCTGGTCGCCTGTTCCTCTGAGGGGTCCAAAGATCAGTCCGACGGGAGCCGACGAACCGATGAAGGCCAGCGGGGCGGCGCGACGCGCGGAGGGCAAACCGGCAACGCCCGAACCGAAGATGCCAGCGACGGCAAGAAAAGCGCTCGCCGCTTCGAAACACGGGCGGCCTTCGTTCCCATCGCCCACCTGAGCTCGACCGCGGAGAACGTGAGCATGGAAGAACTCTCGGGGACACGAGGATTGGCCGTCGGGCGAGGGTACCGTGAGGAGGCCGCTGGACTCGTAGGCAGCCCGAGATTCAAGGGCTTCGATTCGGGAGACGCCGTAGTCGACTACGTGAGCAAGACTCCCGAGGCGCTCGGGCTCGTACCCTGGTACGAGGTCGGCCCCAGGGTCAAGGCCCTGTCCGTAGACGGTGGGCCGCTGCTTGATGCGGACCGCAGCGGAGACTATCTGCTGAGGCCGGAGGGCGCGACGGTCCCTGATCCCGAAAAGTTGCGGCGCGTGGTGGTTGGGGGCGACATAGTGCTCGACCGTGGACAGAACTACATGGTCATCCAGAAGGGAATGGGGACCGACTTCCCGCTCGACGGGGGCTACGCCGCAGTAACGAGTCGCGTGCCCGAACAGAGCGCCTACTCGGAGACGGGGATCATCCACCAGTTTACGGCCCGGCGCACAGGGGGAGCGGGCGCGGTCAGAGCCTACCTGTCGGGCGCCGACCTTACGCTCGCGAACTTCGAGAACCCGGTCATAAGAGACGCCGTCTGGCACCCCGACGCGACGACTTTCACGGGCGATCTACGGTTGATGCCGGTATTGGATCAGGCCGGCTTGGACGGCGTTACCCTGGGCAACAACCACATTCTGGATGCCGGGACTTCAGGGCTGGATGAGACGATGGGACACCTGGATGACGCCGGAATAGCCTACGCAGGGGCAGGTATGGATCTTGCGGAGGCTCGCAAGCCCATGGTATTCGACCTCGGTGGTACGAAGGTCGGTGTCCTCTCATATTTGGACGTTCCCTCCTACGGCTGGGCCTGGGCTACCCAGACGGCTCCTGGCACTGCACCACTCCTTCAGAACGTCATGGAGGAGGATATAAAGCGCTTGCGGCCTAGAGTCGACCTGATCTTCGTGATGCCGCACTGGGGCAAGGAGTACATCGCGACCCCAGAGCCGAGACAGGTGGATCTCGCGCACGCCGCCCTTGACGCCGGAGCCGACCTCGTAATAGGGGGCCACGCCCACTGGCCAAAGGGGATCGAGGTGTACGAGGGCAAGCCGATCTTCTACGGCGTCGGCAACTTCCTCCTCGACCAGTCCTGGTCGGAAGAAACCTCGACGGGGATCTTCGCGGAGATCACATTGTACGGGGACGATGTGATTCAGGTCCGTCCTGTCCCGTTCATCATCCTCGACTACGCCCAGCCCAACTTCCTCGTACCCAGAGCAGGCGGGGATAGGGCGTTGCGTAAGGTCTTCGCCGCGTCCCTCGGTCCCGAATTCGAAGCCTACGGGCGCCACGCCCGCTGACACGACCCTCGCACCCCTCGGGGGTTCCGCGGGTGCGCATCGTCGCCGAATTGCCTTTCGTTCTCCTCGGGGTACGATGCCATTGTTACGACTGTGTCGGGGAAAGGAGGCCATCCTATTGTGACCGAGGGTGTCTTCACGCCCGCGCACGTGCTGGCGGAGGCTATACGGCGACGAGAGGTGTCGTCGTTAGAGGTCGTAGAGGCCTACCTGGCCCAGATCGCCCGCCACAACCCGGACTTGAATGCTACCGTGACCCTCGACGAGGACGGCGCCAGAGTCAAGGCTCAGGAAGCGGACGCGGCGCTCGCGCAGGGGGAGGAGTGGTGCCCGCTCCACGGCTTACCGATCACCCTGGAGGATGCCCACTCCACCTCGGGCATGCGTACCACCTGGGGCGGATTAGCCCTTCTGGCGGATTACGTCCCGGAAGAGGACGGTACCGTCGCGGCCAGGCTCAAGGCGGCCGGAGCTATCCTCCTGGGTAAGACCAACGGTCCCGAGATCTGGCCCGACTCTGTATTCGCCAGAACCAACAACCCCTGGGATCTCGCGCATACGCCGGGAGGCTCGAGCGCCGGTGTCGGCGCCGCGCTCGCCGCGGGCTTTACCTCCCTCGACGTCGGCCTGGACACGCTGAGTTCGATCCAGAAGCCGTCCCACTACTGCGGCGTCTACGGGATGCGTCCCACGGAGCACCGCGTCCCCATGAGTGGTGTGTTCGTCCTAGATCCGGCTCGCAAGTTCCGCGTGATGTCGGTCGCCGGTCCCATGGCGCGGAGTGTGGAGGATCTGCGCCTCGCGCTGCGCGTCTTCGCCGGACCCGACGGGCTCGACACCCATGTGTCACCCGTCGTGTGGCGCGATCTCGAGCGGCCCAAAATGGCTGACCTCCACGTCGCCTGGTCGTCGGAGTTCCCCGGGAGCGACACCCAGGATGAGATCCGTACCGCGGTGGAAAGCCTGATACGGGAGCTTGCAGGAGAGGGTGCCATAGTCGAACGGAGCATGCCTGAAGTGAACCTAATACACCAGTACAAGCTCGGCGAGGAACTCTTCGACCTGCTGGCCGGTACATTCCCAGAGGAGCCTACTGCATTCTCGGAGGAAGCGAGCGTGACCCCGAAAGAGCGCGACTCCCTAGAAGCGTACCTGACAGTCCTGCATCGCCGTGACGAAATGATCAGGGCCTGGAATGAATTCTTCACCGGCTGGGATGTGCCCATAATGCCGGCCGGAACCAATACGGCCGAACGGCACGGCGAGGAACTCAGCGTACCACGAGAATATCCCTATGCCCTATCTGCGGTTTCAGGCTGCCCGATGGTTGTCATCCCGGCCGGAGTCGACAATCAGGGTCTACCTTTCGGGCTGCAAATCCTGGCCCGCTGCTGGGATGATGAGCGGCTTCTGGATATCGCCGAGTCTTTGTCAGAACTAACGGGTGATTTCCGGCGACCGTCGGGATATTGAGGTTGGATTGAGGAGCTGAATGACGAACGGCGGGAGCTTCCGTTACCTGAAAGCTGCAGGAATCGAACCTTCCGAGATCGACACGGTCATCACCACCCACGCCCACCCTGACCACCTCGGCGGCAAGTTGGATGAGGAGGAACGACTCGTTTTCGGCGATGCCCGCTACTTCATCTCGCAAGATCATCTCGCAAGAGGAGTGGGACTTCTGGAACTCGGACGATGCCAGGGCGAAAGTGCCGATCTTCATGGTCGATCTCGGAGGTTCGCTCTCTTACCACAGGATTGTCATCGTAACGTTTGGGAGACGGTAGTGCTGTAGATTGGTGCTGTGACTGAAGGGCCGAGAGAACAGGGGCAAGAAGTCGGTGGTATGAGTCGTCGCACGTTGTTTATCGTTGCGCGCGTAGCGGGGTGGCTGATCGTGCCCTTGTACGTCATTGGCACTTGCGTGGGCTACTTCCTCACATATAGTGCCGGCTTGTGGAACGAACACGCAGTGGTCGACAACGTGGAGAGCGTGATGTTCAGTGCAGGGTTCGGTGCCTTCGCGGTGGTCGGGGCGCTGCTTGTGGCCAGGCGGCCTACCAACGCCATCGGCTGGATCATGGCCACCATCGGGCTCATGGTGCCGATCTTCAACGTGGGTGGCACCTACGCATCTTACGTAGTGGCCACCCGAGGTCGCCCCGAGGCCCTCGCCGTCTTCGGTGCGTGGGCCGCAACCTGGTACTGGCTCCTGATGCTCGCGCTGGCCCTGATCTACCTGCCCATGCTCTTCCCCCACGGGCGGTTGCTCTCCTCTCGCTGGCTCCCTGTCGCCTTGCTCGCGGGGGTCGCGACGCTTGACATCGTTCTACCCAGGGCACTCATAGAGACCCTGCCCATAAACGAAGTTCCCGGTAGAGGGATCGCCAACCCCATAGGGATCGAAGGTCTTGGCGAGGACCTCCCGATATTCGGCGCGATCGAGGGTCTTTTCCTTGTCGCAGCCACCGGAGCGGTAGCGTCGGTGGGGGTGCACTTCCGTCGCTCGCGCGGGGTCGAGCGCCAGCAGATGAAGTTGTTCGTCTACGTTATCGTGGTATTGATCGGCGGCTCACTCGTCGCCGGCACTATCTCGGACGTGACCAGCTTGGGGTGGCTGGGGAAGATCTCGTTCGAACTCAGTATGGAGGCCCTCGTGTGTCTGCCGATTGCCGTGAGCATAGCGATCCTCCGCTACCGCCTCTACGAGATAGACTTCATTATCAACCGCACCCTGGTCTACGGTCCCCTCGCGGTGACGTTGGCGCTGGTGTATTTCAGCGGGGTGGCGACGACCCAGCTCGTGTTCCGGGCGCTCACAGACCAACAGCAGCAGCCTCAACTCGCCATAGTCGTCTCCACGCTCGTGATAGCAGCGTTATTCAGCCCGCTTAGACGGCGCATTCAGGCGTTTATCGACAGGCGCTTCTACCGCAGGAAGTACGACGTCACAAAGACCCTCGATGCCTTCTCTGCCAGCCTGCGCGACGAGACGGACCTGGACGCGCTGAACGACGAACTGGTCTTAGTGGTCAGGGAGACCCTGCAGCCGGCCCACGTCTCTTTATGGCTGCGCTTCGCTCCTTACTCAAAGGGTGGGCAGGCAGACTTGCAGCCTCTTGTTCACCGAAGCTTGTGGAAAGCACCTCTTCGGAGGTCCGTATGCAAGATTGTGGGAAGTCCTGTCCCGATAGAGGAGAAGCGTGGCTTCGAGGTAAGGCCGATTACAATACCCTGAGAGTGCACACAGAGATTAACCCCACTGAATGTCGGAGGTCCCGGGTAAGCGCTAGTTCTCCTGCGAGTCCTCGCAGGACGCGCATGCTGTGTAGGAGCTCCTGGTGCTCCTGCACCTCTCAGGCCGGATGAGCCCGCTCGCCGCCGTCATCGCCGACACGCATATACCGCGTCGCGTCATAGCTCTGCCGCAGAACCTGCTACCTCACCTGGAGCGGGCAGATCTGATCCTGCACGCCGGCGACCTGATGGATCCCACGCTTCTCAGCGAGATGGCGACTTACGCCCCCGTTCGCGCGGTACGGGGGAACCTCGACCCTCCGGAAACCAAGCTGCCTGATGTGCTCCAGTTCGAGTTTGGTGGCGTGAGGGTTGCCATGATCCACGACTCCGGCCAGAAGAAGGGGCGTCGCAGCAGGATGAGGCGGCGTTTCCCTGAGGCGCGGGTGGTCGTCTTCGGGCACTCGCACATCCCCTGGCTAGAGGACGAGGAAGGGTTTCTGCTGCTCAACCCCGGCAGCCCGACGGACAGGCGGCGGCAGCCGGAGCATACGTTCGCGCTACTGTGGGCAGAGGACGCCGAAGTGCGGGCGGAGGTGCTGGCTTTGTGAGCCGTCCGACCGAGGGAGGCAAGTCGCTCGACTATATTTGCGCCTGTGGCGGAGGACGAGCGCAGGAGATCCGATAACAGGAGCCTCCAGGAGAGGAGGTCGTACGAGCCACGGCTGGCGCTGCGGCGGTGCAAAGCGCCGTTGTGGCGCTGGTAATCATTACGACTGTAGGCGTGCTTGGGTACATGGTCTTCGAGGGATGGAGCTTTACCGACGCGCTTTTTACATGACCGTGATCACCCTTACCACAGTCGGATACAGAGAAGTTCGCGTGCTCGACGCATCAGGGCAGCTGTGGACCATGCTCCTCCTGATAACGGGGGTGGGCACACTTTTCTACGCTGCAGTATCCTCCGTTGAGCTGGTGGTCGAAGGAACGGTGCGGGGCTACTTTGGAAGGAGAAGTGTGAAGGCGGCGATCGGCAGGCTAAACGGCCACTACATCCTGTGTGGCTACGGCAGGGTCGGAAAGCAGGTCGCCCGCGAGTTCGCGGCTGACGATGTGCCTTTCGTGACCGTTGAACAGGACCAGGATGTCCTTGAGAAGTGCCTGGCCGAGGGTAATCTCGCGTTGCTCGGAGAGGCCTCTGATGATGAGGTTCTCGAGGAGGCCGGCATCCTGCGCGCGGGTGGACTTATCGCGGCCGTCGACTCAGACGCGGACAACGTCTTCGTGGTGCTCTCAGCACGTAAGCTCAACCCGAAGCTGCACATCGTCGCCCGCGCCTCTTCCGAGGAGTCGGCGGCCAAGCTGGAGATAGCGGGGGCCGACCGTACGCTCTCACCCTATGCCGTGGGCGGCAGGCGGCTCGCCTCGCTCGCCACGCAGCCCCTCGTCGTCGACTTTCTGGATGTCGTCACGCGCGGCGAGAAAGGCATCGAGTTCCGCCTGGAGGAATTCTCCGTGCCCGAGCACTCGACCATCGCCGAGCACACCATCGGTGAGCTCGAGATAGGGGAGAGGACAGGCGCCATAGTCCTCGCCATCCGCACCACAGAAGGCAACTTCGACACCACGCCATCGGCCGATGATCGTCTGCACGCCGGCGACACGCTCCTCGTGCTGGGGAGCCGCGGCCGGATAGAGCGCCTGGAGCATCTCATGCGCGGCGAGGAGGTCGCGAAGGACGCGTAGGGGCGGTTCTCGAACCGCCCTTACACAAACCGCCCCCTTATTCCCGCGGACGGTAGATCACCATGTCTGCGACACGATCCGTCTTCTGGTAGTGATCGTGTATCTCTTCGAGCATCTTTGGAGTCCACCTGTCACGCTTTATCTCCCTCGCGAAGGGTGGGCTCCAGATCATGATCAGGGGAAACTTCTCCTCGTCGATGTCTTTCAGGATCGGTCTCTGGTCCCAGTCGCCCTCGCGGGTGAGCTGGGTCATCTCGAAGGGCTGGAAGTAGATCCACTGCCCCTGCTGGGGCAGGAGTCCCATGTAGTCGTCTGTGAGCACGGGTCCGTCTGCGCTAGCCACCATGCGGGATAGTTGCGCGACCTCGCCCCGCTGCTCGGTAACGTAGTTCTGCAAGCCTGAAGGGACCTGCGACGATTGTGCGAGCGCCAGTACCTGGACCGCGAGAAGGGCTATAAGGGCGATACGCAACCGCGGACGCCTGCGCTGCCAGGCAATAAATGCCCCTGTTACGAGGCCGAGCGCCGCTGATAACTCCAACAGATAGTTCACGTCAGAACCCACCTTGCCGACAAGCACCGCGGAGGGGATGCTGGCGAGCAGATAAGGTGCGACGAGCCACCACGAACGGTTCCCCTTACGCGGCGTAAGCAGGAGAAACGCGAGGGAGCCGAGCAGGAGCAGCGGGCAGGCAAGGAGGGCCCCGAGGGCGTTGAGGCTAACCCGCTCCCAGCGGAAATCGTTGAGGTTGGCGGTTACGGTGTTGAGGAAGAACCCGCCTCCGGTGAAGATGTTCAGTAGCGCGAACACAACCAGGCCTGCTCCGCCAGCTATAGCGGCCGTCTCCAGCGCCCGGCGGCGCTGGCCCTGGGCTGCAAGCCACATGAAAGCTGCGAGCGGTGCGGCCAGGACGTAGGTCTGGCGGGTATAGACGGCCGCGACGAGAAGCAAGGCGGAGACGAAGACGCTCCAGCGTTTCTCGGGCCAGCGCGCGACGACGAACAGTCCCGCCCAGGAGAGCGCCAGCCCCAGCGAGTCGACCCTAGAGAGCGATGACCAGCGCACGACGTAGGGCATGGCAGGGAAGATCAGACCCCCCGCTATCGCCGCGATCCTGTCTTTGGTCAGCGCGTGCAGGGTCAGCCCCACGAAGAGCGCCACCGCCGCGGCGCTGAGGAGTGAGATCAGACGCCCGTACCAGAGTGCGGGCCCGAACAGCCACACTAACGGTACCTGGGCGAGCATGAAGAGTGGAGGATAGTTGGAGACAACGTATGGCGAGACGGTGAGGTCGGTCCTGTAGATGTTCTGAAACTGCGCGAGCCTAACGGACTGGTCGAGCAGCGGCCCCTCACCGTAGTTGAGCGGGTAGGGGAAAGCGAGCGCGTCCCACCCGTGCCGCAAAAAGAGCAGTACAGCAAGACCCTGGGCAAGGAGCAAGAGCGCGGTAGCGGCAAAGAGCGCGACCCGGCGCGTCCGCCCGCCCGTGTGGGCTGCTTTCTCTAAACCCTTACTCGTCGCCAGGTCCTTCCGTGTCCTCGAACTCAGGCACTGTATCCTACCGCTTTTGGCGCCGGCTACGCGCGAACAATGCTCCTCGCGCTGCTGTGGCTGTGGCGGGGCGCCATCGTCGAGATAGGGCAGGGTACGACGGGTGTGCGCTCGCGCTACGGGAGGATCGAAGGCACCCTCTCGCCAGGAAGGCACTACCTCTGGCGGCCGTGGGACAGGGTCGAGTTCGTCGTCGACACGGCGACGGAGATCCCTTACCTCGCGCCTGTAGCCCTCTGCCCGACGCGGGAGAACGGGCCGCTGAAGGCGATAGAGTTCTTCCTGAAATTCAGGATAGTTGACCCGCTCTCCTTTGTACGTGTCATCAGCACCTCGAACTTCGACCTCGTCCTCTCCAGCGCAGTGCAGGATGCGATCCGGCAGCGCAGCCGCCAGGTGCGCACGGAGAAGGCCTACGACCTGCGCGGCAACGACGTCGGGGACACGCAGGAGTACCTGAACCGCCAGCTGGCCCACTACGGGGTGCGCATCCTCGGCGTCAAAATCCCCGACGTGCAACACCCCGACCAGTACCAGCAGCACCTCGCCACCCGCGAGCGCGTGGCCAAAGAGCTCGCCGCCTACGAGCGCGAGTGGGAGCTGACCCGCAAGCAACGCATCGACACGTTCCTCATGGAAATCGAACGTTCCAAGAAAGACCGCAACGCCCGCCTCATCGAGGTGAAGGAAGCCCGCAACCGCGTCCGCCAGGACGTTGCGCGCATGCTCGTAGAGCAGGAGACCGAGGCCCAGCGCGTGCGCCTGGAGATAGAGACGCGTGGCCGCGCCGACCTCACCGAGGGGACAACGAGGCTACGGCCCTCTGTCACCTAGGCCCGGCCCACAGGGATAACCGCGCCTTGGTCCGCTACGAACTCGCCCGCCGCAGGGTAGGGGTAGGAGAGCGTCTCATGCAGCGCGCCCCGCGCCCGGTCCTCATCCGTGGCGAAGGAGGTGAGCAATCAGCCCTCTCCACCCTCATCTTCGCCCGGCTCCTCCCGCAACTGACCGCGGACGGCTCGACAGTGGAGAAAGCCAGTGAGGCACTGCGCGACCCTGGCGACGGCGAAGGGTAGTCTCACAGCATAACCGTCATTTCCGCGGACGCGGAAATCCACGACGGCAGTCGCTCCGGGCGAACTTGGCAGAGTTATCGAGCATCTCGGAGGCTGGGAGCGAGAAGCGTCGTCCAGCTACCCCGCAATTACCCTCCGGTAGGCATCAGGGTCGGTGGCGCCCTCGCAGTTGAAGAGCAGGACACGGGTCTCCTCGCCTACGCCAAGCGTCCGGCGCACCTCCGACCCCTCGACGCGCAAGAGCTCCAGCAGACCGCCGAGTCCCGCCGCCCCGGTCTCGCCAGACACGACGCCCGATTCTGCTGCGAGGCGCATGGCCTCGTGTGCAGGCTCGTCGTCCACGGCAACGAGGAGGTCGATGCCCCTGGATACGGTCGGCCAAGCGACCAGCGAGGGTCTGCCGCAATTGAGACCAGACATGATGGAATCGTGCGGCCCTGGCACTGACACGATGCGCCCGGCAGCGACCGACTCGAGCAGGCAGTCGGCGTTCACGGGCTCGACGCCCACGAGCTTCGGGCGCGGCGACATCCGGGGGCTGCGGAAGTGGCGGGCCACGGCTGCGGCGAAGGCGCCGACCCCAACCTGCACGATCACCAGGTCGGGCCCCTCTTCGCCCCTCCTCTCCAACTCGTCGTCGATCTCCCACAGCATCGTCGAATAGCCTTCGATCACCCAGGAGGGTATACGCTCGTAGCCGGGCCAGGACGTGTCCGAGATCACGAGCCCGCGCTCTCCGGCTTCTCCGGCCGAGCGCTCGACGGCTTCATCGTAGGTACCATCGACCACGATGACCTCGGCACCCTCGCTGGTTATGGCTTCGCGGCGCGCGGTGGCCATGTCCCCGGGCACGAAGATCTTCGCCCCGAGATCCAATAGCCGCGCCACCCGCGCCACGGCGCGCCCGTGGTTGCCGTCGGTGGCCGCTACGAGCGAGATCGGCCGCAGGGCTTCGAGACGCTCCTTGAGCTCCCCTATCTCCTTCCAATCCCCGAAACCTTCGTCCCCAAGATGCTCCTCCAATGCCCTGTATACCGCCCACGACGCGCCAAGGACCTTGAAAGCGGGCAGCCCGAGTCGACTCGATTCGTCCTTTACGAAGACCCTCCCGACACCCAGAGCGCCGGCGAGCTTCGGAGCGTCCACCAGTGGAGTCTCCTCGTAGCCGGGTAGTCGGCGGTGGAATCGCATGGGTGTCCGATCGGGGTAAGGGCCATCGAGTATCTCCCTGACCTTCGGGTTCATGAGCGTCCTGATGCTCACGCCCTGATCTCCTTTATGTGCACGGCGATGACATCAGCATCCTGATGGATGATCCTGCTCGAATGTTACTCGTAGTACGAGAATTGGTGCAGGATCACACCTTCTTCGTCCCGTTTACGCCGTATTCGAGGCCGTCCACCAGAGCTTGCCAGGAGGCTTCGATGATGTTCTCGGAGACGCCGACGGCGCCCCACATCCTTTTGCCGTCTGTCGAGTCTATGAGGACGCGGGTCGTTGCCGCCGTGGCGCGGTGCTCGTCGAGGATGCGAACCTTGTAGTTGGAGAGGTGGATCTCTTTCAGCTCAGGATAGTGCGGTCCGATAGCTTTCCTCAACGCCTGGTCCAGGGCGTTTACAGGACCATTACCCTCCGCTGTGGAGATGACCCGCTGCCCGCCTACGGAAAGCTTTATGGTCGCCTCCGTCGTCGTCTCCCCGTCGGCGCGCTTCTCGGAGATTATCCTGAACGTCTCCAGCTCGAAGAGCGGCTTGTCCTCTCCCGTCGTCCGCCGTATCAGTAGTGCGAGCGAGGCGTCAGCGGCCTCGTAGTGGTAGCCCTCGTACTCGCGCTGCTTTATGGCGCCGAGGATCTGGGTCGCATCCTTGGCCTCGAGCCCTAGCTCCCTTGCCTTGGTCCTGATGGAGTTCTTCCCCGAGAGCTCCCCGACTGGCGTCCGCCTTAGGTTCCCTATGGCCTCGGGTGCGACGTGCTCGTAGGTCGCAGGATCCTTCGAGATACCGTCGACGTGCAGCCCGCCCTTGTGGGCGAAGGCGCTGCGCCCCACGTAGGGACGGTGCGTGTCCGGCGTCAGGTTCATGAGCTCCGAGACGTAGTTGGAGACCTCGGTGAGCCGCCTCAACCTCTCGTCATCCATGACCTTGAGTCCCATCTTGAGCTGCAAGTTGGCGATGGTCGTGACGAGGTCGCAGTTACCGCACCGCTCCCCGATACCGTTGATGGTCCCCTGTACGTGCGTCGCTCCAGCCTCTACCGCCACCAGTGCATTCGCCACCCCACACCCCGAGTCGTTGTGGGTGTGGATGCCTACCTTCACCTCGGGGAACTCCCGCACCGTGCGCGCCACGACCGCTCCTAGCTCCGTCGGGAGCGTCCCGCCGTTGGTGTCACAGAGGACCAGCGTCGTCGCCCCTGCCTCGGCAGCGGCCCGCAGCACCGCGAGCGCGTACCCGGGGTCGTCGCGGAAGCCGTCGAAGTAGTGCTCGGCGTCGAAGATGACCTCTTTGCCGGTGCCGGCCAGGTAGGCGACGGTGTCGCGCACGGACTCGAGGTTCTCCTCGGGTGTGGTCCGCAGCACCTTCTCCACGTGCAGCTTCCAGCTCTTGGCGACGATGCAGGCGACCGGCGCTGAGAGGGAGGGTAGGAGCGTTACCGCAGGGTCGTCCTCGGCCCAGCCGTTCGGGCGCCGGGCCCGCGTGAAGGCGACGAGCTTCGCTTGGGAGAGCGCAGAGTCGTCGAAGCCCTCGAAGAACTCCAGGTCCTTGGGGTTGGAGGCGGGGAAGCCCGCTTCGATGTAGTGGATCCCCAGAGAGTCAAGCTCGCGGGCAATGCGAGCCTTGTCCTCGGCGGTCAGGCTCACGCCCTCCCGCTGGGTACCGTCGCGTAGCGTCGTATCGAAGAGCTTTATGCTCATGCCACGCCCTCTCCCGCCGCGACCCACTTGCTCACGGCCTTCGTCACTTCTTCGGTCGTCTTCTTGCCGCCTACGTCGGGGGTCAGGAAATGAGTCTCCAGGCCGACGGAGACGCCCTGCTCGATGGCCTCGGCCACGTCGGGACGGCCCAGGGAGTGGCGGAACATCATCGCTGCGGAGAGGATGGTCGCATAGGGGTTGGCCTTCCCCTCTCCTGCGATGTCCGGGGCCGAGCCGTGGACGGGCTCGAAGATGCCAGGGGAGCCGGGTTCGCCCAGAGACGCGCTCGGAAGCATACCCATCGAGCCGGGGAGCATCGCGGTCTCGTCAGAGAGGATGTCCCCGAAGAGGTTCTCGGTCAGCACGACGTCGAACCTCCTCGGGGCCTGAATGAGGAACATCGCCGCCGCGTCGACGAGGACGTGGTCGAGAGCTACCTCAGGATAATCGTCGGCCACCTCTGATACGACCCTGCGCCACAGCCGGCTCGTCGCCATGACGTTCGCCTTGTCCACGCTCGTCACCCGCCGCTTGCGGCGCTTCGCCGCCTCGAAAGCTACCCGGGCGACCCGCTCTATCTCCTCCCGCGTGTATACGCTGAGGTCGCTGGCCCTCTCCTCCCCCTCTTCCTTCTCCCCGAAGTAAGCCCCGCCTGTCAGCTCCCTGACGATGAGCACGTCGACGCCATCGACGACCTCGCGCTTGAGGGGCGAGGAGCCGAGGAGCGCCGGTATGGCAACCACGGGCCTCAGGTTGGCGAAGGCCCCGAGGCTTTTCCTGAGCTTCAGCAGTCCTGCCTCCGGACGCACCGGAGCGTCGTCGAAGTCGGGGTGCCCGACCGCGCCGAGCAGGACCGAGTCTGAGGCGCTGGCTGCCCCCAGGGTCTCCGCGGAGACGGGCTCGCCTTCCTCGCGGATGGCCGTGCCGCCGATCCTGCGTTCCTCGTAGCGCACCTCGATGCCGAAGTGGTCCGCCGCTGCGTCGACGACCTCGCGCGCGGCCCCGACCACCTCGGGTCCGATGCCGTCGCCGGGGAGAAGTAGTACGTCGAATGAGTCTCTCATGGTGAATCCTCCTGAAACTCGGGCCTCGATACCAGCCACTCCCTTCCGCCTCCACCCAGAGCGGCTCCTAGCAGCTTCTCGGCCCGCTCCTCATCGACTATTTCGTCTTCTTCCCACAGCGCGTAGAAGATCCGTCGCAGGAAATCTTCTCCGAACTCCTCCAGCGCCGCTGCGCCGAGCAGGAGCAGCAGGTTCTGGAACGACATCTGATCCCCCGCTCCCGCCGGTGCGCGGAAGCTCCGCACGGTGAACCCCGGCTGTCTTTCTATCCGTGACAGATGCTCCTCCAGGGGCAAGTCGGCCCTGCGGGCGACCGCCGCCGAGGCGGCCTGCGGTACGAACTCCCCGAGCCACGCCGGGGTCCTCACGACCTCACGCCCGAGCAGGAAAGCGTGGGCCAGCTCGTGCCAGACGGTAAGGGGCAGCGTGGCTGTGGTGCGCGGCCTGAACACGGTGGATAGCTCCTCCGGCAGCACCAGGGCTGGAGGCTCGACCGAACGGGTGAAGTAGGGGAGGCCAGGCGGATAGGGACACGCGTTGTCGCGCGGCGCCCTTTTCCAGTCCTCGCCGGCCACGAGGTAGGCGATGATCCGGGGCGGCTCGACGGAGAGTATCCGCCCGAGCACCCTGTAACCCCGCGCGAGATAGCCAGAGAGAGACCTGGCCTTCCCGGCCAGCCGCGAGGCGTAGAGGACGGGCACCTCCGCGTCCAGGCGTTCGTAACCCGGCGGCGCGGCTTCCCGTCGCTTTCGGGCTGCTACGGTGCTACCTGCGCGTCCCACCTGGCTCCGACCATACCAGCCGTGTAGACGTTGACGGCACGCACGTAGGCGCGCGCCGCTGCCTCGACGACGTCCTGGGAGAGGCCGCGTCCGGCATAATCTCCCCCCTCGAACTCGACAGAGACCCTGACCTCGCCGAGGGCGTCCTTTCCGCCCGTCACGGCGTCGATGCGGAAGTCCGTCAGCCTACCCTTTATGTTCGTCGCGGCGTCGATGGCGCGGAAGACCGCGTCGACGGGTCCCTCGCCCTCGGCCTCGGCCTCGAACGTGCCCTGTTCGGCGTGGGAGATGGTGACGGCGGCCCGGCTCTGACGGCCTGTGGCGGCGACGACTCTGAAAGACTCGAGGACGAACTTGCCCTCGAAGGAGCCGACCTCGTCTGCGGCGATCGCTTCGAGGTCTGCGGCTGTCACGGTCTTCTTGTGGTCTGCTATCTCCTTGAAACGCGTGAAGGCCCGTTTGAGCACATCGCCATCCACGTAGTAGCCGAGCTCTTCCAGGGCGTCCTTGAGGGCGTGGCGGCCCGAGTGCTTGCCGAGGAAGATGTTCGACCCTTCGAGGCCGATGTCTTCCTTCGTCATGATCTCGAACGTCCGCCTGTTCTTGAGCACGCCGTCCTGATGGATGCCTGACTCGTGCAGAAAGGCGTTGCGTCCCACGATGGCCTTGTTCGGAGGAACCTCGTAGCCCGTGATGTTGGAGACCATGCGGCTCGTGTTGGCGAGCTGGCGGGTCTCGAGGCCGACCCTTGCGCCGTAGAAGTCAGAGCGCGTGGCGAGCGCCATCACGACCTCCTCTAGGGAGGCATTCCCGGCCCGCTCTCCGATGCCGTTGACGGCTACCTCGACTTGGCCGGCTCCGACCTCGACCCCTGCGAGCGAGTTGGCGACGGCCATCCCGAGGTCGTCGTGGCAGTGGACCGAGAGGACACGCTCCTCGAGTGCTGGCACCCGCTCCCGAAGCTCCTTCAGGAAATCTGCGAACTCGACCGGCGTGGTGTAGCCGACCGTGTCGGCGATGTTGACCACGTCGGCCCCAGCCTCGACGGCCGCGGCGACGATCTCTGAGAGGTAGCCTATGTCCGTGCGCGTCGCGTCCATAGGTGAGAACTCGACGTTCTCGCAAAGATTCTTCGCGAAGGCGACGGCCTCGCCGGCCCTCTGCAAGATGTCTTCCCGGTTGGAGCGCATCTGGTGCTCTATGTGCAGGTCGCTGGTGCCGACGAAGGTGTGGATGCGTGGCCTCTCCGACCATTGCACAGCCTCCCAGGCACGCACGATGTCCTGCTCGTGGATGCGGGCGAGGCCCGTGATCCTCGGCCCCTTGACCTCCGAAGCAATACGGCTTACCGACTCGAAGTCCCCCTCGGAGGTGATCGGGAACCCGGCCTCTATTACGTCAACCTTCAGGCGAGCGAGTTGGCGGGCTATCTCTACCTTCTCCTCTACAGACAGGGAGATGCCCGGCGACTGCTCGCCGTCGCGGAGGGTGGTGTCGAAGATCTCTACTCTACGCATATGTCTCTCATCCTTCATGATCTGAAAACGAACCGCGGCTATCGGGAGATCGGTGGCCGCTTGGCGAGAGCCGGCTAGAGACCGGGACGGGTAATTCGCCCTGAGGCCACCCTGGTTAGTCGTAGGATGAAAAGAGACGAAAGCACGTTCTTAAAGGCCAACCTTCATGAGGGGCGGCAGTATCTCACTGACGCGCCCCCTCCGCAACCTCGACGGCGACCGTCCAGTCGGCATACTCTTCCCACTCGCCGCGCGCGGCCTTGAAGTACAGTTCCTGCAGACGCTCGGCGACGGGTCCTATGCTGCCAGTCCCGACGGGACGGTCGTCCACCTCGATCACGGGTGCTATCTGGAACCCCGTCCCTGAGAGGAATACCTCGTCTGCGGCGTAGAGCTCTGTACGGCCCACCTCGCGCTCTATGACGGGCATCCCGAGCTCCTTGCCTGCCAGCTCCATGACGGCATCGCGTGTTATGCCCTCCAGGATGTCAGCCGTGACGGGCGGTGTGATGAGTTGACCCTTCCTGACCAGGAAGATGTTCGCCGCGCTAGCCTCGGAGACCTGGCCGTCCTGGGTGAGGAAGATGGCGTCGTCGTAGCCTGCCATATGCGCCTCATCGACCGCGAGCGCCGTGTTGACGTAGGAGCCCGTGCACTTGGCGCGGGCCGGGATAGCGTTATCCGGCGTGCGCCGCCAGGAAGAGACACAGACTTTCAGGCCCGTAAGCTCGACGTAATTGCCCATGGGGACCGTGAAGATAGATAGTTCGGTCTCCCC
>DASQWQ010000065.1:0-11324 GCA_035640175.1 Rubrobacter sp. | reverse complement strand
CGCCGTCACCACCACGTTCATCTGCATTCTGGTCTTCGGCCTCGGCCTGCTCGTCAGCGCCCACATCCAGGGGGTAATAGGATCCGTTCGCGAGGACGTCAGCGTCGAGGCGTTCATGCCGAACGCCAGCAGCCAGGAGGTCGACGCCCTCGCGAACAGAGTCGAAACCTGGCCCGAGGTCGCCGGCGTAACCCAGGTCTCCGAAGAGCAGGCGTTCGCCGAGTTCAAGGATAAGTTCGAGGACCAGCCCGACCTGTACCAGGACCTGGATCTAGGTGTCTTCCCTGCTTCCATCCAGATCCAGCTCGAGGACCCGGATAGCGCCAACGCTGTGGCCGAGAGGCTAAAGGAACAGGGGTTTACGGAGAGAAACCTGAGCTACCCCCAGCAGACCATCGACCGTCTCAACTCGATAACTTCTTACGTGATCTGGGGCCTCTACGGGGCCACGCTCCTGTTCCTCATCGCCAGCGTACTCCTTATCTCCAACGCCATAAGGCTCTCCATCTTCGCCAGACGCAAGGAGATAGAGGTGATGAAGCTGGTCGGCGCCTCGGACGGCTTCGTGCGCACGCCTTTCGTCTTCGAGGGTCTTCTGCAGGCCTTCGCCGGCGCGGCCCTCGCGGCGTTCGCCGTGATCTGGATCAACCTTCTCTTCGTCGACTGGTCGCGCAAGGCTCTTCCCTACGTACCAATCTCCAGCGAAGCAGTAGACGCCTTCTCGACCCTGATCCTCCTGATCGCCGTAGGAGTAGGCATCGGCGTGATCGGGAGCTTCCTCTCCGTAACGCGGTTCCTCAAGAAGATATAGCGCCTACGGCGGCTCTCCGCATTTCAGCCAGGGCTTGGCACGCGAAAGCTGAAGTGCTGAAGTGCTGACAAGCGAAGGCCGCGGGTCGGAGCGTGCTGACTAGCTCATGATAGACTCAAGGTGTGCCCTGCCAGATACCTCTGATCGGAGCGCTCTCTTGATACTTCCGGCTATGCTGGTCCGTCGGGGGAAGTACTCGGTAGCAGACCCGCTTTTCGTCGAAGAGCGGCGTCCTGTGCTGGTCGCACGCAAGCTTCGTAGGGGCGCTGAGGCCGGCGACATAGTCCTCGTGAACGCCCGCGAGAAAAACCGCTCGCTTAGGGGCGAGGTAATGCGCGTCATCGGACCTTCTGAGGACCCGCGCAACGTCTATGAGGCACTCTTCGCCTCCATCGGTACCTCCCGCGCTTTCCCGAGAAAGGTCGATGAGGAGGCCGAGGCCACCGCACACAGGGAGATCGGGGAGCGCAGGGACCTGCGTCACCTCCCCACGGTGACCATAGATGGCGCCGACGCAAAAGACTTTGACGATGCGATCTCGGTCGAGCGTTCCGCAGATGGCTACAGGGTATGGGTCCACATAGCCGACGTAACCCATTACGTCGAGCCTGGCTCAGCTATCGACAGGCAGGCCGCATACGGGGGTAACTCTGTGTACCTTCCTGGGACGGTGGCGCCGATGCTTCCCGGCCGTCTCTCGAACGACGTTTGCTCATTGAGGCCGCACTCGGAGCGGGCCGCGGTAACGGTGGAGTTGGAGGTCACCGCCGAAGGCGAGGCGAAGAGCTACTGGGCTTTCCGGAGCACCATCGCAAGCGATGCCAGGCTCACCTACGACACCGTGGACGCGTTCCTCTGCGGTGATGGACCGGTCGAGAGTGCGGATCTGGTAATGATCGCGTATGAGCTCTCGCGGAGGCTTAGGACGCGGGCGGCGAGGCGTGGAAAGCTGGATCTCGGCGGGCGGGAGCCGGAGTACAGGATTGACGAAGAAGGAGTGCCCGTGGGTGCTGGAGTCCGCCGTTCCACTCCGGCCAGGGAGTTGATCGAGGAGCTTATGGTCCTCGCCAACGAGTCGGTAGCGAAGATGCTGCGCGGGAAGAAGGGGGGCGTCTTCAGGGTGCATGAGGCTCCCGACCAGGAGTCCCTGGAATTGCTCGGAGAGAGGCTCGCCGCCGTCGGGATGCAGGCCGAGCCGACGCCTGAGAACCTCGGGACGATATCGCAGATGGCCAAGTCAGACGCGGTGAACTACCTGATCCTACGCTCCATCCCTCGTGCCCTCTATTCGCCTGATGATCTCGGACACTTTGGCCTCGCGCTGGAGCACTACACGCACTTCACGTCCCCGATCCGGCGCTACGCCGACGTCCTCGTCCACCGCGCCCTCCTAGGAGACGAGCCTCCCGAAGACCTCGCAGGGATCGCAGGCCACATCTCCGAGAGGGAGTACAGGTCTATGATCTGCGAGCGCACCGCGGACGAGTACACGCTTATGTGGTTGATGCGAGACCGTGTGGGGGAGGTCCTCGAAGGGACCGTCGTGAGCACCGCCGCCTTCGGCCTCTTCGTCGAGCTCGAGACGGGTGCCACAGGCCTGGTCCACGTGAGCAAGCTCCCAGGATGGTGGGAGCTCGAGCCGAGCGGCGTCGTTCTCTCCAACGACGCCATAGGCGCCTCCTACAGGGTGGGGGACAGGGTTCTCGTAGAGTTGCTCGACGTGCTACCGCTCATGCAGCGGGCCGAGCTGAGGGTGGTGAAACGACTGTGACAGACTTCGCGCGAAACAAGAAAGCCCTCCACGACTTTGCCATAGAGGAGTCTTATGAAGCCGGCATCCAACTGACAGGGCCCGAAGTAAAGTCCGTCAGGGAGGGCCGGGCCAACCTCAAGGAGAGCTATGCCAGGGTGAGGGACGGCGAAGTCTTCCTGATCGGGGCGCACATCTCGCCTTACGCGAACGCCAGACAGGAACGGCAACTCCCCACCCGCGACCGCAAGCTGCTGTTGCACAGAAAGGAGATCGACCGCCTCATCGGCAAGAGCCAGGAAGAGGGGAAGACCCTCATCCCCCTCAAGCTCTATTCCAAGAACGGAATCGTCAAGCTCCAGATCGCCGTCGCAAGCCGCAAGCGTCAGTACGACAAGCGTCGTGAGATCGCCAAAAAGACGGCAGACCGCGAGATCGAACGCGCTATGAAAGAGCGCCTCCGTCGCTAACGCGATTTGCAAAGCAAATCGCGCTGGTCAGCACTTCAGCCCCTCGTCTCGATGCGTCGCCACGGGCGCAGAACCCGACCGCCTGGGAAAGCGGTTCTTCGTGCACAGCAGGGCCGGAGAGGGAATAGCTGATCTGGTGACAAGCCGCGAAGCGGCGTGCTGACCAGCTTTAAAATCCCCTCCAAAATGGTAGAATATCTACCGTACAAGGGGGCGTATAGGCTTCGACGGGAGCGGTCAGCGTCCTGTGAGACGAGCCGAGTTTGCTGGAGACTCGTAAAACGCCGGCAGCACAAGATACACGCCAAGAACGAAATGGCTCTGGCTGCTGCTTAATTAGACAGTAGCCCATCGGTCCGGGCGGCCCACGGCCCGGTTCCCGGTGTCATTTAGTGGGCTCACCCTCAGGGTTCTGGCCCGGAGCGCTGAGGGGACACTCAACGGGCTAGCCTCGCGGCGGCGCCCCGGTCCGTCGCGGCAGGCGAAGCTAAACCGGGAGCTATGCTCGTAGAATCTCACGGACGGCGCGCTCGCGGACGCGGGTTCGAATCCCGCCGCCTCCACTCTAGCGCTTCTCAGCACGCTCCGGCTGACGCCTCCGCTTGTCAGCCCGCCGCCTCCCTGCGGTCGGCGGCTTGTCAGCATTTCAGCTTCTCCTATTCCAGCTTCGCCCTTCCGCGCACGACGAACCGCTACCAGCGGCAGTCGGGTTCTACTCTCTTAGCGAGGCAACGGGATGACTAGCTGAAATGCTGACAAACGAGGGCATGAAGGCCCCGAAGCGTGCTGACAAGCTGAAGTGCTGACATAATAAGACCCTGTGAGCGATCAACGGCCCATCGGAGTCTTTGATTCGGGTGTCGGCGGGCTGACGGTGCTCGCGGAGATCCGGGACCGTCTCCCTTACGAACACACCATCTACTTTGGAGATACGGCGAGAGTTCCATACGGGGTGAGGGACCTCGCCGAAGTCCGCTGGTTCACTTTCGAGATCATAAACTACCTCATCGGCATGAACGTGAAGCTGATCGTGATCGCGTGCAATACCGCGACCGCTTCGGCTCTGAGGGCGACGCAGCGGTCATTCGAAGTACCGATCATAGGGGTCATAGAGCCAGGGGCGCGGGCCGCGGTAGAGGAGACGCGCAACAGGCGCGTCGGCGTGCTTGCGACACCGCTGACCGCGGCGAGCGGCGCGTACAGGCGTGCCGTCCACTCCCTGGACGCGGGAGTCGAGGTCCACGAGCAGGCCTGCCCCGAGTTCGTGCCCATGATCGAATGTGGTGTCGTCGATGGACCCGAGCTCGAAACGGTCGCGCGGGGCTATCTCGAGCCCATCATGGAGCGCGCCGTCGACGCGGTCGTGCTGGGGTGCACCCACTACCCGCTCATCTCCGCGCCGATCAACCGCATCCTGGGTCCCGAGGTGCGTCTGATCTCCTCCGCGGGCCAGACTGCCCTGGAGGTTGGCCGCGTCCTCTCCCGCCGCGACCGCCTACGCCGTCCGCGCCACATAGATGACGAAGGCAAAGCCATTTTTGTGTGCAGCGCAGACCCTGAAGAGTTCGCCGCCCTCGGCAGCCGCTTCCTAGACCAGGAGATAGAGGCAGTGGCCCCGGCGACCGTAATTTAAAGACCCATCCCCCTTTGTTATACTCATGCCCGGTCTCGGCGGGGCGTGGCGCAGCCTGGTAGCGCACCTGCTTTGGGAGCAGGGGGTCGGAGGTTCAAATCCTCTCGCCCCGACAGCGAAGCTGACGGGACCACGTCGAGAGCAGCGCGGGTGTAGCTCAACGGTAGAGCCCCAGCCTTCCAAGCTGGTGATGGGGGTTCGATTCCCCTCACCCGCTCTCGCGCCCAGCGGAGCACAGGAAACGACGCGCATGCAGCATCACACAGGCATCATAGTCGGTAGGCCGACCGTCGCCGGTACTCCTCTAACATCGCTGTGTATAACGCTAGGGCATTACGCGTGTCGAGCGCTCATGGCGCATGGCGAACCTCGACCCTTTCCTTGCGGGGCTAGAAGGCAGTCTCTCAAGAGAGCAAGTCCTCCCACTTTGGGGCGGGCAACCGCCGACAACGTCGCGTACCGCCAAGCAAATCAATACTGCAATACTGCGATGACGAGATCGCTTCCGATGGGGTTGCGTACGCGCTGCTCTCGGGTGAGACCCAGGCTAACTGGGCCATCGGTGTCTGCTAAATCCCGATCAGTGATGAACGGACGGTGACGCGCTCCCAAAGATATTGGTGTCTCAGTGAGCGGCCAAGCCTATCAAGCCGCCAGGCAACTAAGGTATCCTCCACTCTTCCTTTACCAAACATGCTCTCGGCCAACTCGGTGAGTAGCCTTCTTGGATGCACGAGGCTTCGCCGGGTGGCATCATTCACGTGTATCGAATGACTCTATGAGAAAGGAGGAGAGGCGTGTCGGAAGAGAACAAGGCTTTGGTCCGCCGTTTGATCAAGGAAGTCGAGAAGGGTGACCTGAACGTGATAGACGAAGTGCTGGCTCGCGACTTCGTTGATCACGATCTGCTTCCCGACCAAGAACCCGACCGCGAGGGCTACAAGCGGGGCCTCTCCGAGGACCGTGCCGCCTTCTCTAACTTCGACATCACCATCGAGGACCAGGTCGCCGAAGGCGACAAGGTCGTGACCCGCCTCACGTGGCGCGGCACCCACGATCGAGAACCGTTTATGGGCATGCCACCCACTGGCAGGAAGGTCGAGGTTACGGCCATCTTCATTCATCGCATAGCCGGGGGCAAGGTAAAGGAAGAGTGGAGCGCGAGTGACACGCTGGAGAGGCTGCGCTAGACGGGCGCAGCTCCCTAGTCACGACGGTCGGGGAAACCGGCCTGAGCTGACCGAACAAACAGCTTCCCGACGATGGCTCGTTAGGGAACGCGTCCGGGCCCCGCTGCCTGCTAGTCTGCTTGCTTGTCTCTCGGGGAAGTATCAGGGCGCAACCACAAGGAAACGTGCGCCGGTTGCATCGTCTCCCTTACCACTTCTACTAGGTCATCGCTCAGAGCGTCGAGGTTTGTCTCGTCTCGCAGCTCGGCAGCGAAAGCTTCCAGAGTCTTTCTTATATCGTACTTCCTCCTGTAGAAGCGCTTGTCTATGAAGGCCTGGATGCGTCTCCTTAGGGGGTCGAACAACGCAGCGATTAGGAGGGTGGATGCCACGACTGCGAGGGTGGATTTCTGGCCAGTGATGACGATGAAGAGCTGCTGCAGCAGAACGACACCACCGAAGTAGCCTGCAACTAACGTGGCCGTGAGAAAGCCGTAGACGAGGGTGCGGTTGATGATGACGTCTATGTCCCACAACCGATGATGCAGGATCGCCACGCCGATCGTCAGCGGAATCATGAGCATAGAACCCATGAAACCCGCATCAATCACAAGGGCGTACGGCGAGCTGAACTGAGCGATCGAACTTTGGATAGGTACGTTAAACGCTACGGCTCCCAACCCGCCCGCCACCAAGCCGAAGACCACCCATCTGGACTGCTCACGTTCTACTGGGTTCGACATACGCATGTAGCGGTAAACTTGCGCACCCAACGCGATGCACGTGAAGGCCGAAAGCAACACAATATCGAGCAGGGGGAATGACCTGTCGGTGTTGAGAACAGAATCGGGGAAGAGGTAATAGGCCACTTCATGCGCAATCCAGATGAGGATCACCCAACGCGCCCAGCGCGGCACGAACCGCCCGTTAGGAAACAAGTACAAGAAAAACGCGAGCGATACCGTACCAAACAATTGTAACAGGTGAACCGGTAGCCCAACGGCAGGGTAGTGGTCCGCTAGCGCCTTCGGACCATCGTTGAGGCTGAACGTACCGAACAAGATGAGGAACAGCGATGTCAAGAGGGCCATCCAGTTATCGGACCTACGCCAGAAAATGACCACGCCGACTCCGGCCCACACCATCGCCGAGGGGACGTTGAGCAAGAGCAGATACATAGCGTAGAAGCCGGTGGAGATACCAGCCGCTTCCAGGTTGGCGCGCACGGTGCCGGGCGCAAGGTCGGGATCGTCGAAGTTGATAAGTGAATGATACTGCTCCGGAATGCTACCAAAGAACAGTCCCAGGGCCAGCACGACCACCACTAGCCATCCTACCCGCGCCAGGAAGAGCCAACGTTCGCCACGAATGACGGGCGGTGGAGCATTGAGGTTGCTGTCGAACTCGGCCAGCCTATTGAGCTTGGGGCTCACGGGTAAATTGCCCCCTTGGTCCTACCCTTTCCACTAGTAATAATGACACACAACAAACCCTTTGTCGTCCCGCAGGATGCCATACGCGGCCCGCTGTCCCTTGGTGACGTGACCGGAGGATAACAGCCTTCGACCTCTTCTTAGACGGTATGTGTTGATATACGCACTTTTTGATCGCCTACCCTGAGCGCAGAAGGTACGAGTTGATCGCCTTGCGTGCCTTATTTGTGCGGTCGGCGGGTTACACTCGCCGCTTTCTCAAAAGAAGCCGACTACGCTCGAAGGGCATCGGCTATCGAGTAGGAGGCAGGCGGATGGGAATCCGCTTCTTCGCGAGCTGATTAGGCGAAGCAAAGACCCAAGTTCTTGGGTTCGCTAGTCCGAAGGTCGCACTTCCTCAGTGTGAGGCGGTAGTAAAGCGTCGTCAAGCAGTATCCTGAACTCCTGCCCGGCGGGCTCCTGCGGAGAGGCGGCGGCCAGGTGCTTCCGTGCTTGCTGCTGATAAAGCCACACGATCAGAGCCGTGTATCGTACGGATCGTGCCGCCGCCAGCAACGACCGCACCTCGTCATGGTGCTCCGTGGATTCACGGGAGGCCACGAGCAGCTTCTGCAGTCGCTCGCGTCGTTCTCCGCGCAGGCCGGATAGGGCGTAGACTATCGGGAGCGTGCGCTTCCCGTTTAAGAGGTCTCGGCTGACATCCTCGCCCCAGATACCCCACACGTCGTTTACCAGCTGTTTGGCCACCCCAAAACACGATCCGAAAGCCGCGTATGCCTCGACCGTCGAGGGCTCTTCTGTTGCTAGAACCGCTCCGGCCTTCGCATACAAGGCATATTCCGCTCCGCTCTTGCGCTCCGCCATTGCCCGGCAGTCCTCCAGCGACACGTTCTCTAATGTCGGGAACAGCAGATCCTCATGCTGACCAGCACCCATCGTCAACACGGTCTCCGCGAAAAGGTAGGACAACGCCCAAAGTTTTGCTGGCGGCGTTCCTTGTTCCCGTAGACGAGCGATAGAAAACTGGGGGAGCGCGCCCAAAAGGGTAGCCGCTGCCAGGTTGACCTCCGCCGGGTCGCGGGTGCGCCAGGAGGGTGGCAGTTCGTTATCAACTAAACTATCAAATAGGTCGGCGCCGACGTATAGGCAGGTGCAGGCCGCGGCCGCGGGAAGGGCCAGTTCCTCATCGCCGGTAACTGCCGCATGCACCAGAAGCGGAAATCGGACCGCCGACATATCAGGCCGAGCCTCTGCTAGTTCCCTGACCACCTCCAGGTGTCGTTGCAGTAGCTCCCGGTGATTCGGAGGTACCGGAAGCGCCCCGATTAACTCATCGAGGAACGCGAAAACCCGCACCGTTCGCTCGCGCATAAGCGCTTCATAGTTGCGCGTTTTCCTGCTGTTCTCCGGTACGTTGCCAAACCTCATTTTGTTATAGGTTCTCGCGAGTGCACTGGCTATTCTGGCGAACCAGAAACGCGGGTGTTGGACCCCGCTCTATTTCCGCAGTACTCCCGGAAAACCGGGCAAGCCACGATGTAGACGAACCAGTTCTCGAAGAATGTCGGCGTCGCTCATTCCAGCCAAACGGTGGTGAGCTTGTACTCCCTCCATTTCCTCAGCGGTTAGGACGAACCCCCAATCTCTTATCGCAATCTCTAGGTTGTCGATTGCTTCCTCCCGAAACAGGGGATTGTTCTCTGCTAACGTAACTATTGCGCTAAGCACCTTCTCTCTTATCTCCGCCATCGTTCCCTTTCTGGCTCGGTTCTCTACTAGTAGTCTATACACTGCTACGTTACGTTGCTGAAGATGTAGTCGGTTCGTGGAGTTAATCCTCGAGTGGCTGGCGGCAGAGGAGGGCATCCCCGCGTCGTGGAATCTTACCCGCGATTGGACGGCGAGTCTGTGGGTGGGGCCCTGCTTTTCGCCGCCGGGCGAGTCGAGGAGATGCTAGCCAGGCTTGGGCTCACGGAAGAGCCCCTTCTGGACGCTGTGCTCGACGAGCACTCCGAAGAGGACGAGAAGACCGAAGCCCCGCCCCGGCGCTACATCCCCGACGAGGCCGAACCGCCGGCCTTGCTGGCCGTCGCGGAGAAGGTCCTGCCGCCGAACGCGCCATGGCACGACGTTTGCCGATGTTGGCGATTCCCACTGCCGACACTGTACCCGTCGTGGGCGAGACATCCGATGCACACGGCATTCGAGCTCCCTGCTTGGAAATGGGGGGCAAGTCCGTAGACTTAGGTACTGTTCCCGTGCGAGAGGGCGCTCCGCGTCCGCCGTCGTCGAATTGGAAGATGGGGATCATGGCCGAGATCGTTCTGTTCCACTCCGCCCTGGGGCTGCGGCCCGGAGTGACCGCTGCGGCTGATCGGCTGCGCGCGGCCGGACACAAGGTCCACACGCCCGACTACTACGAGGGGGAAGTGTTCGACGACCTTGACGAGGGCTTGCGCAAGTGCGACGCGCTCGGCTACCAGGAGATCGCCAGGAGGGCGCGGGAGGCCGGCGGACCAACGGTGCCTTGGACCGGATGTGCACCAGATCTCGCGACCGTCCCTCCGACAGAGTTTTGCTGTCGAGTCTGCGGCCAAGGTTGCTACTGATCCGTCGCAAACGGCTTGCCCAACTCTTCGGCCAGCGCTCCGACGATCCCACTCGCAGGCTCGGCGCAGGCAATGTCGTGCGGATCGTCCGACATGGTCGGCACGTCGGGTGGGCAATCACCGGATGAGATGTCGCTCTTGACCTCAACCACCGTGGTCTTGAGCTCGGGATTATAGTAGAGAGTGGTGTTGTAACCTGGTACCTCCCCGGTGTGGCCGATCCATCCACGTTTTTAACGAGGCCGAGACTGTAGGCCCTCTCGGGCCTGTTGCCGTAGCCATTGGTGGCAATGACCGTCGGGCGCGGCCGGCCCGGGGCGCCCACACGGTAGAAGTAGCCCAGCAGGGTGGTCACCTGGTAAGGAATTTTCGACAATGGCCCCGCCCCTCGCACCACCTACTACCTCCATGTAACGCTTCACAAGGCCCTCAAGGACGCCGCCACTTCAAGCCGCCCCTGAAGAGGGCAGAGTTGCCCCAGATCCGGGCACACGACCTACGTCACACCTGCGCTACAATACTCCTCGTGGCAGGTAAGCACCCAAAGTATGTTCACGAACTCGTCGGCCACGCCAGTATTTGCATCACCCTCGACACTTACTCCCACGTCATCGAGGGTATGGACGATGCGCTGTGAACGCGCGTTTCGGACGCTATTGCTGCCACATAGCTGCCATAGGGGTTTTGGCTTGACTCCGAAGGTGAAAATTACGCATACATAAGCCGAATGCGCCCGTAGCTCAGGGGACAGAGCAGCGGACTTCTAATCCGCCGGTCGCAGGTTCGAATCCTGCCGGGCGCGCATCCAAGAGCATCAGATTTGCAGGAAAAACAGGATGCTCAAAAGTAAGCCGTACGTAGCTTACGGCAGTCCTGACACTAGTTTGACACTAACCCGGTTCGCCAGAAGACGGGTCCGTGGGGGTGAGCCGCTTTATACATGAGATCGCGACGAGGAGGTTAGCGTTGATCCGCCACTTGTACGGGGAGGCGGTGCGCCAAGCTGAGCAACATGAACCGATGTGCGTTGCCTCGGTGCTCCCCTTCCATGATGCAGTCGAGTTATTCTTGGTCGGTGACGCCCTAGTCTAGCTCTCTCCGGCAGTATTCCATGAAGTCTGGCGGTCGTTACCGTGTAGGATGGTCCATATGGAAGAAGCGTTCTACGACATCACGAAAGGCCTGGCCCTCTCGCTGCTGGAGGCGGCCGGCCGCCTGGCGCGCGACGAGGCCCTGGGCGACGATCAAGAACGCGCCTTGAACTCGGTCTTCGAAGGTGCCACGGCGGTCGTCCTTGTGGAAGTCGCGCGCCAGGATCCGCACGACCGCCAGTTGCCCGATCGCCTCGCCGACGAGTTCAAGAGGTTCTACCGGGACACGTGGGTAGCCGAGACGCTCGTCGACTTCGCCATCTCCGGAAAGGAGCCGCCGCTTGACGACCTGAGGCGG
>DASQWQ010000064.1:0-7459 GCA_035640175.1 Rubrobacter sp. | reverse complement strand
TCTCGTCGGGCCTCCAGGGACAGGCAAGACGCTCCTTGCTCGCGCCGTCGCAGGCGAGGCCGGGGTACCCTTCTTCTCCATCTCCGGCTCGGACTTCGTCGAGATGTTCGTCGGCGTCGGTGCTTCGAGGGTGCGCGACCTCTTCGAGCAGGCCAAGCAGAACTCCCCCTGCATCATCTTCATGGACGAGATCGACGCCGTAGGCAGGCAGCGCGGCGCCGGGTTGGGCGGCGGACACGACGAGCGTGAGCAGACCCTGAACCAGCTCCTCGTCGAGATGGACGGCTTTGACTCCAAGAGCGGGATCATCATGCTCGCCGCCACCAACCGCGCGGACATCCTCGACCCCGCGCTCCTCAGGCCAGGCCGTTTCGACAGGCAGATCGTAGTCGACAGGCCAGACCTCCCTGGAAGGGAGAAGATCCTCAGGGTCCACACCCGCGGCAAGCCCCTAGGCCCAGACGTGGAGGTTGGCACGCTCGCCAGGGGAACCCCAGGTTTCACCGGAGCCGACCTTGCAAACCTCGTCAACGAGGCCGCCCTCCTTGCGGCCCGTCACGACAAGAACCAGGTCGACATGTCCGAGATGGAGGAGGCCATAGACCGGGTGATCGCAGGCCCCGAGAGGAAGACGCGCCTTATCTCCGACAAGGAGAAGGAGATAACAGCCTACCACGAGGGCGGACACGCCATCGTAGGCGCGCTCCTTCCCGATGCCGACCCCGTGCACAAGATCACCATCATCCCGCGCGGCCAGGCTCTGGGCGTAACCATGAGCCTGCCAACAGAGGACCGCTTTATGATGAGCCGCGGCCAGCTCATGGCACAGCTCGCCATGATGCTCGGCGGGCGGGCTGCCGAGAGGGTGATCTTCGACGAGATCACAACAGGGGCCTCCAACGACCTCGAACGAGTGACACAGACCGCAAGGCAGATGGTCACCCGCTTCGGGATGAGCGAGAAGCTAGGACCCATGGCGCTGGGCCACCACCAGGGACAGGTCTTCATGGGTCGCGACTTCAACAACCAGCCGGATTACTCAGATGAGATCGCCTTCCAGATAGACAAGGAGATAAGGCGCATCGTCGATGAGTCCTACGACACGGCCGAGGACGTACTGATCCGTAATCGTGAGCTGCTGGACAAGCTCTCCGCCGAGCTGATCGAGTACGAGACCGTAGACGCCAATCACCTGAAGCGCCTGATCGAGGAGTACGCCGTGGATAGCATCTCACCGAACGGTGCCATCCCCGACTCTGACGGCCGCTACAGGGGTAGCTACCAGGACTAGATGGGCCTCACGGCCCGGAACACAGACGACGGGGCCGGGACCGTCCGTAAGGGTCCCGGCCCTGTCGTCGTCGGCATCCTGAACGTCACCCCTGACTCCTTCTCCGACGGCGGGGACTTCCTCGACCCGGAAGTCGCGGCCGACCAGGCCGCCACCATGCTCGACGAGGGGGCCGACATGCTGGACGTCGGTGGAGAGTCCACCCGCCCTGGCTCCGACCCGGTCTCGCAGGAGGAGGAGATACGGCGCGTCGTCCCTGTACTCGAGAGAATACTCTCCGCGCGCCCCGAGGCGGTGATCTCGATCGACACCTACAGGTCCGGCACTGCCACAGCAGCCCTCGAAGCCGGCGCTAGCCTCGTCAACGACGTTACCGCGCTCCGCGGCGACCCCCGCATGGTCTCCGTGGTAGAGGGGGCGGCGTGCCCCGTGATCCTGATGCACATGCAAGGCGAGCCGAAGACCATGCAGAAGGAACCCCACTACGAAGACGTGGTAGGCGAGGTCAGGGACTTCCTCGCTGAGAGGGCCGAGTATGCCGTCGCGGCGGGCGTCAGGCCCGAGAACGTAATCGTGGATCCCGGCATCGGCTTCGGCAAGAACCTCGAGCACAACCTGGCGCTCCTGCGAAACCTCGACGCCGTCGTAGATCTGGGTTTCCCTGTCCTGATCGGGTCCTCGCGCAAGCGCTTTATAGAGAGGATCACAGGCGTACAAGAGGCGAGAGATCGCGTCTCTGGCACTGTGGCCACAACAGTGCTCGCCTACGAACGGGGCGCGACCTTCTTCAGGGTGCACGACGTGCGTGCCAACCGCGAAGCGCTCGCAGTCGCCGAAGCCGTGTTCCACGCCTCCCGCCGGTGACACGCGCATTCCTGAGCCTCGGCAGTAACCTGGGCGACAGGCTGGCGTACCTCAGGGCTGTGGTCGCCGCCCTCGGTCGCGGTCCTCGAGTGAGGATCACAGGTACATCGAAGGTCTACGAGACGGTACCGGTCGAGATCGAGGAGGAGCAGCCGGATTATCTGAATTGCGTGGTCGAGCTGGAGTGCGGCGTTGGGGCGATCGAGTTGCTTCGCTACTGCCAGGGGATCGAGGTCGCCCTCGGCCGCGAGCGCAGCGGGGCCGACGAGAAGGCCCCGCGCACGGTGGATATAGACGTGCTGCTGTTCGGAGAGGAGACCATCACAAGGCCGGATCTCTTGGTACCGCACGCGGGGGTGACGCGTGCCTTCAATCTCAGGGGGCTCGCGGATCTGGATGCGGATCTGTATATTCCAAAGCGCGGAACGGTCCGGGAACTGCTTGCAAGAGCGGAAGAGGGAGGAGTCCTGATGTTCGGGGAGCCTGAAGAACTTTGCTGATGGCCGTGGACGTCGGCAATACGCAGACTGTCCTCGGGCTCTTTGACGGTGAGGAGCTACGGGGACAGTGGCGTATTGCCACGGAGGCGCACCGAACGGCCGACGAGCTCGCCGTCTTCTTCGCGGGGCTGCTCGCCCTCGAGGGTCTGCGCCTAGACGAGGTTAGCGCGATGATCCTCTCTAGTGTCGTCCCTGGACTCACCCGTTCCTATCGTAACCTCGCCTCGGAGGTCTTCGGGGTTCCCTTCTACGGGGTGACCGCGGAGATGCAGACGGGCCTCGACAACCGCTACGACGACCCTGAGGCCGTCGGGGCCGACAGGATCGTCAACGCCGTGGCGGCAGGGAGGCACTACGGGTTCCCCGCGATCATCGTCGATATCGGGACGGCGACGACCGTCGAAGCCGTTGACGGTGAAGGCTGCTACCTAGGGGGTGCCATACTAACAGGCCTGTACGTCTCATTGGAGGCGCTCGTCTCCAGGACGGCCAAGCTCCCTAGCGTGGACCTCGAAGAAGAACCCCCGAGGGTCATAGCCACCAATACTCCCGACTCCATCCGCAGCGGCTTCATCTACGGTTATGCGGGCGCGGTCGACGCCCTGATAAGGAGATCCCGTGACGAGCTGGGCGAGGACGGCGTCAGGGTCCTCGCGACAGGAGGTCCGGCCGGAGCCATCGTGCCCTACTGCCGTGAGATTCAAGAGTTCGACCCCGACCTTACCCTGAAAGGCCTCCTCGCCCTGTACGAGATGAACGCTTGAGAGCGTTCATCTCTCAGCGTGTCAGCACCTCAGCACGCTCCGGCTGACGCCTCCGCTTGTCAGCATTTCAGCTAGTCAGCCTTCGCGTGCGCTAGCTTTGGCTGACTAGCTGATAGGCGGCGGAGCCGCCGTGCTGAAGTGCTGACGAGCCGCCCGCAGGGCGGCGTGCTGAAGTGCTGACAAGCGAAGCCCGGAGGGCGTAGCGTGCTGAAATGCTGACACGCTGCCACAGGCAGCGTTTCCTCGTTGACACCCTTTGCACTCGCCCTTATAATCTCGCGGCTTATGACCGATAAGAACCAGGAGCTCGTTACCCCCGAGGGCCTCAAGAAGCTCCAGAAGGAACTCGCATACCTGACCGAGACGCGTCGCAAGGAGGTCGCAAACCGCATCCGTCAGGCTCGTGAATTCGGAGACATCTCTGAGAACTCCGAGTACGACGAGGCGAAGAACGAACAGGGCTTGCTGGAGCGCCGGATCGGTGAGCTCCAGCGCAGGGTACGCAGCGTGAAGGTTGTCGACCCTACGGAAGTCGAGGAAGACGCGGTCGACCTCGGTACTCGGGTAACCCTCAGGGTCGCCGGCAGGAAGGGGCAGGAGCGGACGTTCCAGATCGTCGGCGCCAACGAGTCGGACCCGACGAGCGGGAAGCTCAGCCACGCCTCCCCGGTGGGCCGGGCCGTACTCAAGAGGAAGGTGGGGGAGAAGGTCATGGTATCCACCCCCCGCGGCGCGACGGAGTACGAGATCGTCAACGTCGAGGTGGCCAGCTAGCCGGCAGTACCGGAACTACCCTACGATTCCCACAACCGAACTTACATGGAGCATCACGTGAACGAGACCGGCATTCGCATACCCGTCTGGGCCGAGAGGGTCGCCGATTCTTTGGGCGCGGGGCCGCATGTGGTCGTGAGCGGCATCAGCGTCTCCGGTAACATCCACGCTGGCAACCTGCGCGAGGTCCTCGTCGCCGAGGCGGTGGCGAACGCTTTGCGGCAACGCGGCGAGGAGGTTCGCTTTATCTTCCACGCGGACACGATCGACCCGCTGCGCAAGATAGCCCCAGGCATCCCCCAGAGTTACGAGGAATACATCGGCCACAGCCTCTCGCACATACCGGACCCCGAGGGCTGCCACGTCTCCTACGCCGAGCACTTTCTCGTGCCGTTCGAGGAGGCGCTCTCTAAGATGGAGATGGACATAGAGGTGCTCCGCTCGCATGATCTGTACGAGCAGGGCGTCTACACCGAGGTAACTAGCGAGGCCATCGAGCACACGTACGAGTTGCGCGCGATCCTTCAGGACGTCACGAATCGAAAGATGCCCGAGCACTGGTCACCTTATCTGCCGCGGGCGGAATCAGGGAAGCTTACCGGGAACTTGGTGATGTCCCATATGCCGGAGCGTGCCAGTGTCATCTACATGGACGAGGACGGCCGGGAGGGCAGCGCCGATTACTCCAGGGGCGAGGGCAAGCTGGGTTGGCGCGTCGAGCTCGCGGCCCGGTGGAAGGCGCTCGGTGTAACCTTCGAGCCTTTCGGCAAGGACCACACCAGTCGCGGCGGCTCGACCGACACCGCTGATCGGATGTCCCGCGAGGTGTTCCACAGCCCGGTACCGGGCCGCTACGAGTACGAGTGGATAGGACTCAAGGGCCGCGGGGACATGAGCAGCTCTCGGGGTATCGTGCTCCTGCCGAAGGATCTCCTCGAGATAATGCCACCCGGCGCCGTGCGGCGCATCATCCTCGGCCGCGACCCCGCCCGTCGCTTCGACATCGACCTGGAAGGCGGCTTCCCGCGCTTTATGGACGAGTACCGCGAAGAGGCAGGCGAGTCCTACGTCCCCTTCACCCATCTCGTTACCGTAGCCCAGACCGTCAGCGAAGACACAGACGCCGCCGCACAGATGCTACGGCGCGGCGGGTACGAGGAAGCGGTCGGACACAGGCTGGCGGATGACCTCTACTACGCCCGCAACTGGGCTGCGGAGTGGGCTCCCGAGTCGATGCGGCTTGGGTTGCTCGACCCGGCCGAGTCGGAGCAGGTACTCGCAGCGCTCGATGACGAGCAATGCGAGTACCTGCGCGCGGTCTTGGAGAAGCTCAGGCCCGAGATGGATGGAGAGGCTATCCAGGACGTGCTGTATTCGACAGCCATCGAGCGCGGGCTCAAGCCCAAGAAGGCGTTCGCCGCCGTCTACAGGGTCTTGCTGGGCAAGACCAGCGGGCCCAAGGCCGGCCCTTTCATCGCCGGATTGACCCTGAATCAGGTCCGCGAGAGGTTCTCCGTGTAAGACGAGACACCACAGCGGTAGGAGACTGACGATAGTCTTCCGTAAAGCGCTACAGGGGGACGAGCCGGCCCACCGCAACGCGAGGTATAGCGCTTAGAGCGTAAAGCTCCAGGCGGGTACCGAAATACCGGCCCAACGGTTGTATACTTAAGATCAGCCGGCACGAGCTAGAGAGGCACTCATTATAGAGAGGCGTACATTATTTCGAAAGGCAGATTTTTGCAGATGTGTAATCCGCCCATCTTCGATACTCGTATACAGGTACAGACCGTTATGATCCCAGATGACGTGAAGGACCCTCGAAGCAGAGGAGATTCCCGCTAATGTTCGAACGTTTCACGGAGCGGGCCCGCAAGGTCGTGGTGCTCGCACAGGATGAGGCCCGTCATTTTAACCACAACTACATAGGCACCGAGCACCTGCTCCTCGGTCTCCTTCGCGAGGACGAGGGCGTTGCGGCCCAGGCGCTCTACTCCCTGAACGTCGCCCTCGACGAGGTGCGAGAGCAGGTGGAGAGCATCGTCGGCTACGGCGAGGAGGGCACGGGCGCGCAGGCGCCATTCACGCCACGCTCCAAGAAGGTTCTGGAGCTCGCGCTCAGAGAGGCGCTGCAGCTCGGCCACAACTACATAGGCACCGAGCACATCTTGCTCGGGCTGGTGAGGGAGAGCGAGGGCGTCGCGGCCAGGGTACTCTCTAACCTCGACGTCGACCCTGACAAGGTGAGGCGTGAGGTCGTCAGGAGGCTCGGCGGCGGACGCAGCCGCAGCCGGGGTGGTGGCGAGGCCGGTGGCGGACGTGGCGTGGAGGCCAAGCGGCCAAAGACGAGGCAGCTCGACCAGTACGGCAGGAATCTCACGGCCTACGCCGAGGAGGACAAGCTCGACCCCGTTATCGGCAGGAGCCAGGAGATAGCGAGGATCATGCAGATCCTCGTCAGGCGTACCAAGAACAACCCCGTCATTATCGGTGAGCCAGGCGTCGGCAAGACCGCCATCGTCGAGGGGCTGGCCGAGGAGATCGCAGAGGGTAAGGTACCTGAGATCCTCGGGGACAAAGAGGTCTACACGCTCGACCTCGGCGCCCTCGTCGCCGGGTCCAAGTACAGGGGCGAGTTCGAGGAGCGCCTCAAGAAGATAATGAAGGAGATAACAGACCACGGCGACATCATCCTGTTTATCGATGAGATCCACAATCTGGTCGGAGCAGGGGCCGCTGAGGGGGCCATAGACGCCGCCTCCATCCTCAAGCCTGCGTTGGCGCGTGGTGAGATCCAGGTCATCGGTGCGACGACGATTGACGAGTACCGCAAGTACGTGGAGAAGGACAAGGCCCTGGAGCGGCGCTTCCAGACCATCCAGGTGGGCGAGCCCTCGGTCGAGGAGACCGAGCTTATCCTCAAGGGCCTGCGCGAGAAGTACGAGGCGCACCACAACATAGACATCACCGACGAGGCGCTCAAGGCCGCCTCACAACTCGGCGACCGCTACATCGCGGACCGCTTCCTGCCGGACAAGGCCATCGACCTCGTCGATGAGGCGGCGTCCAAGATGAGGATAAAGACTATGTCCTCGCCGCCCTACTACAAGGAGATAGACGAGGAACTCGCCGCCGTGCGCTCCGAGAAGGAGGCCGCCATCGACGGCCAGGAGTTCGAGAAGGCCGCGCGCTTCCGCGACTCCGAGCGCAAGCTCGTCGCACAGCGCCGTGAGCTCGAGAAGGCCTGGCGCGAGGGTAAGATCGAG
>DASQWQ010000063.1:0-4399 GCA_035640175.1 Rubrobacter sp. | reverse complement strand
ACGATAGCGTCGCTGACGCCGCTTCGAGCGGCAAAAGTTCGGGGCGGGGGGTTGGAGAGGAGGTGCGCTTCTTGACCGGGGCTGAGCGCGGAAAGCTGTTAGGGACGCCCGAAGAACGGTATGCTGAATACGGGATCTACGACCAGTACGGAGAGAGGATCGGGCCGTTGAGCGATCTGTTCGTCGACGAAAGGGACGAGCCGGAGTATGTGGGGGTCGGGACGGGGTTGCCTGAGAACCGGTCGGTGCTCGTCCCTGCGGAAGCCGTGACCGTCGACGATCGGCTGCGGCGCATGGTGGTCTCACACCCCCGGAGCCTGGTGGAGACAGCGCCGAGCCTGGGCTACGAAGACGAGGTTACGCCCGAGTTCGAGCGGCGGGTCCGCGTCCACTACGGGCTCGAAACTGATGAGAGGGCCGGTTACGATGCTCACTACACCGACGCAGCCGAGCCGACGGAGGTAAGAAGAACCGACCCGGCGCCAGATATGCCCGGCCATGAGGAGAACGAGGTCAGGGTACCGCGTTCGGAGGAGGAGATCAGGGTCGAGACGCGGGAGCGCGAGGCTGGAGAGATGCGGGTGCGCAAACGGGTGCGTACCGAGAGGGAGCGCCTCACCGTGCCCAAGAAGCGCGTCGAGGTAACCGTGGAGCGTGTACCCGTCGAAGGAGCCGTGCCCGTAGGAGACGAAGCCGCCAACGCGCCGCAGATCGGGGAAGAAGAGATCGTGGTTCCCGTGGTCGAAGAAGAGATCGTAGTTGAGAAGCGGCCTGTGGTAAAGGAGGAGATCCGAATCCGCAAGCAAGTCGTCGAGGACGTCGAGGTTGTCGAGGAAGACGTTCGCAGGGAGGAGGTCGAGATAGTCGACGAGACAGGTCGCGACGCAGGTTCGAAGGAGGGTACAGTGCATGACGACAGTGCCCGAAAGGATTGACCTTCCGCAAACCACGGCCTAAGGTTTCAGGATTTTTGTGGAAGCAGAGCTGGACTAACGGGTGAGATTTCACTTTGATAGTTCGCCCGATCTGAAAGGTGCTGCAGTGGCCACGATAACTCTCGGTGTGGGTCAGGGCCAGATCGGGTTGCTCCATGCTCGTTTCCCCTTCTGATCTACCACGGTGACGCGGCGGTAGGAGCCCCGGAAGGCGGCGAGATCGAAGTCCGCCCTGGCGATGTGCGGTGGCCGGCAGGGAAGGTGATCAGGCTCGGCCTGGAGACCCGCCGCGGGACTCCAAGGAGGAGGTACTAGCGAGATTGGAGGACGTTAGGCGGGACCCTGACGGCGCGCTGGAGCGCGAGTCCGAGGGGCCCGTGGCCGAGCTCGCCCGCGAGTGGCTGCGTCTAGGAGCGGCCGAGGCCAGCGCCTCTGAGTAGGAACTGCGCCCCGAGCCCCTGCCCTACCCCACGTGGGGGGAGGCCAGCGTGGACGCCGCCAGGCTCCAGATAGAGACGGCCCTCAGGCTACCGGTTGCGGCCGGCGGCGCCCTGATGGCCCACACCCACGTTGGCCTCGGCCTCGCCGTGGCCGTTTTCGTAGACGCGACGACCATCCGCATTGTGCTCGTTCCGGCCACCATGCGCGTCCTCGGCGACTGGAACTGGTGGCCCGGCGGCCGCAAAAACACCTTCGGCAACAAGGCACAGCGTTCTTCCCGAACGCTCCGTCGAGGGTCGTAGCGGCTGGCGATGTTCTGCCCGAAAATCTTTTGATCCGGCGATAGTAGAGGCTTTTCAGACAACGCTTAGTCATGTCACCCAAGGTGGAGTAGATGTCCGCCTAGCGGGCATTCCTCTGCAATCTTAGCCATCAAAACAAGCGCCGCCACCCGAGACCTCTTGCGGCTTCCGCTGGCGAATCTACTCGATCAATGAGGAGCGGCGAACCGGCAAGCCCACGCTCATGCTTCTCGCCCTTCCTACCGGAACTTAGGCTAGCGCGTTAGTGTCAAACCAGTGTCTACAGCAACGATGACAACTATTGACCTAGGCAGGTCTATGGTCGCTCATAGAGACATGAAAGCCTATTCAGAAGACCTGCGCCAAAAGTAGTCCAGGCCGTATACCAGTGCGGCACCTCCAAGTCCGAGGCCGCTCGTCTCTTCGGTATCAGCCTCGCCTCAGTCAAACGTTACACAAGACTCGCTTTTCAAGGAGAGTCCCTTACCTTAAGGATCTGTGTCTCTACTCCGATCTGTGAGGAGCCGAAGATCGAGCTGGCGCTAGTCTAGCCGCCCAATGCTGTCGTCAGGACTGCCGAGTAGGAGTTAGGCTATTGAAAAACAAACATCTGTGCCCACATTCGTCCGAGACCGTATACCAAACACCTCGCTTTTGGAGCATTCGAAGACCGATTTCTGCTCGTAATCAGCTCGACACCGACCTCTTCAGCGGGCTGGAGTGTTCTAGGAAGTTCGCTCTGCTTGACCCCAAGTGTCCTTAGCCTTGCAGGCTTCAGTATTTTTTGATCTGGGTGCAACCTTGCGAAGCTCACGCCTGCATAAACGCGGCTACCCTCTTTACCACACTTAGGAGGAAAGCATCTCGACCATTGGCCGCCAGCAGCGACAAACCCACAGGTACCCCGCCGGCGGACTCCGCCAGTGGCAGCGACACTTGCGGCAGCCGTCCGATGCCAGCTACATAAGTCAGGGAGAGTGCACGGGAGTGGTAGTTATCACCAGTAGATACGTGTCCGCGCGGCGCTATGGTGCCCTTGAGCGGTGCCAAGGCCGGCGTCGTCGGCATGCACAGCAGATCGTTTGGCCCCAAGAACGCCCTTGGCCTTCGGACATACTCCTCACGGCGCTGGGCGACCGGCCTCACCCTACGGCGGTCCAAACTCCTTACAAGATCGAAGTTCTGCGCGGCTTCAGGACCGAACGCCGGTTTCGCCGCCTCTAGCCAGGCGCCGAGACAGCTTTCGATCTCCGCCCACTGCAGCACGCTGTAGGTATCGTGCCAAGTTTGAGAGCCTGTCCCTTCCGATCCACTTGCCGGCTCGCCGCCGATCTTCTCGATGATCGCTCCCTGTTTCATGCTTTCCTTCTCATGCTCTCCCTCGTCGGGAACTCGCGAACAGCTCCTCGATCGCGTCGCAGGCGTCTCCCACGCCGTCCTCCGAGCGCACCAGCCCGGCGACCTCCCCCGCCCGGCGGATGTATTCCGATTCCCCTAGGAGGTCGCCGAGGCGCCTAGCGGCGCGAGGGGCGGTATACTGCCGCGGGTAGAGCACCTCTGCACCCCCCAACCTCTGGATCCTTTGGGCGTTGTCGGGCTGGTCAACTGCGAAGGGAACCACGAGTTGAGGCCGCCCGGCGCGGAGCGCGTGACCGATGGTGCCGATTCCCCCCTGGTGCACCACGGCTGCGGCCCGCGGGAAGAGTTTCGAGAACGGCGCGTGGTCGACGGCTGCGACCCCCTCGGGTAACGGCACCGGAAGCCGGCTCTTCGGATCCTTACCGACCAGAAACAACGACCGGAGTTTGAGAATCCGCGCTGCCTTCAAGCTCTCGCGGTAGAAGGAGTCTGCTGCAGGCCCCCTTCCCACCACCGAGGTGCCCAGTGTGAAGACGACCGGGGCTGGACCCGAGGCGAGGAACCGTTCGAGGTCCGGGGAGAACCCGTCGCGTTCTGATCCGTCGTAGAAGACGTGTCCCGTGATCCTGGTGTTTGGTGGCCAGTCCGGCTGGGGCTTCGCGAGCACGCGCGAGAACATGGCGAGCACGAGCTCGGGTGAGAATTGCCCCTCATGAATGGGGTGCTTGCCTGGGGACAGACCGATCTCCGTCCGCAGCCGCCTAACCGGCTCCGGCCAGTGCCGCGTGGCCCGCTTGGCCAGTCCGCCCAGAGCGCGTCCCGCCCCAGGTCCGAGTCGCCGGAGCACTACTGCCAGGCGCGGGAAGACAGGGAGGGCGGGGAAGTCGTGGGCCGAAAAGAAGGATATAGGGGCAAGCACGGTCGAGACCCACGGAATGCCCACCTTCTCGGCCACGAGTGGTCCGGCGAAGGTGAGAGGGTGGGTCAGAAGCACGTCTGCTCCCCGCGTCGCCTCCGAGAGGTCCTCGTAGGACTCCTGCAGGCGCGGGAAGAGGAGCTCTTTCATGAGGTACCCGGGCGTTCGTCTGGGCTTCATGATCCGGCGAACCGCTTCAGTCTCCTGGTGATCGATGTCGGGGCGGACCGGTCTAAACCCGACCCCCTCAGCCTCGACGAAGGGACGGTAGAACTCGGCTGTCGCGATCGCAGGGTCGTGCCCGCGTGCTTTCAGGCCGAGAGCGAGACCGAGGTAGGGGTTAAAGTCCCCAAAAGAGCCGAAAGTCGTGATCACCACGCGCTTACCCACCAGCCCTCCCATTTCGTCCGACGCCCAGATTACATCGCTGGTGGGGAGTCCGAGGG
>DASQWQ010000062.1:0-7303 GCA_035640175.1 Rubrobacter sp. | reverse complement strand
AGGACCTCCTCTTCCGAAGTGATCTTCTCGGCCTCGTCCTGGGCGCTGCGGATGATACGGTCGCTCTCGCTGCGGGCCTCGTCGAGCATCGCCTGGCGCTCCTTGACGATCCAGCGGGCCTGCTTGAGCTCCTCCGGTATGGTCTGGCGCATCTGGTCTATGATGTCGAAAGCGGCGTCCCGGTCGACCATCGCCGTGTTGCCGAAACCGGGGAAGCTGCGCGCGTCCTCGACCAGTTCTTCCAATCTGTCTATAAGTACCAGTACGTCCATCTTCTACTACCTATCCTTCCCTACGATCCCTGTATCTTACCGTCCTGACCGGAATATATCTGCCTCACGGTCTCGAGTACGCTTTCAGGTACGAGCCCGCGCACCTCCCCGCCTAGCGATGCTATCTCCCTAACCGCGCTTGAGGAGAGGAAGCTGTGCTCCGCCGAGGCCATTATGAAGACCGTTTCGAGCTCGGGGAACATCGTCCGGTTCAACTGCGCCTGCTCGAACTCCGACTCGAAGTCCGAGACGGCCCGCAGGCCCTTCACGATCGCTTGCGCACCCCGTTCCCTGGCGAAGTCCACGAGGAGACCTTCCATCACTTCGACGGAAACGTTGTCCATGTCGGCGGTCACCTTCTCTATTAGCCGCGCCCGGTCCACCGCAGGAAGGCGGGCCTGCTTGCGGCGGTTACTACCAACGGCAACGACGACGTGGTCGAAGATCTTGGAAGCGCGCAGGATGACATCGAGGTGCCCCGTCGTTACCGGGTCGAAGCTACCTGGACACACAGCCACGATGATTGTCAGCTCGGACCGTCCAAGTACGGTTACGAACGTGCCGCCGTAGCGGCGCGTTACCCCTTTCTTGCCTCCTGCGCCCTCAACCGGAGCCTCGCCGCTCTCGATCGCGACCCTTCCTCCCAGCGCGAGCAGTGAGCGTAGCCGGTGCAAGATTCCCCCGACCTCCGCCGCGATTCTATATGGTGGGTCGGCGAAGATCAAATCGAATCGGTCACCGCGCTTGACGAGCCACCTCAGCACTGCCTCGACCTCGCCACCGAGTACCTCTGTTCTGTCCACGAAGCCAGTCCTCCGCAAGTTCTCGCGGATCACAGCCCTAGCCATCCGATCCCGCTCGACGAAGACGGCGTGCCCGCTCCCGCGGCTTAGGGCCTCAATCCCGAGCGCACCCGTCCCCGCGTATAGGTCGAGAACCCTGCCACCTTCGAAGAACTGTCCCAAGGCGTTGAACAGGCTCTCCCGCACGCGGTCGGATGTAGGACGTACGCCCCTTGGGACGCGTGCCAGCCTGGTGCCTCCGGCCGATCCGGCGATAACCCTCAAGACCTATTCCCTGAAGAGCCACTCGACGTCGGCGCCGAGCAGCTCACGGATCTCACGCCGCAGAGGCCTGTGGTCAGGTCGCTGTAACGTAGGGTCACCAGCCACGAGCGCGAACGCCTCGCGCCTGGCCTCGACGAGAACATCAATGTCGCGCAAGAGCTTGGCGACTTTGAGATCAGGCATGCCACTCTGGCGACTACCGAAGAGGGTGCCCTCGCCCCTTATGGCGAGGTCGACTTCGGAGAGCTTGAACCCGTCCTGATAGTTCTCCAACGCTTCAAGACGACGTTCGGAATCTTCGGACTTGGGAGCTCCTACGAGGAAACACTTCGGGGGATGCAGTCCTCGGCACACGCGGCCCCTTAGCTGGTGGAGTTGGGAGAGCCCGAACCGCTCTGCGCCTTCGATAACGATCGCGCTAGCGTTCGATACGTCGACACCGACCTCGACGACAACGGTAGCCACGAGGACCTCGATCTCCCCTGCCCGGAACAGGGCCATGACCTCACGCTTGTCCTTGGGCTTCATCCTGCCGTGCAAGAGTCCGACAACTCTCTCGGGGAAGATGTCGTTCGCGAGCTCCTCGTAGAGTTCCTCGGCGGCGCGTACGTCTTCCAGAGCCTCGGACTCCTCGACGAGCGGGCAGATCACGTAAGCCTGCCGTCCTTCCTCGATCTCCTTTCTGACCTGCTCATAGGCCCCGAGCCGTTCCGCGGGGTCGACGACCCTGGTCTCGACCGGCTTCCTTCCCGGCGGCAGTTCGTCTATCAGGGAGACCTCGAGGTCGCCGTAGAGCGTGAGGGAAAGGGTCCTTGGTATAGGGGTAGCTGTCATGACGAGGGTGTCCGGGGTCGTCCCTTTCTCGCGGAACACCGTCCGCTGGCCGACACCGAAACGGTGCTGCTCGTCCACGACGACGAGTGAGAGGTCGTCGAAATCTACGCCTTTCTGTATGAGGGCGTGTGTTCCGACGACGACGTGGGCCTCGCCGGCGGCTATCTGCTCCAGGGCCTTACGCCTCTGCGCCACGCCCTGGGAGCCGGTGAGCACAACGACGTTGAGGGGCAAGTCGGCCAGGGCCGCTGAGATCGAGAGGTGGTGCTGCCAGGCGAGGACCTCGGTCGGGGCCATTATGGCCCCCTGTCCTCCCGCCTCGACCGCGGTGAGGAGCGCGGCTATGGCGACTACGGTCTTTCCGCTGCCCACGTCCCCCTGAAGGAGTCGGCGCATCGGCTTCTCCAGGCGCATGTCGGCGAGGACCTCCTGTATAACCCGCTCCTGCGCCCCGGTCAGTCCAAAGGAGAGGCCCTTGAGGAAGGGGTTGAGGAGGCTTCCGTCGCCACGGTGTCTGACGCCGACCTCGGTCCTCTCGATGCGTGCCTTCCGGGCAGCTAGACCGGCCTGGATCAGGAAGAGCTCGTGGAAGACCAGGCGCCGCATCGCCGCCTTGAGGCGCGCCCGCTCTGTCGGGAAATGGACCTCGTGTATCGCGTCATGCAGATTGGGCAGGCTGTGGCTTACGAGCACGTCGGCTGGCAGCGGGTCGAGAATGCGACCGGCCACATCGAGTGCGCGGTGGATGAGCGTCCGCATCCTCCGCGCCTGTATACCCTTGTTGACCGGGTAGACGGGCACGAAACGTCCGGCGTGCGGCCCTTCGTCGCCCCTTGGGTCATCGACGACCTCGATACTCCTTGCGACTATCTGAATGCCGTAGCGGCTCTGGACTTCGCCGGAAGCGACTACCCGAACCTCGGGGAGCAGTTGGTTGAGAAGCCAGCTCCTGCCCCAGACCGTCACGGGGATGTATCCCGTGCCGTCGTAGAGTTGGGCCGAGAAGCCCGGGGCACGACCCCTGACAGGTTTGCCGACGGGGCGCGTCGAGACAACCGTACCGAAGATCGTGGCCCTCTCCCCCACGCGCAAGTCGGAGATCCTCTTCACGTTGGACAGGTCCTCGTGGCGCGATGGGTAGTGCGAGATCATGTCGGCCAGCGAGGCTATGTCCAGGTCGCCGAGCGCAGCCTCGATCCGCGGTCCGACGCCGGAGAGTTCGGTCACGGGCCGCGCACGAAGATCCGTCAGGGTCGTGCGTGCGGGGAGAAGAGCCCCCTGCGCCCCGCCGGCCTTATAGGTGGGCAACGCCATAGGCTCCAAGGCCTACATGGGATCCGACGACCCCCCCGATCTCCGCGATGAGTTTCTCCTCCACTCCGAGCTGTTCGGCCAGCTCGGAGAGGAGCTCTGGGGCGGCGATGTGCCCAAAGTAGAGCGGACGTCCAGCCTTTGCTGCCGGCCTGATCTCTTCGACGATGGTCGCCATCTGCCGCCTGCGGCCGCGGGTACGTTTGAAAGGAATGATCTCCCCGCCTGCTATCTCGAGCACAGGCCTGACATCGAGGGCTGTGCCGAGGAGACGCTGCGCCCTTCCTATGCGCCCGCTCTTGGCCAGGTATTCAAGCGTGCCTACGGCGAAGAGCACCCTCGCCCCTCCGATAGCCCGCTCAGCGACATGCCTGACCTCGTCGAAGTCCCCACCCTCGTCGATACAGCGCAGGGCCTCGAGCAGGATCAAACCAGACCCCATCTCGGCGCTCTTGGCGTCGAGTACGTGGACGGGGCGGTCCACCATTCCTGCCGCCTGCTGGGCCGAGTCGTAGGTGCCGCTGAACTTGCTCGAAAGCGTGAGCACCAGGATGTCGTCGTAGTCGGAGAGCGCCTCGTAGGCCTCGACGAAGGCACCGGGGGAGGGTTGCGCCGTTGTCGGGAAGACGTCGGAGTCGCGCAGCCGCTCGTAGAACTCCTCGTTGGTCATGTCTACCTTGTCCGTATACGCCTCGTCTTCGCCGAAGTGGAACGTGAGCGGGACCACCCTGACGTCGGGCCGCTCGAGCACACCCGGGGCGAGGCTCGCGGTCGAGTCGATTACTACAGCCGTGGTCACTCGGCCACCATCTGTAGAGGATACAACGGCTGTCCGCCGTCCCTGGCCTCGACCTCGAGAAGGTCGTCGAGATCTCTGATACCGTCGAGTATTCTTTCGAGATCGACCTCAGCCAGCTCTTCGCCCTTGAGCAGCGTCAAGACGTCAGCGCCGTCGTCCACGATCTTCCTCGCGAGCACGAGCGCCGTCTGGCAGGCGCCATCCTCGACGGCGACGAGGTCGCCATCCAAGAACCCTATGTAGGCCCCCTCAGGGACCTCGCGGTCCCCGACGCGGGCGTCACGCACAGAACGCGTAACCTCGGCAACGCGCAGTGAATCTGAGATCTCGCACATCTCCTCGACCACCTCGTCGGGCTCGCCCTCGGCGTCGTATCCGACCATCACGGCGAGACCGGCGGCGAGGTTCGTCGTCGGTACGACGTGCGTCTTCGCCTCTACCAGCTCGCCGACCTGCGCTGCTGTTGGAACGATGTTCTTGTTGTTGGGGAGTACCACGACGGCTGAGGCTCCTGTTCTTCCTACCGCCCCGGCGAGGTCGGCTGCGCTCGGGTTCTCACCCTGTCCGCCCTCGATCACGACCGCTCCCATCTGCTCGAAGAGGGCGCGGTTGCCTTTTCCGCGGCTCGCCGCCACGACGCCCAGCCTAGCGGCAGGCCTCCCTTCCGGCTCGCGGGAGCTGACCTGGGCCTCCATGTCATCGACCTTCACGCCGGCCAGGCGGCCGAAGCCGCACGCGTAAGAGAGAGCACCGCCAGGGTCCTGCGTGTGCACGTGGACCTTGACCACGTCGTCGTGGGCGACCACCAGGACGCTCCTGCCCGAGGCGTATACCTGCTCCTTGAACTCTTCCACGTCGCCGTCAAAACCGTCGACGAGGAATTCCGTGCAGTACCCCCAGGCCTCTTCCTGGACGTGGACCGCCTCCAGGTCGGGCGCGTCGCCCTTGTCCGCTTTGGGAACCTCGATCTCCTGTCCGGTAACGCAGGCATAGACGCCGTCGAGGACCACGGCAACACCCAACCCCCCAGCATCGACGACGCCGGCCTCACGCAAGACGTCGAGCAACTCCGGGGTGTGGCGCACCGAATCGTGGGCTGCCTGCCTCGCCGCCCCGACCACGGAAGGCAGGTCAGCGTCCCCTCCTTCCACGGCCTCGCGGGCGGCCAGGGCCGCATCCTTGATTACGGTGAGCATAGTGCCCTCGACCGGTTCGCGTACAGAGGCGTAGGCCCGCTCCCTTGCGCCGTCGAGCCCGGCGGCGAAGGCCTCGGCGTCCAGGGATCTCCTGTCAGCCAGTACCTCGCAAGCGCCCCGTATCATCTGCGATAGTATGACCCCGGAGTTTCCCCTCGCGCCCATCAACGCGGCCTTGGCACAGGCCCTGCTCGCCTCCTCCGGGCTACCGTAGGTCTTGCCCGAAGTCTCGTTCAACGCGGACCCCAGGGTGAGCAACATGTTCGTGCCCGTATCCCCATCCGGCACGGGATAGACGTTGAGATCGTTGATACTGGCGACCTGAGCCTTGACGGCCGCGTGGGCCGCGGCAACCATGTAGGCCACCTCTATCGCCATCGCAAAGAATCCTTCATTGCTCCTCTCAAGGGGCTTCCGGCAGACCACTCCCCACTGTAGGAGATCGTCGACAATCTGGTACAATCACCGCCCGACGTCCGGATACGGCTTGCGAGTCGGGCTTTCCGGGGTCCCCAAATTCGACCGGTATCCTAGCACAGGAGACGTTTCGTGGCGAAAGTTTGTTATTCGTGCGGAAAAAAGCCAGACTTCGGCAATGCGCGCAGCCACTCGCTGAGGGCGACGCGCCGGCGCAGAGATCCGAACTTACAGAAGGTACGTATCCAGGAAGGCTCAGCCACGCGGCGTGAGTGGGTCTGCACCTCATGTCTCAAGGGGTTCAAGGTCAAGAAGGCCTCCATAGGAGCGCCGTCTTCCGCGTCACAGGCCATCTAGCCCTCAAGGGTTTTGGAGCGTGGTGGGCGTGTCGTCTTGCGAAGCGCGTTCACGAAGCTTCACCATAAGGTCAGCCATCTCCATCGCCGAGACCGCCGCCTCGAAACCCTTGTTGCCCATCTTCGTGCCGGCGCGTTCTAGGGCCTGTTCGATCGACTCCGTGGTTATGACCCCGAAGATCACGGGTACCCCGTTCTCCAGCGCCACATTCGAGATGCCGCCAGCGGCCCCGCCGGCGACGTAGTCGAAGTGGGCCGTTGCGCCCCGGATCACAGCCCCGAGGCAGATGAGGGCGTCGTAGCGTCCCGATAGGGCCAGCTCTCTGGCGACGACCGGTATCTCGTAGGAACCGGGCACCCAGACGACGTCGACGGCCCTCACATCGCCCCCGTGGCGGCGGATCGCCTCGATAGCCCCTCCAAGCAGCGCCTTTACGACGAAGTCGTTGAAGCGCGAGGCTACTATCCCGAAGGATCTCCCTTCAGCAGAGAGGTTCCCCTCGATGTGGTTGACTCCCTCCACGCTTGCCTCCTACAGTACTTTTCGGATCGGCTGAACCATCAAGATGGTACACATCGCCTGCTCGTTCCTAGCTCTGTTCCCCCAAGAATTACTGGAGCCTGATGCCTGAAACCGTGGTTTGCGAAGCAAACCGCTCTAGAATTTCTCGAAAACGTGGTTCAGCTTCTCTCGCTTCGTCTTCAGGTAGCGCTCGTTGTGGCCGTTGGGCTCCATCTCGATGGAGACGCGCTGGGTTATCTCCAGCCCGAAGCCCCTGAGCCCGACCACCTTCGTCAGGTTATTGGTAAGAAGACGTATGCGCTTGAGGTTGAGATCCTTGAGGATCTGGGCCCCGACCCCATAGTCCCTAAGGTCGGGCGCGAGACCAAGTTTCTGATTGGCCTCGACTGTGTCCATCCCCTCATCCTGCAGGTGGTAGGCTTTCATCTTGTTCAAGAGCCCGATGCCCCGGCCTTCCTGCTGCATGTAGGCGATGACGCCTTCGCCTTCCTCCGCGATGCGTTCCATGGCGGCCTCCAGTTGCTCGCC
>DASQWQ010000061.1:0-3595 GCA_035640175.1 Rubrobacter sp. | reverse complement strand
CGCATGCGCGAGCAGCGGAGCGGTGCGGTAGTCAACGTAGCCTCCATCTCGGGCAAGGAAGGCAACCCGAATATGATCCCCTACTCGGTCTCCAAGGCCGGGGTGATCTGCCTGACCAAGGCTTTGGCCAAGGAGGTGATCAACGAGGGCGTGAGGGTGAACTGCGTGGCGCCGGCCGTCATCGAGACGCCGCTGCTGGAGCAACTCCGACCGGAGGCCATCGAGTACATGACTGACAAGATCCCGATGGGGCGGATGGGGCGACCGGAGGAGGTGGCGGCGGTGGTGCACTTTCTGATCTCAGACGACGCCAGCTTCGTCACGGGCCAGTGTTACGACGTCAGCGGCGGTAGGGCGACGTACTAGTAGTAGGGAATCGTAACTACTCCTGAAATATTCCGCCGCAACCCCCTCCCTTAGGAGTGGCGGAATGGACCCCTTCCTCTCGAGAGCGTCCGCATCAACAAACAAAGCCTCTAATCGGTTGAAGAAGACGCGCCGCTCTCATGCGGACCCTTCACTGAAGAGCCTCTAACAAGCGCCAAACCCCTAATTCAGGGCAGAAGGAACAAGCCGCAAGGCGTTCTCTAGAGAACTTTCTAATCTTCCTATGCCGACCCCTCGGGTCCGTCCACGCTCTCGAGGCGCGACGGGGGAGGGTTATCAGGAGTTCATGGGAGGCGGCGCGTTCGACGCGGACATCTTCATGGTTCGAGCAGGGCCAACCGCCGATGCTCGCCTGTTAGCTTGCTCGCCTGTGATGGTAAAGTGCCCTAACGCGGAGGAGAGAGTGGAAAGGGTTTTAGGGTGAACGGCTTTCCGGAGAAGATACTGCTGGCGACCGACGGGTTGGAGAACACGACCCTCGCCTCCCGGGCGGCGGTCGATCTCGCGAAGGCGGGCGGGGCCGAGCTGCACTTGGTACACGTCTGGCACACCGTCCCCTCTCCTCACTACGACCGCATCATAAGGAGCGGGCTCGAAGACGCCGGGCGTGAGACGCTCGACGAGCAGGTAAGGTGGATAGAGGAGGAGAGCGGAACAGTCGCCGGGACGTCCCTCAGGGAGGGGCCGGCGGTCGAGGTGATCGTCGAACAGGCGGAGGAGATCGGGGCGGGGCTCGTGATCGTCGGCAGCCGGGGGATGGGGCGGCTCGGGCGCCTGGTGATGGGCAGCGTCTCCACGGGGCTCGCCCACCGCTCACCATGCCCGGTTCTGATCGTGCGCGAAGGAGAGGAGGCGTGGCCGCCGGAGCGCGTACTGGTCGGCTACGGCTCCTTTGAGGCCACGGAGCGGGCGGGGCTGCTCGCCACGAGCCTCGGGCGGGCGCTCGGTGTCGGGGTCGAACTGGTCGGGACGGTGGGCTACGCCAACACGGACGACGCGGAGGCCAGGCTCCGCGACATGGAGCGGGTGCTCGCGGCCCGCGCGGACGAGATCGAGGAGGCCGTGGGCCAGCGTCCGCGAGTGCGTCCGCTCGTCGGTGACGTGCCACGGGCCATCCTCGACGTCCAGGCCGAAGAGCAGAAGCGGGTCCTCCTGAGTTTCGGCTCGAAGGTTCTAGGCCGGGCGGGGCGCGTCATGGTGGGGGAGGCACTGGACCGGGTTTTGGGCGAGACGAGGGGACCGATCCTCGTCACCCCCGAACCGCACCCGGCTTCGAAGGCCGGGGTTCTCCAGCGCGCGCAGACCGGAGCCCGGGAAGGACGGTCGGTGCTGGTCGCCACAGATGGCTCGGATGTATCCCTGCGCGCCGGCGAGTACGCTGCGAGGCTCACCGGTGGCCTCGGGGCGAAACTCTTCATCCTTTACGTCGTCGACGAGCACCTCTTGTTCCATTCGGGGATCCACTACGGGGAGTTCGTCGAGATGCTCTCGCAGGAAGGCCGGGAGGCGACGGGCAAAGTGCGAGCGTTGGCGGAGAAGGCGGGCGTGGAGTGCGAGGAGCTGATCGTCTTGGGCAGGCCCGAGCAGACAATCCTCTCCGTAGCCGAGGAGTTGGGTGCCGACCCCATCTTCCTGGGTGCCGAAGGCATGACCAGGCTGGAGCACGCATTCATCGGCAGCGTCTCTGAGGAGGCGCTGCGACGCGCGAACAGAACCGTGCTCGTGGTCGGCGGGCACTCGGAGGACGTTAGTTCGGAGGGCGAAAACCCTGGGGTGGGGTGGTGAACGTGCTATCGGCCGCCGTCGCCGCCTCCCGGACCGCCAGGAAGTCCTTCGGGACCTCGGGGCCTCGGCGGAGGAAGGGCTGGGTGGCGAAGAGGCGAGAAGGAGGCTGGAGTCCCCGACATCAAACCCAGGGGCATCCCCCTTGCCCTTAGCTCCTCGGCTTTACCGTTACGGTGGAGGTAAGGCAAGTCGTGGCCTGCGTTGGCGTACCTCAAGCTAGCGCTCTCGGGCTCAAGGATGGCGTAGAAGCAGGTGACGAACATGTTGGAGGGGATGCGAGCCACCAACGTCTCGTTGACCTGGGCCAGTACCTCCCCGGCGAGGAGGAACCCAAGGCTTGGGCTACTGCCCTAAGCATGCTAGAAGTTGCGCTCACCGCTAAAGCAGCCGGCGTGCCTTTACCTGTGGCATCGCCCACGGCTACTCCTACACGACCGTCTTCTAGGTCGAAGAAGTCGTAGAAGTCACCTCCTACCTCCCTAGCAGGCTTGTAGTAAGGGGAGATTTGCCAGCCCTCTAGAGTGGGCACCTTCCTAGGGAGGCTTGCTGGATGCTTCGGGCCACCCTGAGCTCCTGCTCGACGCGCTCGCGCTCGATCCTCTCTCATTGGAGGCGCTGCTGCCATACGGCTGATGCATCCCTCACGCCCCTCTCTTCCACGATCTTGCCTTCGACTACGCGGCTGACATAGATGTACTCCATCGTTATGCGCTCCCCGCTAGGGGCCAACCCCATGAATCTCTCCATCGTGAGTACCGCTCCCGATAACCCAGGTGATTACCTTGTCGCCTTCGGCGATCTGCTCCTTGATGCTGAAGCTTAGGTCCGAAGAAGAGGCTAGTTGCTTGGCTAACGATCGCTTGAGGCCTTCTCTACCAGCATATTTCCCTTGAGGTACAGTGTGATCTAGGTAGTCAGGAGCCATCAGTTCGTCGATTGCGTCCAGGTTCCCTGCGTTGAGGACCTCTTCGACAAAGCGGCGCACCAGTGCTTTGTTTTTCTCTTCGACCGACACAGGAGTTTACTCCTCTTCCTTGCCTACTCGCCTTTCTCTACCGGGTTGACCCCATGCATGATGCCACTCGAGGAGGTCCAGCGCATTGACGAAGCCTTATTCACCAGACGGTGTGGAAGGTGCATCCTCGAAAGTCCATAACTGCGATTCTGAATAAACCCGGACGGCTCGGGCACCTAGTGCGTGTCTCCCGGAGTCAATTGGCGAATTAAGGGGCGGGGTGGGTCGCAAAAATAGGATGCCGATTCTCTTGCCCGCACATCCCACTTGTGATCTTAAGTGTGGGCGGTGTTAGCACACTTTTCTTCCGTGCTTATTGGCGATTGCGCTGGTTGAAGCAAGAATTTCCTAACTGCGCTGTAGATCACTAATGAGCTCAAGTGGTAACATCGCGAGGATTCAGCCTGT
>DASQWQ010000060.1:0-13188 GCA_035640175.1 Rubrobacter sp. | reverse complement strand
CGACGCCCTTGAGCAGTGCGTTCCTATTCAGCAAGTAGAGTGTTAGGCCCAGGGCGAGCAGTATTACCCCGATCGGCACCGCGATGAACAGCGTAAGACGCCACCGGATCGGCAAGACGGGCTACTCTCCCTTCAAGGCGTAGCCCGCCCCACGCACGGTGCGGATCAGCTTCTCTTCACCAGGGGCGTCCACCTTTCTCCTGAGGTAGCCGACGTAGACATCCACCACGTTAGTGGTAAGGTCGAACTCCTCGTCCCAGACGCGCGAGAGCAGGAGATCGCGGGAGAGCACCCGGCGAGGGTTCTGGGCCATAAACTCGAGCAACTCGTACTCGCGGGTCGTTAGCTCTATCTCCCTCTCCTCCCGCCTCACCTCGCGGGTGGAGGTGTTGATCTCCAGGTCGCCCACACGGAGTATCTCGTCACCCTCAGCCCTCCTTAGCAGCGCACGGATGCGGGCTAGGAGTTCCTCTATGTCGAACGGCTTGGTCAGGTAATCGTCCGCGCCGCGGTCGAGGCTGTGCACCTTGTCGAGCGTGGTGTCGCGGGCTGTCAGCATGATCACGGGCACCCTATTGCCCCCCTCGCGCAACCGCTTGAGGACCCCGACCCCGTCCAACCCAGGCAGCATGATATCCAGGATGATCAACGCAGGCCCGAATTTCTCCGCCTCCTCCAGGCCAGTGACACCATCGTAGGCGCATCGCACCAGGAAGCCGAGGCGTTCGAGCTCGGGTTCGACGAAGCCGACGATCGAACGGTCGTCCTCCACCAACAGTATCCTGACGCCTGGTCTCATCTACTCCTCTTTGGCCTCTGGACCTATATTGTACTTCCGGTTGCCCCGACTCTGCGAGGGTTCGAACAAAAGCGAGACTCCTCCAGCGCACGCAAAGCTGCGGGTCTGCGCACCTCACGCCCCGGTGCCCCTCCGTTTATTTGCCCAGGCTGTTATGGTCCGCCGGCGGCTAACTGCGGTTGAATGAGGGCCCACTATAGACACTGTCTCTGAGAGTAGACACTGTCTCTGAGCGGGAGATGAAAACCTGCAAGGCCGAGCGACCCCGCATCGGCTCTCGTACGGGGAGGAGGTTCTTGCGATCATGATTACGGTTTGGAAGTCTGTATAATTTCGGTCCGTCATGGCCGGCTTCGCGGGAGTCTTCTAACTTGGATCTCTACGAGTATCAAGGGAAAGAGCTGTTGAGGGAATACGGCCTGGCGACGTTGCCTGGCATCGTCGCGGGTACGCCTGAGGAGGCAGGAAGGGCTGCCGAGGCACTCGGGGGAACGGTGGCGATCAAAGCCCAGGTGCTGACCGGAGGGCGCGGCAAGGCCGGCGGCATCAAGGTGGTGGGCAGCCCGCGGGAGGCCAAAGAGGTGGCGGGGCAGATCCTCGGTATGGAGATCCGCGGGCACACCGTGGGGCGCGTCTACGTCGAGCACGGAGAGGACATAGACAGGGAATTCTACCTTTCCATCACGGTGGACAGGACTGCGAAACGGCCCCTGATCCTGTTCTCCACTGAGGGCGGGGTGGAGATCGAGGAGGTCGCAGAGACCAAACCGGAGGCCATCGTCAGGCTTCATGTAGACCCACTCCTCGGTCTACTTCCCTACCAGGTGCGTGAGATCACCTTCGCCGCGGGGCTGGAAGGAGACGTCGCGAAGGGCGTAGGAACGACGCTCTCGCACCTGTACAAAGCCTTCGAGGGTCTCGACGCGAGCCTGGTGGAGATCAACCCTCTCATCGTTACCGGGGAAGGGCGCGTCCTGACGTTGGACGCGAAGGTCACGGTGGACGACTCCAGTTTGTACAGGCACGAAGACATAGCCGGGCTGCACGACGTCGAGGCCGCAGACCCGCAGGAGGAACGGGCGCAGGAGGTCGGGCTGCAGTACGTCAAGCTGGACGGCGACATCGGCATCCTTGGCAACGGGGCCGGGCTCGTGATGAGCACGCTGGACGTCGTCGCCCAGGCCGGCGGCGAACCTGCCAACTTCTGCGACGTCGGCGGCGGGGCCGACGCCGAGCAGATCTCGACCGCCCTCGATATCGTCACCTCCAACGAGCAGGTGAAGAGCGTGCTCTTTAACATCTTCGGCGGCATAACCCGCGGCGACGAGGTGGCGCGGGGGTTGCTGTCGGCCATAGAGCGGACAGAGCTCACGCTCCCCATCGTCGTCAGGCTCGACGGTACGAACGCCGCAGAGGGAAGCCGGATCCTCGCCGAGAACACACCGGAGAACGTGGTCACCGAGGAGACGATGCTGGAGGCTGCCAGCAGGGCGGTAGAGCTCGCTAGAGACGGGGGAAGGTAGAAGGTGGCGATACTCGTAGACGATGGGACGCGGCTCCTCGTTCAGGGCATAACGGGCAGGGAGGGCGGGTTCCACACAGGAAGGATGCTAGAGAGCGGCACCAGGGTGGTCGCAGGGGTTACGCCGGGCAAGGGCGGACAGGACTACGAAGGCGTCCCCGTCTTCGACACCGTCGAGAAGGCCGTCGAAGATACGGGCGCGAACGCGAGCGTGATCTTCGTCCCCCCGCCCTTCGCCGCCGACGCCATCTTCGAGTCTTTGGACGCTGGACTCTCGACCATCTGCTGCATTACAGAAGGCATCCCCGTGCACGACATGATGCGGGTCGCAAGCTACCTGGGGACCAAGGACGCGACACTCGTCGGGCCGAACTGTCCCGGCGTCCTCTCGCCGGAGAAGGCAAACGTCTCCATAATGCCGAAGGACATCTTTATGCCTGGCAACGTCGGCGTCGTAAGCCGCAGCGGCACGCTGACGTACCAGATCGTCAACGAGCTCACGCAGAGGGAGATCGGGCAGAGCACCGCCGTCGGGATCGGCGGCGACCCCATTATAGGGACGGACTTTATCGAGATCCTGAGCAAGTTCGAGGCCGATCCCGAGACAGAGTGCGCCGTGATGATCGGGGAGATAGGTGGCAACGCGGAACAGCTCGCGGCCGAGTACGTCAGAAACGAGATGAGCATCCCTGTCGTAGCCTACATCGCGGGCTTCACGGCCCCGGAGGGCAAGACCATGGGACACGCGGGCGCAATCGTCTCTGGCGGTGAGAGCACGGCTGAGGCCAAGAGCGAGGCGCTAAGGGAGGCGGGCATCAGGGCTGCGACGAATCCATCCGAGGTCGCCGAGTTAGTGGCCGAAGCGCTAGGTCGGAGCTGAAAACACAGGAAGATTCGGAGGGCGAAAGAAGCTCTGTCCCCCTTGATCTCCGATAGCCTATACTTCCTGGGCTCACCATGAACAGGTATCGCCCAACCCAGGTAAGCCGGACCTCCCCGACCGGGGCAGAGGCGTAGTGGCCGGATCCACCGTTTCGAAGCAGCATACCGGCAGGAGGTTCATGCGCTGGCTCCTAGAGGAGCGCACCGAAGAAGTAAAGGGGCTTGAAGCCGGGGAGGGAGAAGAGCAGCATGCGTGGTGGCAGGTCGTGTGCCTGACCGGCGTAGACTATTTCTCTACTCTCGTCTACATACCGGGGATCGCGCTCGCCACCGCAGGCGCGCTGTCGCCCGTCGCCACGCTGCTGATCGTAGTGTTGATGCTGTTCGGGATGTTGCCCATGTACCGCGTCGTCGCGGCAGAGAGCCCGCACGGACAGGGGTCGATCGCCATGCTCCAGAGGTTGATCTCGTTCTGGAAGGGCAAGCTGTTCGTCCTGTGCCTGCTGGGTTTCGTAGCGACCTCCTGGGTCATCACCATCACCCTTTCGGCGTCGGACGCCACGGCCCACGTGGTCGAGAACCCGTTCTGTCCGGAGGCCCCGCGGGACGAGAGAATCCTCGTCACCCTGGCACTGCTCGCGGTGCTTGGCGGGATCTTCCTCAAGGATTTCAGGGAGGCGATCGGCATCGCTGTCGCCGTGGTCGGGGCCTATCTGCTGGTGAACCTCGCGGTCGTAGCAGCAGGTTTCTACGAAATCGCGACACAACCCCAAGCCCTCGCCGGTTGGCAGAGGCCCTCTTCAGCGAGAATGGAAGCGCGCTTGGCATGATCGGCGTCTCCCTCCTCGTATTTCCTCGACTGACCCTCGGTCTCTCCGGCTTCGAGACCGGCGTGAGCATGATGCCGCTGGTGCGCGGAGACGTCGAGGACGAGCCCGAGCGCCCGGAGGGACGCATACGGAACTCCCGCAAGATGCTCTTGGTTGCGGCCTTGATCATGTACTTCTACTTGCTGACGAAGAGCTTCGTGACGACCCTCCTGATACCGGAGAGCGAGTTCGATCCGAACGACGAGGCCCAGGGCCGGGCCCTCGCCTACGTGGCCCAAGAGCATCTGGGCAACGCGATCGGCACGATCTACTACATCAGCACCATAACTATCCTCTGGTTCGCGGGCGCCTCGGCCATGGCAGGGCTGCTGAACGTGGTGCCCCGCTACCTACCCCGCAACGGCACCGAGGAAGAGTACGCAAGGAAGGAGAGGGAGCAGCGCGAGGACAACCACATCCCGCGTGGGGAGCAGATTCTGTTCCTTGAGGTACAGGTCGAGGACGCCTCGGAGTTCATGGAGGTGCTCGAGGTCAGGGGCGTCGAGGTCGGAGGTCACCAGGTGCTGCGTTGCGTAAGCTCGGTCGTCCCAAACGCGATCGCGGTCTTCCTGCTACACCTGCGCGACACGACGGGGAAGACGCCGCACTGCTACTTCGGGTGGACTGAGGGCAACCCGATCGTCTACCTGATCCGTTACATCCTCTTCGGAGAAGGCGACACCGCGCCCCTCACCCAGGAGGTCCTGCGCGAGGCGGAGCCGAACCCGGGACGGTGCCCGGCGATCCACGTCGGCGGCAGATGAATCGGCAGGTCGCCGTCGTCGGCCTTGGGCGTCTAGGTATCTCCATGGTCGAAACGCTCGACACTTTGGGGCACGAAGTACTCGCCATAGACAAGAAGAAGGACGTGATACAGGACCTCGCGGACGACCTGCCGAACGTGCACCTAGTGGCCGCGGACGCCACGGACGAAGACGCCGTGCGGGGCCTGAACGTCGAAGGCTTCGACGCTGCCGCTGTGATGATAGGAGAGAACCACATCGAGGCCGGTATCCTCGCGACGGCCACCCTAAAGGAGGTCGGGGTACCCATGATCGTGGCGCGGGCCACGAACGGTGTTCACGCGAGGGTCCTGGAGAGGGTAGGCGCCGACAGGGTGATACAGCCCGAGCGGGAGATAGGAGAGCAACTCGCGAGGACGATTGCCTCCCCGGTCCTGCTCGACTACGTCGACCTCGGAGAAGACGAGGCCCTGATGGAAGCCCAGGTCCCGAGAGCGTGGCTCGACAAGTCTCTCTCCGAACTAGACCTCTCGCAGAAGATGGGCCTTACGGTCATGGTCCTCAAGCCGAAGGGCGGGCCAGGGTCCCTGCCCCACGGCGCCAGCGTACTGCACGAGGGGGACGTGCTCGTGGTCGGGGGATCCAAGAAGGCCCTGGACAGCTCCCCACTCGTACAACCCGACGGCCCGTAGGAGGTTTTACACTTTGCGCACGGTGATCATAGGCGCCGGGGAGGTAGGGCTCAATACGGCACGTATGCTCTCGCACGAAGGCCATAATGTCGTGCTCGTCGAAAAAGACGAGAGGCTTGTGGAAAGCGCGACCGAGGAGCTCGACGCGCTGGTGATCGCCGGCAACGGCGCCAACCCCAAGCTGCTCAACGAGGCCGGCATCAAGAGCTCCGACCTGCTGATAGCGGCGAGTAGCTCCGACGAGGTGAATATCATCGCGTGTTTGGCGGCGAAGTCTCAGGGCGTCTCCCGCACCGTGGCGCGTATACATAACGCCGACTACTACGAGGCGGGAGAGCCTTTCGCCAGAGAGATGCTTGGGATCGACTTCATAATCCACACCGAGCAGATGGCGGCGCTGGAGATCAAGGAAGCGCTGTTGGTGCCGGGTGCGATCAACGTGGACAGCTTCGCCGAGGACACCATCGAAGTGGCCGAGGTTATCCTGAACGAGGGCTCGGAGGCCGTAGGCCGCGCGCTCCGCGACGTGAGGTTGCCCGACGACAGCCTTATCGTGGGCGTAGTGAGAGGTGGGGAGGCGCTGGTCCCAAGGGGTGGAACGGTGTTGGAGCAGAGGGATCACGTCCTGCTTATCAGCGGCCGCAGGCAGATCTCCGATGCCGTGGGCGCTCTGGCCACGGACACGGCGCCGGTCGAGGAGGTGACCATCTACGGCGGAGGGCGCATCGGTTTGCGGCTGGCCCTCTTGCTAGAGAAGGTAGGCATGTCGGTGAGGGTCATAGAGAGGGACGAGGGCAGGGCGCGCCATGTGGCTTCCCAGCTCAGGAAGGGGTTCGTGCTCCACGACGAGGGGATCTCCCGCGACTTCTTGCTCCAGGAGGGCGTCGACCGTACCGACGCCTTCGTGGCCGTTACGGGGGACGACAGGGCAAACCTCCTCGCCGCCATGTACGCCCGTCAGTTGGGTGCACGCATGACCATCGCGGGTGTAAGCCGCGGCGAGTTCGCGCCGCTCGCCGACGCCCTGGGGGTCGACTTGACGATCTCTCCGAGGGTGCTCGCGGCTGAGGCCATACTCCGCTTTGTGCGCAAGGGTGAGGTCATAGACGTGGCGCTCCTGGCGAGCGGGGCCGAGATGATCGAACTCAGGGTCCCCGAGCAGTGCCGGGTCGCTGGCCGCCCGCTCTCTGAGGTAGGGTTCCCCGAAGGCGCCATCGTGGGTGCTCTCCTGCGCAACGGGGCCGTCATCATCCCGACGGGCAAGGATGTTCTCAAGCCCGGCGACGACGCCGTGGTGTTCACCATTGAGGAGGCCGTGGAAGAGGTCGAGAATCTCTTCGCTACCTAGCCTTTGAACCCGAGGGTCATCATCAGGGTGAACGCAGGGGTGATCCTGGCGATCGGGCTGGCGCTCCTGGTCCCTCTCGCGCTCTCCTTGCTCTACCGCGACGGTTCGTGGGCTAGCTTCCTGCTTCCGGTCACGCTAATGTTCGCGGCCGGTATCGTGGGCATACGCGCCACCAGGCCTCGGGGCCGAGCACCTGAGTACGTGTCGAACAGGGACGTGGTGCCCGAAACCGTCAGGATCGCGCTCTTCGGACCCTTCGCGGCCGGGATCGGGGTTTTTCGGCATAGCGACGTTCATCGTAGCCCTCCAGGGAAACTGACGCCGCTCTCTTCTGTCACCGCGGTGGCGGCGACCCTGAACGACGTCGGCCCTGGCCTGGGACGGGTCGGGGCCACTGAGAGCTACGAGATCGTCGACCCTCTGGGTCGCTTCGTGCTTACCGCCTGTATGCTCCTCGGGAGGCTGGAGATCTTCACCGTCTTGGCACTCCTCTCCCCCGCATTCTGGCGCCGCTGATAGCGGTTTTTGGAAGGTTGCTCTTCCAAAAACCGTGCTGGTCAGCATGTCAGCGCTTCAGCTTGCCAGCTTGTTGTTTTTGCTGACATGCTAAAAGCGAGGGCCGCAGGACCGAAGCGTGCTAACTGGCTGCAATGCTAGCTGAGCAGAAGTCTATGACTTCTGCTCATCGTGGCAGGTCGATGATTCTGCGACCCATCAGGCTCTCGATGAGCTCGACCGCGAGCGCGGCCGTGCCGTTCTTGACGTCCAGGATGGGGTTGACCTCGACCACGTCGAGCGAAGAGATTATCCCTGCTTCGTTGACCAGCTCCATCAGGAGGTGCGCCTCCCTGTAGGTGAGCCCTCCTCGCACGGGTGTGCCGACGCCTGGGGCGACCTCGGGGTCGACGGCGTCGAGGTCGAGCGAGAGGTGTACCCTGTCGACGTCCGTGAGATCTTTGATGGCGCTTCGCACGACGCGCGCCGCGCCGTAGGCGTCGATGTCCTTCATGGTGTAGACCCTCACGCCGGCCTCGCGTAGAAGGCGCTTCTCTTCAACATCCACGGAGCGCAGGCCGATGATCACGACGTCCGCGGTCCTGACGCTCGCCCCTGGACCGCCGATCTCGACGAGGTCGGGGTGGCCACGGCCCGTGAGGGTCGCCAGCGGCATGCCGTGGATGTTGCCTGAAGGCGAGGTCGCGGGGGTATTGAAGTCCGCGTGGGCGTCGACCCAGATCACACCCGTCCGGACCTCTGATGTGGCGTGCGCAACCCCTGAGACAGTCCCTATGGCGATGGCGTGATCACCGCCGAGGAAGATCGGGAACAACCCCCCAGAGACCATATCCGCGGCACGCTCGGAGACCTCTTCGCAGGCACTCCTTACGGCTGCGAGGTGCTTGACCTCCTCCCCGGCTGCGACGATCTCGGGTATGGGCACCCCGGCGTTCCCGAGGTCGGTTACTTTATGACCGAGGTCGTCCAGGGAGGCCTCGATGCGGGCGTAGCGGATGGCGCTGGGTCCCATATCTACGCCTCTACGGTCCTGGCCGAGGTCCATCGGCACACCGAAGATCCCGACCGGTTCGCGCTCGTTCTCAAGCAAAGGCTGTCCCTCCCGAACGTCGTAGGTCGGCCGCCGCCTCGAAGCGTCCGTCCGGTGTTCGTCTGACCGCGTTGACCCCGCCGAAGAACATGTTGGGAGTCTCGTAGGTCAGCACACGCTCGTAGTTGTCGAGGTCCGCCGTGCGGGCACCGGCCTCGTAGGCGAAGAGATCCCCCTCCGCGTGGAAGCGCGGGGCGAGGACCGCGTCCTCCAACGTCATCCCGAAATCCAGAACATTCATTACCGTCTGCAGTATGGCCGTGGGTATGCGCGAGGCGCCAGGCGACCCAAGCGCGATGATACCGCCGTCCTCCGAGGAGACGACGGTCGGGCTCATGTTGGAGATCAAACGCTCCCCCGGCGCGAGCGCGTGGAACCCTCTTGGATTGAGCTCGGGCTCGCCGAGCGTGTTGTTCATAGGGATGCCCGTGCCAGGTACCACTAGCCCCGACCCGTAGCCCATGCTGGCCGTGATCGAGACGGCCAGGCCCTCGCTATCTACGCACGAGAGATGTGTGGTATGCGGCGAGCCGAAGGCAGAGTAGATCCTGCGCCGCTGCTCCGCCACGTACTCCTCTCCTGTCAGCCGCTCGGCAACCCGGTCGTTCTCCGCACCGTCGAGGTAGGCCGTCTCGCGATCCCTGAGCGCCAGCTTCATCGCCCCTGCCATCACCCTCACGTACTCTGCTTCCGGCATGGTGGCCAGGTCGTAGGCCGAGACGACCTTGAGCATCTGGGCCAGCGTCGGGCCACCGGCGGAAGGCGGACCGTTGGTATGCATTTCCCCGGCACCATAGCTGACGCTCATCGGCTCCCTGAGGACAGCCTCGTACTCGGCGAGGTCCTCTTCGCTAATGATGCCACCCATCTCGAGCATGTAGGCGGAGATCTTGCGCGCCAGTTCCCCCTCGTAGAACAGCCTCGCCCCACCCTCCCCGATCGCCTCCAGCGTATCGCCAAGCTCGGGGAACCGCACCTCTTCACCTTCGAGGTACACCCGCTCCCCCTTGTAGAAGTGCTTGCGGGTCTCCTCGGTCAGGCTCAACACCTCCTCGGCGACCCCGAACCAGAGGGCCGAGGTCCTGCACAACCTGAACCCTCCACGCGCGTACCTCACAGCGGGAGCAAGCACCTCCTTCAGGCCGAGCCGGCCGTGGCGCGCCAGAAGCTTCTCCCATCCCCTCAGGGAGCCAGGGACGGCCGACGATGCACCGCCGACAATGGAGCGCACGCCGGCCCCGTACTTGAGGATGATCGTCTGCGGGCTGCCGCCGGCCCCAAAGGCCGAAGCAGGGAGCCCCTTGCCTGGCATCGCGTCGTAGTAATCTATGAGCTCAGCTCCGCCGGCAGGGTCGCTGACGAGTGCGAAACCACCGCCCCCGATCGAGCTCATCAGCGGCTCGGTGACGCCGACGGCCGCAGCAGCGGCGACCGCAGCGTCGACAGCGTTGCCCCCGGCGCGGTACGTCTCGGCGGCGGCCTCGGCCGCGTACGGCGTACCCGCAGCGGCGGCGAATGTAGGGTTGGGACCCTCGGTTTCCATAATTGGCTATGATACGCCAGCAAGCACTCTAGCGGAAAGGGTTAGCATCTTGAGCGAGGAGAGAGGCGGCGGCAAGATGTTCAACCGCAAGCCTACCGACGAGGAGTTTGCAGGTTTCGACTTCTCCGGTAACGTCGGGGTAATCACCGGATAGACCAGCCGTATCGTGGTAGTGGTCGTGGATTCTCCGCGCAGAACGTTGGCGTGCCTAGATGAGCACGGCCACAAACTTCCCCCCACCGTTTCAGTCAAGACCGCCAGAGGCCAACACCACTATTACTACTTACCAGACGATTGTCTGGAGGTTCGCAGCAAGGATATTAAGGATCTGAATGGGGTGGTCGTGTTCGAAGTCAAAGCCAACGGTAGTCAGGTGGTGGCCCGCCAAGCGACGTACGCGTATCGTTGGTAGAAAACGGCCTCAAGCACACAGGAGAGCACACTTACGAATGTGTTCACTCGCCAGACGATACGTCAATAGCCGTTTGTCCAGGCTGGCTACTCCAGGAGCTACAGCGTCCCGAACGACCTACCGGTGGAGGCGACCTCGATTGGGCTAAAGCGCTGTCGGGAGTAGCCGAAGGCGAGAGGGACAACCGCGTATGGACGATGGCTTAGCGCGCTGCGAACGCTGGTATCCCGCAAGAGTGGACGAATAAACTGGTGGTCGAAGCAGCCGAGAACTGCACCCCACCGTTTGATAGAGCGGTCGCTTTGGAGAAAGTAGAACGGGCTTACGCGAGGACCACGACTAATCCACCACCTCCTCCGTCACAAGATAAACCGGAAGAAGAGATTGGCGTACTGATGTCGGACGTTCAGGCCGAAAAGGTCGAATGGCTTTGGGAAGGACGGATACCCCTCGGTAAGCTGACCATCCTCGACGGCGACCCAGGCGTAGGGAAGAGCGTAATCACTATGGACGACGTTGCTGCGAGCGTCACCACGGGCCGAACGTTCCCCAATGGTGAGCACCTTGAGCATGTTGGGCATGTTGGCGGTGTTGTAATCTTATCCGCCCAAGACAGCCTAGCAGACACCATACGCTCGAGAGGGGACGTGGCGGGCGTGGACGTTGGCAGCATAGTAGCTATCTCCACCGTACCCGATGGTCAGGGCAACGAGCGCACAATCTCCATCCCGGAGGATGTGGCGACCATAGTAGAGGTCATACGTAGGGTTGGTGCCAAGCTGGTAATCGTAGACCCGCTGATGGCCTTCTTAAGCGGTAAGGCGAACTACGACCAGGACGATAGAAAGGCACTGACACCCCTTGTTAGGATGGCCGAGAGCACGGGCGTTGCCATGCTCGTGGCACGTCACTTGAACAAGCAATAGGGCGGCAAGACCATCTACCGTGGTGGTAGCAGTATCGGCATCATAGGCGCTGCCAGGAGCGGTCTTGTGGTGGAGACTCACCCGGATGACAAGGACCTACGGATGCTGGCGACGAGCAAGAGCAACCTTGCTGTGAAGGCCGACAGTCTCACGTACACCATCGTTACCGCCGACAACGACACAGCTAAGGTTGCTTGGGTTAGCACCACCAACCTCGACGCCGACGACATCCTAAACCCCGACACGAGCGAGCTTCACAAAGCGGAGGCATGGCTACGTGCTGCCTTGGCAGACGGTCCCATACCGTCCAAAGACGTAGAGTCTATGGCAAGGCAGACGAGATTGCCTGGATAACGGTGCGGCGTGCGAAAGACACCCTAGATGTCGAATGCAAAAAGGACGGTTCCGGCGGCTCTTGGAGATGGCCTCTTGCTCAAGGTGCTCAAGATGCTCAAGAAGATGAACTACCGATACAGAAAGCCGACCAGCGCAACCGGCCCTTAGGCTTTGAGCTGGGCGCAGCGCGAGTGAGGCTAAACGGGGGCTGCAGGACTGTGAACGAGGGCTGCAGGATTGCTTCTATGTGTGGCCCTTGCCCTCTTACAGCATCTCTTACGCAAAATCTGGTACGCAAGATTCGGCCAACTCCTGTAAGAACTCTGGCTTGAGGTAGCGGGTTATACCGGCAATCCGCTCCTTGGGGTCTGCCTTTCGGGAAGTGGACGCTTGCCCTCCTACTTCGACGGCTGCTTGATGTCGAACGAGAGGTACTAGCTTCGTACACATGTTAGGGGATCGTAGCCACGCCTCTGAAGCCCAGAAAACGCCGAAATGGCCATTCCCAAGCTAAGTCGAGCCGGTGCATCCTGTGAGGATGCGGAAGGATCATAAGCTAATTCATACGTAGAGGCTGAATGTCAGCCTGCCCGCAGAATCCGGTTCCGCTTTGCAGCACCCCACCCCCTGTTGGAGAAAATCGAGACACCCCCACGTGTCGCTAACCGTCACAAGCAGTATGCGGCCACGTACAACGCCGGCAAGCGGTCGCACCATGCTTAGTAGTCTTGTGAACGCCGCGGAATTAAAGTTTTCCGCAGTACGCGTATGACTTCGAGCTAGTTCATACAGCGCATAGAAAAGCCGATTACGGCCGTGCACGTCGCCTCACTAGGAAGGGTGTCTGAGTTAATAACCATCTACTTCCTATTGAGTGTGACTCTACATATACTCACGTCTACGAGCAGGAGCCTCCATCTCGAATACTACGTCGTCCGCGACGGCTTCCAAATAGCCTACCAGCGTCGTCTGACCTCTAGCAAGTGCGTGTTCCAAGGCACCCACCAACCAAGCTAGGGTTGCTGTCTCGGTATCCTCGCCCAACACTGAGTCCAACGTGCTACCTCCCGTGATATGGTGTTGTTCGCACTATAGGGTAGAGCAGGCATTCGCACTATCGGACAAAGCGCCCTATCCGTGATCGCATTGTCCTATGTACTACTAGTCTTTTTGGCCCAGGCACCCAGGAGAGGCTTTACTTCCGTATCTACCTGCGGTATGAATGTAGAGGTTACCAGTGCCCGTATCCTCCTTTCCCTTTCCCACCCATTCCCTGATACGGGCACCGGCTCTGGCTACCCAAACCGTACCTTTGTTAGCTCTTTCGCGCAACCCTCAGCCAAACAAGGTTTACAGTACTTAACACTGTTTCAAATCGGTAAAGCCTACCCGCACCCGTCGCAGGTGTTTCGTAGAACATTACAGACTCTACTTCTTGCAATATGCCCATCGGTAGCTGGAGCCGCAGCGTATAATCCTGGTGGCGTAAAAGGAGGCACGAAGGGGAGCA
>DASQWQ010000059.1:0-8146 GCA_035640175.1 Rubrobacter sp. | reverse complement strand
TCCACGCACTCGGGTGAAGAAAGGGTCAAGAAAAGGGCCGGAGGATCGTACCCCGGCCCTGTAGTACGAGTCTGTCAGCTTGCGACTAGCTCAGGAGGTCTTTTGCAGCACCCTTCTTCTTCTTGAGGGTCCCCTTATCCTGATCGGCCTGTCCCTCTGCCTTTCGGTCCTTGTTCCCTGTCAGGGAACCCGCAGCCTCTTTGGCGCGGCCCTTGGCCTTGTCTAGCGCCCCTTCGTTCTTGTCTTTCCTGCTGTCCCTACCCATTCGAGTATCCTTTCCTCTCTTGTACGACAAGGTTCTTATACCCATCCTGACCGGCGACAAAAAGTAGGGCCAGAGCCCCGCACTGCAAGGCCCCAGTTCACCCAATTTCGGAGAATGCACCTTCTATAGCGGGATGTAGAAGGGTCAACTCTTCTGCATCCCGCGCTGGTCAGCACTTCAGCACTTCAGCTTGTCAGCTTTTTGTTTTCGCTCTTGGTTGAACGCTTGTAGCAGAATGCGCGATTCCTAGGAGGTCAATACCTCTGCAAATCGCTGTAGAATACCCTTTCTGAGACTGTTTGGAAAATCCGAATGGGCTTAACTCTGAGATCCTATGCGTCGTCAAGACGGGTCCAGAAGCACCCTTAGCGCCGCTTTGCAATACCGAAAATACGTGGTTCAGACCCGTCTAGCTCTTTTCCAAACCGTTTCTCTGCGCAACTCGGAATATGGGAGTATTAGCTTTATCTTCTGCCTCCAAGCACACCATGATCCAATGGAGAGCTAGCTCAGGGTCGCTCGCTCGAGACGTATCTCTGCAGCACCACTCCCCAGCACAGAAACGCAGCTCACACCGTTTTGTGTGATCCGACTTGGATCGAGTAACAGAACTACCTGTGGTTCTTCGAGGAGGCCAACTGAGAACTGCATACTTGTGCGCTGTGATATGAACAAGGATCAGAGATCATATGTCCCTTAAGTGGTGCAGAAAGTAAGTGACTAACGAACCGCAGAGCTAGCTAACGGCGGTCAGGAATGCGAAAGATAACACGAGAAGGGAGAGATGCGCGTGAAAATAGGGGATATCGCGGCGGCCTTCAGCAAGGGTATCTTCGCCGGAGTCGCTTGGACGGCTGTGATGACTATCTCGAGCACGGTCGAGATGAAACTGCAGGAACGCCCAGGAGAGAACCGCCTATCCACTGCTCACGTGGGGTTGGCATCCTCAGACGAAAGCTCGTCATTCTGCAAACTCTGCTCCTCAGCCTCCAGACCTTCGAGAGCCTCCGCGACTAGAGGTGGAGGGGGCTCACCTTCGAGGTGTCCGCCCAGAACAAGTTGCCTAGCCACCTCCTCAGCTGGCATCTCTTTGAGCCGCGGATTCTCATTTAGTCCCTCTCTGAGAGCACTAAGGATCTGATCGAAGCCCGGCTGGTCCTTCTCGGGCATACTCCCTGGGGTGTAGCCGCTGGTCATCTCGCTCCTCTTGAAGGCTTCATGACATCTGCCATTCTAACCGCTTGGTGTGATCTTCTGTCAGCACGAGGCGGAAGTGCAGCCCGAGCGGCTGGGGCTTTCGGGTCTTATGTATCCGTGCTGGTCACCGCGGGCGAGGTCAGTGAGAACCGTCCCATGCTCGACCTACTCTGGCCCACCGCCTTCCGTTGGAAGTTGAGACCTCACCAACCCGGCTATGGCGAACGCTAAGCATACCTGCGCCCGTAATGGCAAAGATTACGCTACCGGCCTGTAACCGCCCAGGAGTGCGTGGCCGGCCCGCGCCCAGAACACGTCGACACCCTCGAATCCGGCTTCCTCTAGCCAGCGCACCTGTTCGGGCAACGTGGAAGGCTTGTCCGCAGGGTCGGGATACTCATACATGTTCCAGCGCTCGCGTACGAAGAACTCGCAGGCCCGCTCGTCGCCGTGGATGGCCAGCGAGCGGCGGCGGACCTCCCCGGTCCAGGAGCCGGCGAAGTGTCTCCGGGCGAGATCCGTGCGCGGCTCCATCACGTCGGCGAACAGTAGCGCGCCTCCGGGTTCGAGCCGATCGAACAGCCGCGCGAACAGCCCGCGCTTGCCGGGACCGTCGAGATGGTGCAGCACGAGGGAGCTGAGGAAGACCCGCACAGGGGGAAGCCTCTCTACCCAGGAGTCTTCCTCCAGGCGAAACGGGCCTAATTCTGCCCGGTCTTGGTAGGCCGCCAAAACATCTCCCGCCACGCGTAGCATCTCCTTCGAGCCGTCCAACCCCACCATCCTCGCTCCGGGAAACGTCCGCAGCACGGCGGCGCACAACCACCCTGTGCCCGTGCCGATCTCGACGCCCACGAAGGGTTCGTCGCTTGCGGCCGGCAAGAGATCTAGGAATGTCCTCTCGATCTCCTCCCTGCCAGGTACCATCGCCCGGCCGAACTCTACGAAGACCCTAGATTCGTCCTCACCCCAGCCTTCTGGTGTGTCATTAACGGGGTTAGCGCTCTCGTCCATGCTTGCTCACCTTCTCATTTGTGGCATCCAACTGACACACTCTATCTTTGCCGTCGATATCCGTCAGGTCTGCCGTGGTGCCGGCGAGTGCGGTGAGGTTTCCGCCGGCTGAGAAGCCTTACGCCCCCGATCCGCCCGGGGTCGATCCCGTGGCAGTCGCCGTTCCACCTGAGCTTCGAGCTGACGTCCCTCTTCGGCAGCATCGCCCCAGAAGAGGGTGGTAGCGGCACCTTTGAGGCGGAAGTTCCGCACTCGGAGGTCGACTACTACGCCTCGCGCCTGCTGAGCGTCGGGACAGACATCTTCGTAGACTCCCCGCCGGAGCTGGTCGAGGCCATCCAAAATAAGGCCCGAGAGGTCATCCGTCTCTATAAGTAGCGTAGTGGGTGCCCGCCTCAGCGGACGATTGTCCCCCGTGCGAAACGCATGAGGATGGCGAGTGCCGCGCGGGCTCGGCGCAGTTCGGTCGTCGAGCGAGAGTTCCTCGCCTATACGTGAGTCTCAATACACCCAGTCGCTCAGGCTCCGCTTCCATGCCTTGCTGACCGAGGGTGGTAACCGAAGAGTGCAACTTCACAGAGCCTGAAGTTCGCCTGTGGTGGATTCTCCGACGTTCGGAGGCAGGAACTTGCTTAGCCCTGGTCCGCTACCCATGAGCGTTCCATGATCTAATACCCGGCTTCTTACCGACAATACCCGTTGGAGGGCGCTGCCCGTCTGTGGTGCGATTGGCCCATAGGACGACCGGTGCCGCTACTGCACCCTCACAGCCGAGTGCCTCTCGGATGGCCGCAACCGTGGCAGCCTCTGTCCTCAGAGCTCCAGAGGTGGGGACACGCGGCTCAATGCCAGCCCCTCTCTCGCGAGCCACATCGTCCCCGAGTGCATCACCTGCGCCCGCCTCTGGTCCGCCCCCGGCCACTCGTCGAGGTCCTCCTCCAGCACAGTTGTCTTGACGACCAGCTCCGAGCCCTCTACCAGTTCGGTCAAAGCCCGCTGCTGCTGCAGCGCCTCCTTGACCCCCATCCGCAGGTCCCAGTTCATGCTGATCCACACGGAGCGGCCCTCGCCGCTCTCCTCCTCTGCCAGCCGCCGGACCTCCTCGACCCGGTTGCCCGGCTCGCCGCCCTCCATTACGAAGCGCAAGCGTCCCTCGACCTCCAGACCTTCGACGTCGAGCCCCGCTTGCCCGAGCTTCTCGCGTACCTCTCCCAGGGAGGGCAGCCGCGGCTCTTCTAGCTGGTACTTGACCATCGTCCCGCCGCGTGCCTCCGCCGCCCGGAAGAAGGCAGCGTCAATCTTGCGCATCAACTCGCGATCCTGGACGACGGCTAACAGGTTATCCGGCACCTCGAGAAACGCCCTCAGCCGCCCAACGAGAGTCTCCGAGCGCTCGTTCTTGCGCACGAACTCCTCCAAGGCCGAACGCCTTACGCGCCAGCGGCGCCCGATTTTTACCGCTGGCAGGCTCTCATCCCGGCACCAGCGATAGACCGTCGCCTGGCCCACCCCCAGATACTCGGCGACCTCCTCGGTGCTCAGCAACGTATCTAACTGATCCAGCGTCTCCCGCACGTACCTCCCCTTCGACCGCGTCGGATTCAATCTTCTCATACGCTATTCTAGCGCACTATCTAACATGGTTGGGTGTATTTGAGTGCATTTGAGTTGACTTGAGCGCTAGAGAGGGCGTATGATCTATGTAAGGTTGTAAACGAGAGCCGAATCCTCGGCCTTCAAAACGAGGAGTTGCATGAGTGCCGCGGGAGTTGATGGGGCCTCTACCCGGAAGGGCGACGAAACCGCGGGCGGAGTCTCCCGGCGGACCGGGACGCAGAGGTACTGGGTAATAGCGAAGGATGTGAAGGACGGGTTCGGCCGGCCGGACCTGCTCACGGTAGATCTCGACGGCACAGGACAGGCACTACCGGTCTTCAGCTTCGAGGAGGAGGCCGAGATGTTCCTCTGCCTGCAGACGACTGAGGACGGGCGGGAGGTCAGGGAGACAACACCGGGGCAGCTCGTATCGATCCTCTACGGGCCCTGCGCGGACGTCGGAAGGGTCATACTCGATCCGTTGCCGGAGATTGGGGCCCGCATGCAGATCAGCATCTTGGGCATGGACCGAAACGACTTCGTGGAGTCGGTGATGGGAGCGGGGAGTCTCGACACGCCATTTGAGGCCTCGAGCAGCACGGTGTGAGAGGCCACGGAGGACGCTACCCGCTCCTCGCCGACGAGGATCTGATCTCCCTCGCCGGCGACGGGCAGGCGTTCGCCTTGCTCTACGACCGCCACGGCCGCGCCGCGTACTCGCTGGCCTACCGTATGCTGGGCGAACGCCAGGCGGCCGAGGACCTGGCGCAGGACGCTTTCATCAAAGTTTGGCGCGGCGCGAGCAGTTACTGGACGGAGCGAGGCAGCGTGCGGACCTGGATCCTCTCCATAGTCCACAACCACAGTATAGACCAGCTCCGCGCGAACGCGACCCGGCGCAGGATGCAGGAGAAGATTGAAGCCTCGGCCCTGCGGTCTCAGCCGAGCAAGGCTTTCGCGGAGAGTTGGCGCAACTCCCAGCGCGATCAGGTGCGCGAGGCGCTGAACACCCTCCCGGCGGAACAGTTGGAGATACTGGAGCTGGCATACTTCTCCGGCTACACGCACGTGGAGATAGCCGATCTCCTGGGGTTGCCGCTCGGCACGGTGAAAGGGCGGATGCAGCTTGGCCTGAAGAAGCTCCGGGATCACTTCGAGGCCCGGGAGATAGCGGCGACGGGGTAGCCATCGCCGATTCGCGAGTCATACCGAGGCGCGCTAGCTCAGCGCTCTACCGACGGCCTCGCGCAGCTCCACCCCCGTCCGCCGCCAACCCACCCGGCGGCCCAAGATGCGCTCCACATGCTTGGCTGCGTCGCCTTCCAAGACGGCGAGGGTCGCGGTTCCTCCGCCCAACCGGTCCGGGGCGTCGAAGCCCACACCGACCACGGCCACGGCCACGGCGCTTGCGCCACCTTTCGGAGCTCTTCTTCTTCCATCTCACCGGCCACGGCGGCGTCGGGCCAGGGGTAGAGGCGCAAGACGTCGGCATCGGTTACGGGCCCGGCGGGCAGATAGGAGAGCACACCGTCCACGGGCGCCTGCGACGCGAGCATATCCACGCCCGCGGCCCGGGCGCCGGTCGCCTTCCGCAAGGCCCGCGCGAAGAAGTCGGCCAGCGGCGCGGGGCCGCCCGATCTGGAGTTCAGGGGTTCGACGAGCTCGCCGAGCACCCTCGAGGAGGCCTCCTTGAGGAGCGCACTGCCAGCCCCGCCCCATCGTCCGCCCGTTTCGGGCGTGATGCAGTAGGCCTGGGGTTCTTCGCCCAGGTCGAGCTCGACGACGCCGAGCTCCGCCCCGAACGGCCAGGGCTGGACCACCGGGGTTCCTTCCACCCGGCCGATCCAGCGTCCCAGGGTGTGGCTTGCAAAGATCGCGTCCACCGCGTGCGCCCACGGCCGGCAGACCTCTGAGAAGCGCTCGGGGTGGGCCTCGTAGCCCTCCGCTCCGAAGCGCCAATCCACCCCGTCGTGCAAGAGCGCCACCACCCAGTCCGCGCCCGAGGCCCGGAGTTCCTCGGTGTGCCCGATCGCCACGCCGGCGAGGTCAGGGTCGAGGCTAGGGGCGGAGACGTAGACCCCCGGATCGGGGCAAGTCAGCCCGACGAAGCCCACAACGCCCCCGCCCGTCTCGACGACGGCTGTCGGGGGCAGTCCGGCTTCGGGGGCGTTGGCGCACAAGAGCGGGAAGCCTGTCTCGGGCGCGTGCAAGCGCAGGTGCTCCATCCCCCACTCGAACTCGTGGTTTCCGACCACGCCGACGTCTATGCCGAGGTCGGCCGCCGCCGCGAAGCCCGCCTTGCCGTTCGAGAGGGTGGCGAGCGCCCCAGGTGCCGCGAAGTCGCCCCCGTCCACCCGGACGGTGGGCCCCTGCTCCCTGAGCGCGTCAACCGTATTCTTTAGACCCTCGCCGCCCGGCAGCGAACCGTAGGAGGTCGGCGACGGCAGGTAGGAGCAACAGAAGTCGTGGGTGGCGACGACCCGCAATCGCGCTCGCTCGCTCATCAGCTTTCCTTCCCCCTATCTTCGCGGGCAACGCCGTGAGTGTACGGGGGGTTACGGGGGCTGGCTACCCTAGCCTCATGAGAAGCTCCTTTACGCCAAGTATGTGACTGGTATGTGCAGCGGCGACCGTGGCTAAATTTGCTGCTAGAACATGACTATTCACCCGAGTGCGTGGAAGGGCCCTTCTCCGACGTTCGTTTGCAGGATGGCGCATAGAACTGGCTTGCGCCACTCTACTGGACCCGGTTCTGGCCAATGTGCTTGACGAGCGACCACAACATTTGGGAGCGCGCCATAAAGAAGTTGCGCAATCTCGGATAGGCCGCAAGCAGCGCGCAAGTCCTTATCAACTCTACGAACTGACAATGCCCCGAAGATCCGCTTCTCCACAACGCTGGGCCAGGAGCCGGAGGTCGAGGTGGTACTAGTGTAGTGGTACCCGCTCGTGCCCTGCTCACCCAACTGCCTAGGATATATAAGGCTTATCGGAAGGCTTCGCTCTCCAGCAGATTCTTTAGTGTGCGCAGCCACACGCTGGCGGTGGCGCGTGAGGCCTCAGAGAAACCGCCCGGCGGCAGAGGCCTCGCGCGCGTGCTGTGCCACGGCGACCTCCGGCCGGCCCACCTCTACTTCGACGGGGACGACTTCGTCGGCTTCGTGGACTTCGAGTCGTTGGTGTTCGCGCCGTCTGCTCTCGACCTGGCGCAGCTGATCGCGCTCTTCGGAGGTTGGGGTACCCGAGGGGTTGTGCTAGGAGCTTACGAAAGGATCACAACTCTCGGGGAGCGATGCCGGTCGGCGCTCCAGCGAGAGCTCCCGCTAGAGTTGGTAGCGGATCTGGTCGGCGAGGGCCTGTGGGCCCTGTGGCGCTCTACGGGCAGCCATCCTCGGAGATGAACCCGGTGCAGCGAGAGGCGCACGTGTTTATATTTGGGCGTACTGCTAGGGTGCTTGGAGGATGCTTCTGGGGAGGTGGAGGAGGTCTTGAGCTGAGCGTACCGACGCACCTGTTCGTTCTGCAACTTTAGAGAATCCACCTTCCACCCACCCCGGCGAACGAGGACCTTAGGGCAGGAGGTTAGTTGTTCTCCGCGGCGCGACATTCTGCAGCGGAGCACTGCCTGAGCGCATCGAGTTGCGCTTCGAGTCGCTGCTTGAGCTCCGGTGGGGCAGTTGCGTACATGTTGTTCAGCTCGTAAGGGTCTTTCCCGAGATCGTAGAGCTCGTGTTCACCGGTCTTGTATTCGACGTACAGATAGTTGTTCGTCCTGAGAGCCTTCATCCACGGCCTGCCCCACTCCTCGCTCGACTGCACAGTCGTTGCCGAGCTCTTCCGCCAATCGTTCGGCAGCGGGTCGCCCGTAAGAAGGGGCGTCACCTCGCTCTCGTTCACGAAGGTGGAACGTTCCCCGCCCCTCTCGGCCACAGCCTCGATCAGGAAGCGCTGACGCCAGTCTCGCAGGGGCGTGGGCTCCTCTGTGAGCAGCGGCACGAGCGAGCGTCCATCCACAAAGGAGGGCGTCTCGGTCCCCGCAAGGTCTGCGATGGTCGGCGCGAGGTCGTTGTTGAG
>DASQWQ010000058.1:0-26028 GCA_035640175.1 Rubrobacter sp. | reverse complement strand
CTTAGAGAGCTCTACCGTGTCTTTAGGATGGCTACTCCCCTTTATGCCTGATTCGTCCTTATGCACCAGAGTGCGTGGAAGGTAGATTCTCCGAACTTCGCCATGTCGGCGGGACGATTGCATAGTATTGTCGCCGGGGGGGCACGAACTACTTAGTGGGGGAATTCTGCGAAGTCTGCATACAGTATCGTGCATAGAACACCGCCTCAAAACCGCAAGGCTCGATCCTTAGCGCATCCACACTCAGTGACGGACTCCTACATGTTGTGGTGTTGGATCGGTATACACGATCGTGAATGCTCCACTGCCACGCTAGAGTTGGATCGGATCGCGCACGTCTCCTGCGTGGCTTTGCACGCGCCGGTAAGCGTCGTCGCTAGGCCAACGCCTCGTCCATGCCATCGGCAGTGTTTCGGCTCATAGAAGGCATCCAGTGCGCGTAGCTGTCGAGGATGCTTGACCCTAGTTTGACCCTAACCCACACGCAATACCCTGCAATAGTGAGCAATCGAGGGAACAGAAAACCCGTTGTCCATGCGCTATTTGCAAACCTGTGCAACCCTCAGCAACCACTGACTGCGCACTCGTAGCTGGAGCAGGAAAGCGGTTCGAGTCCGCTCGTCGGCTCTCTTTTTTAACGCGATCATTCGTTGCACGGCGGAGGTCGGGCTTCGAACCCCCTCGGCTCCACTTGAAAAGTGTCCTTCTCTTCTAACTCTGGCGTTCCGGATATGGGGGCGATCTAGCGGGTATATAACCCCTCATAGTCTTGGCACCGAACCGGAGGAAAGAGATGAACCTGCGTGTGATTCCTACAAGCGTACACGGCGTGCTCGACTATCTGGCCAGTGGAATCAACCTTGCTTTCCCGCGGTTGCTCGATCTGCACGACGCACCGTGGGCAGTCCTCATCCTGCGCATCGACGGCGTAGCAAACGCAAGCTACAGCCTGCTCACCGACTACGAACTCGGTGCGTTTAAGGTCCTGCCCATGCCCGCACACCTGACGTTCGATGCCGCAAAGGGCGTCTTCACGTTGTCGTCGCCATGGCTGTTTGGATTCGCCAAGAACGGCGCCCGCTACTGGCTACCGCACGTGCTGATGGGTACGGTCGACGTGCTGGCCGCGATAACGAGCAAGACTGATTAGAGGGATGTGTAGTTGGGTGATCCTATGGCAAGCGGAGCGAGGGTCTCCTCACTGGGGCGTTTCCTCTCTAGTAAGTAGCGGCGTTGCGCTACCCTAATCGGATGCGTGGGAGGGCGGAGATCCGGGTCTCACGCTACGAGGCACAGGTAGGAGGTTGGCCGGTCCGCTATGAGGCAGCTGGGGAGGGTGAGCCCGTCGTATTAGTGCACGGGCTCTCGGGATCGACCCGCTGGTGGTCCCGCAACATCTCGGAGATCGCCGAACGGTACCGGGTTTACCTCGTTGATCTGCCTGGCTTCGGAACGATGCGTCGCTTGCGGCGACGGTTCATCCTTGCCGAGTCAGCGGACTGGCTCTCGGAGTGGATGGATGCCGCAGGTCTTGAGCGAGCGCACCTCGTTGGCCACTCGATGGGGGGGTACATCTGCCTACATCTCGCCGCAAGCAGGCCTGAGGCCGTGCGCCGACTCGTCCTCGTCGCCCCGGCCGGGGTGCCCACCGGACGGTCCATGGCCGGGTACCTCGGTCCGCTTTTCGGGGCGGCACTCTACGCGAGGCCGAGCTTCCTGCCTGTCCTCGCCCGTGACGCGCTCAGGACGGGACCCGCGACCCTCTGGCGGGCGGCGAGGGACCTCTTGGCCGAGGACTTGCGCGAGGACCTGCGGCGGGTAGCGACCCCGACCCTACTGGTCTGGGGCGAGAGGGATACCCTGGTCCCTCCTGCGGTCGGCAACCTGATGCGGGAAGAGATCCCAGGCTCTAGACTTCTCGTCCTAGCGAGGGCCGCGCACGTGCCCATGTTCGACCGCCCCAAAGAGTTCAATGCCGCACTCCTCTCCTTCCTCGCGGCAGAGCCGGTTGGAGACTAGAGGTGTTGATGTGATCTTATTGCGATTGAGGCTTCAGCCACTCGCAGATCCCGGACCAGACATCGCCCTTCGTTACCGGCTCGACTATGAGCCTACGTGCTCGAGGTACGGGACAAGGAGACCTTCATCATCGCTACCGATGAGATCTATCGTGGGCTGAGTCTGGGAGAGGGGCAGATGCACTCCTTGGCCCCCGCGACGCTGGGAGTGTTCATGGCCTCTCTCCTAACGGTGGCCGGTTCCCTTCGTCGAGAAACATCTGAGTGACGCGCGCGAACTCCGCGGCCCAGCCGTAATTGGCAGTGTGGGCTGCGCCCGAGATTACGGAGAGTTGCCCCATCGGGAGCAGCCTCGTCGCCTCCTTCGCCCAGCGTTGTGGCACGATCGGGTCCCGCGAGCCGCGCACCACCAGCGTCGGCACCCGCATATACGGGAGCTTCTCCTCGATTCTGTCCTCTAGGGCGTACCGGAAGGTGTGCCATGCCTGTCGTGTGCCTGCGGAGAGATAGTCGAGTAGCTCGATTGGGACGAGGGAGAGGGGCTCCCGGGGCACGTCGAGCAGGAACCGACCGACCTGCCGGGAGACGCTTCTCCCTTTGGGATCCATCGTCGGTCCCTGCAGTACGGCTCGCGCGACCCGCGCGGGGTAACGCACCGCCAGGTCGGCGATGACCTGGCACCCCATGGAGTTGCCGACGAGCGCCGCACGCTCCAAACCGACCTCTCCCATCCAGTTCGAGAGGGCGTCAGAGAGCCCGGCCACGTCGAGGGCTTGGAGAGGTCTCTCGCTCCTGCCGAAGCCGGGCAGGTCCGGAGCGAAGACCCGGTTATAGGGGGCCAGCCGTTCGGCGATCGGGACCATATAACGGCTCGAGACAACCAGCCCATGCACCAGCACCACCGCGATGCGTCCCTTCGGCGCCGGATTCCCAGAGGCGCGGGCGTGTATCCGCAGGCCACCCACCCGGGTCCATAGCCTCTCGAGTTTCTTGTCTTCCGATAGGATCTTGCTCCTCTCGACCTTTCGGCTAATAACGCTCTCGAGTGGGTCCTACGACCTTCTTCGTAAGGTACTCAACAGCCATAGCGCCGTGCCCACCGCAGCCCCTCGCCTCACTTTAGGGTGCATCTGAAGCCAGTTGTAGAGGCTCCGGGAAAGGGCCCGGAAGCCGTTCTTGGCCGTGTCGTGTCCCCCTATTGGGCCGTAGAGGTTGTCCGGATCATCCTCGGATCTCGGCTCGTCCGTCTTCTGCGGGCTGAAACCCGCTCGCGTCGTCAGGATAGCGTCGAGCATGCGCGGGGAGAGGCGCTGGTTGAGGATCAGCGCCTGGGCCGCTCCCCCGGAGAGCAGGTCCCGCGCCGGGTGCTCGGCGGCGTACAGGATTATGTTCGCTACGGTCTGTGGCTCGTAGATCGGCGGTACGCCGACCGGCTTGACGCCTAACTTGCTACGCCCCTTGTCGAAGAACGGCGTGTTTATGGTTCCGGGCATCACCTGGGTGACGCTGATGGGCCACCCCTCGTGCTTAAGTTCCACTCGTAGGGCCTCCAGAAAAGCCGTCGATGCCGTGCTTGGAGGCCCCGTAGGCGCTATGGAACGGGAAGGAGCGCTTGGCTTCGACCGAGGAGATGTGGATCAATGCCCCACAGCCCTCTCGCTTGAGATGGGGCAATGCGGCCATCGCTCCGTAGACCTGTCCCATCAGGTTCACGTCCACGACCCTCTCGAACTCCTCAGGCGTCGTCTGCTCGAAGGTAGCGAAGAGCCCCACCGCGGCGAGGTGCACCCAAGTGTCGAGCCGTCCGTATTGCTCGACGGCGCGGTCGGCCACCGCCTTTACCTGATCGAACTCCGACGTGTCGGCGATCGCCATGGTTGCCTCGCCGCCCTCGGCCCTTATCTCCTCGACCAAGGAGTCTAATCCCTCCTCGCCGCGGGCCGAGACCATGACCTTAGCCCCCTTGCGGGCGAATCTGAGGGCTGCCTCCCGTCCTATGCCGCTGGAGGCGCCTATCAGCACCACCACCGCTCTCCCGCCGCCGAGAAGAAGTCCTCCCGCTCCCACTCTCCCACGCTCTTTCCCTCTGCCAGTAGGACAACGCGGTCGGCGACTCGCCCGACCTGGGAGAGGTCGTGGCTCACGAAGACCATCGTGAGCGCGAGGCGGGCGTTCAGTTTGCGAACGAGATCCTCGATCTTGCGCCTGGCCGCCTCGTCGAGGGCGCTCGTGGGCTCGTCAAGGAGTAGCGCCTCGGGCTCCAGGGCCAGGGCCCGCGCTACCGAGACGCGCTGCTGCCCAACGGAGAGCGTCTCTGGGGCACGCCCGGACATCGAAGGGTCGAGCCCCACCAGTTCGAGCAGCCGCCCCGCATGCGCGCTCCCTCCGGCGATGCGCGCCCCGTACAGGACCGCCTCCTCCACGGAGGCCCCGAAGAGGGCAGGTATCTGGAGGACCATCCCCACCCGCCGCCGCAGCTCCAGCGGATCGAGTGAGCCCGTCGCCTCGCCATCAAGGTAGACCTCTCCCGAGGACGGTTCTACGAGGCGGTTGATCGCGCGCAGCAGGGTACTCTTGCCCGCCCCCGAAGGCCCCACGATCGCCGTGACTTCCCCGTCCGGCACCAGCGCGTCGACGCCGGCCAGGATCTCGGTGCCGCCCACCCCGTACCGGAGCCGGCGGACCTCTATCTTGGGTCGGTCCAAGCTAGAGCGCCACCCGACCTAGGTAGGCGTAGAGACCCTCATACAAGACGTCGGTGTGTCCTATCAAAGCGTGGTCGTCGGCAATTGAGAGTTGCATCCCGCGCACTATAGCATCCAAACCCTCGGACTCGGGGCGGGCGTACTTCTCGTCCATCAGGTCGGCGTCATGGACGATTTCCGCGATCTCGGAAAGAACCGGATCCTCCAGCTTGTACTCCTTCAGGAACGTCTCGAAGGAGCAGTCTTCCCCACGATGGGAGAGCCTGGCCCCCACCACATCGAAGAGCTCCGCCCCCTCCGGGGCTTCCGCAGGATCGCCGAAGAAGGCGAAGGATGCCCCTGGGTCCACGAAGCGCTTGATGAGCCACACGCAGGCGGTGCGGTCTACGTGGCAGCCCCGGCGCGTGGCCCAGAGCACTACTTAGCGCTCCCGACGTCTTGGTCCTCTGCGGGCCCTGTAGCTGCCCTCACCGCCCGGCGCGCGGCTCTCAGGGCGGCGGCTGCCTCGGTCCTGAGCGGGGAGCGGAAGTAGTCGCGCCTGCGCTCGGCCCTGAACTCACGCTCCAGCTTGTTGAGCTGCTCCAACAAGGTCTGGCCGCCCCCCATCTGCGCCTTGCGGCGAACGCGCCCGGCCTCGGCGACGATGGTCCGATAGGCCTCCTCTCTCGAAGAGCGGAAGGTCCTCACCAGCTCCGCCTCCTCGGCCACCGTACCAGGCCTGGCTTTCCACAGGGTCGCCTCGCCCCCGGCCTCCCTCACCCTGAGCTGCAGCCACTCCATCTGCTCGCGGGTGACGGCGTCCTCGGGGAGCACTGCCACACCATCCTGCAGGTAGAGGGCGCCGAGGTCCCGCAGCTTGCGCCACACCGCCACGCGGTGGCGCGAGGGCTCCCTCGGGATCCGGTAGACCAGCAGTACCCAGCTCGGCTTCTCCACGGTCTCAGGCTACCCTTACGGCAGGATCCACGCCATACCCAAAATCGCGCCCACCGGATGGTGAACAGTGCAGACGCAGGGTATCCACAGTCACCTCAGAGGCCCTTCCAAGCTTCCAATCCTCCCTCCAAGGAGAACGCCTCGTGTCCCTGCCGCCGCAACTGCTCCGCAGCCACCGCACTGGAGTGTCCGCGGTTGCAAACGGTGACCACTGGCGCACCCTCAGGCAACTCTAGCCCCTCCAAGGCCCGCTCGTCGCCTGCGTGTAGGGCATCGTAGGCGTCGAAATTCACGCTGCCCGGTATCGACCCCTCTGCGTAAGCCTCTCTCTTGCGGACGTCCACGACCGTAACCCGCTCGCCGCGCTCCAGCATGTCCCACAAGGTTCTCGCGTCAATGTTCTCTTGCGCCACTATCGCCTCCCCGTTCTATCCCTCTACAGGCATCCCGCTCTTACAGCAGGGTCCACACCATGCCCACAACGGCGCCGACGGGGACCATGATATAGATCGGGACCTTGAACCTCTGCAACACCACTAAGGAGACCACCGCCACGCCGAGGGCAAAGAGGTCTAGCCCCGTCAGGGAGACACCTTCGGGGAACAGGACCTGCGTGGCGAAGAACACCGCGAGGTTGGCGATCACGCCAACGACCGCCGCCGTGACCCCGACGAGGATGGCCCTGAGCCTTCGCTCGTTGGCCAGAAGCTCTATGTAAGGAGCGAGCAGGAAGATGAACAGGAAGCACGGCAGGAACGTCGCGTAGGTGGTGATGAGCGCCCCGAGCGTCCCGTAGAGCAAGGGGGCGAAGGGGCCTGAGGCGTTGTAAGCCCCGATGAATCCGACGTACTCGGTGACCATGATGAGCGGTCCCGGTGTAGATTCGGCTAGGCCTAGTCCCTGCACCATCTGGTCCGCCGTGAGCCACCCGTACTGGCTCACCGCCACGTCGGAGATGTAGCTCAGAACCGCATAAGCGCCGCCGAAGGTAACGAACGCCGCGCCCGTGAAGAACAGCACCTCCTTTACCAGCACGTCCTCGCTTCCGCGCCACAGGTAGAGGGCGCCCACAGGGACCGCCCACAGCACTAGGAACGTCCCCAGAAGCCTCAAATTGCGCAGCATCGAAGGCCGTCCCCTGGATTCGGCACGGTCTACCGCGGACTCTTCCTCCCCCGAAGAGCCGTGACCTCCTCCCCGGAAGGCCTCGGGCACCGCGCGGCTCAGGAGCAACCCGCCGATGGCGGCGGCGAGTACCACAAGCGGGAACGGAACAGAGAGGAAGTACAGGGCGACGAAGGCCAGGACCGAGAAGCCGATGAGCAAATTGTGGTTGAGGGCACGCTTGGCGATCCGCAGGACTGCCTCCACGACGATGGCTATCACGACCGGCTGGATTCCGTACAAAAGGCCGGTTATCGCCGGAACATCAGAGTGGGCCACCGCCAGGTAAGAGAGGAGCCATAATACGAAGATTGAAGGGATTACGAAGAAGGACCCGGCCACGATCCCGCCCAACGTACCATGCAGTCTCCACCCTATGTAGGTCGCGACCTGTTGGGCTTCGGGGCCGGGTAACAGCATGCAGAAGTTGAGCGTCCTCAGGTACTGCCCCTCCGAAACCCAACGCTTCTTCTCCACCAACTCGCGGTGCATGATCGCGATCTGGCCCGCAGGCCCCCCAAAGTTGATGAAACCAAGCTTCACCCAGAACCAAAAGGCCTCCCAGAAGCCCACCGCCTTGGTCTGCGCCTCCACCGGCTGCGAGGTATCCGTCTCCATTTCACCTTCTCCACCTTGTGACTGAACAACTCGCGCAGTGTAACCACGGTTACCGCACGACGTCAAGGCTTTGGGGAAGTGATGTTCTTGCGGGTTTGTCGCTTCTTCTCGTGCGAGTGTGTGGGCAATCCGTTGTGACTGTGCGCATCCACTCGGTGGTACTCCTCGCCCGACTCCTGCACCGGATCGACATGTACCACGGCCGTCTCCAGGTAGCCCAGCTCGTGCAGCAAGCTGTGGTTGACCTCGCGGGCCACCGCGTGGCCCTCCGCCACCGACAGCTCGGAGTCCAACGCGACGTTCACCTCGGCTCGCAGCCGATGGCCCACCCAACGCGCCGGGACCTCCGCTACGTCCTCCACGCTCTCTACTCGGGCGGCTGCGCGGCGAACATCGTCTATCACCGAAGGGTCCACCCCGTCTAGGAGGCGGGCGAACACCATCTTCCCCGACTGCCACACGATCACCAGGATCGCCGCAGCGATCAGGAGCCCCACGATGGGGTCCGCAAGCGGGTATCCGAGCCACACGCCAACGGTTCCGACCAACACGGCGAGACTCGTCCACCCGTCCGTCCTAGCGTGGTAACCGTCTGCCACCAGCGCCGCACTGCCTATCTTCCTCCCTACCCGGATGCGGAAGATCGCCACCGCTTCGTTGCCCAAGAACCCGACGATCGCCGCTGCCGCGAGTGCTCCCAGGAAACCGACGGGTTGGGGGTTGATGAGCCTCTCTATAGCCTGGTAGCCGGCAACGAGAGCCGAGAACAGGATGATGAGCACAACGACCACCCCCGCCAGGTCTTCGACACGCCCATGGCCGAACGGGAAGCGCCTGCTCGTACCGAGGCGTGTGAGCGCGAAGGCGATCCAAAGAGGCACAGCGGTCGCCGCGTCGCCGAAGTTGTGGATAGTATCCGACAGGAGGGCGACGCTGCCGGAGAGGACGACCACTCCGAGCTGCAGGAGGGAGGTCACGAACAGGGCGACGAACGACCACTTCACGGCCCATATGCCGCGCTCGGAGGTCGCTATGGAGGGATCCACAGTGCCGTGGGTGTGGCCGTGCCGTCCGTGGTGATCATGCTGCTGATGTTCTTCGCCGCGATGGTATGCCATGGAGGCGATTTTACTGCCAACCCGGCATTATTCGCCCAAAGCTCGGTTTCCCAGCCTTAGTGCTTTCGAGGTGCCGAGCACTCGGCCTGTACGGTCCTTGGCTTTCACACCGATGTATGGCTCGTCCGTGTGTGCAGTTATCACGGTCTCGAAGCCCTTTTTGGGGACGGAGGCTGTGGGCTCCAACCGGTCAGGCCGGATCCTGCGAGAACCTGCCAGGTGGCGACCTCCGTGGCGCCGTTCCAACTGACGTAGAGCGTCACCTCGTCCTCGGGCCCTTGCTCTGTGACAAGGGCAGGTTCGTCCTGCGGTTGCCCCTTCCACGGAAAGCGGAAGGCCCGGTATGACTCTAGCTCGGAGGGGAAGCTAGCGTCGAAGAGCAGCTCGCCGTCTTTGCTGAACTCGGAGAAGTACGGCTCGCTTCCCCAACCCATGAATACATTGCCGTTGGGCAACACCTGCACGTTGCCCTGGGTATCCGAGAATATCTTGTCGGGATGAGTGTATTCGCCAACGAACGTCGCGCTCATCGCAGCCTCGTCGATCTCGACCACGATGCCGCGGGACTGCACGTCCTTGTTGACGCTGCCATTGTCGAAGATCGTTATTATGCCGTTATCGTGGTAGCGGGCGTCGTGCTGGTAGTCGGTCCGAGTTCCCCCACCCATGTCGAAGCCGGTGTTCTTCCCGCCAAGGCGCCAGAGAACCTCGCCCGTCTTTCGGTCGACCTTGTATACGGTTGAGGTCCTGCGGGCCGAGATGAGCAGGTGGCCGTCATCGTATACGTCTATGGAGTTGATGTGGAAGTAGTCGAAGGACTCTTCCTGATCCTCTTTCGGCTCCCAGTAGGACTCCTCCAAGGCCACGTGCTCTAAGCTGTGCCACTCGAAGAGCACCTCGCTGGTCTCGATGTCTACCTCCTGGACTATCCCGTCGAGCACCGTGCCATCCGTAGGGCCCCCTATGTAGGATAGGTCCACAGGTACCTTGCTGTAGATCGTGATCAGCGCCGTATACTCGGGCGTGATGAGGAACTCGTGGTGGTCCCCCTCGTAGCCGTTACCAGCCCTGACCCTGGTTATCTCGCGGTAGGAGTGGTCGCAGATCACGTATTCGCCCTGGCCAAACCCGGTGTGGTGTCCCTCCCACCAGGTCAGCACCGTCTCTCCCTTGTAGGATTGCACCTCGAAGTTGAAAGCGTCCATGGTCTCCTCGCGCAGGGGGAGGAACCACACGGGCTGGCCGATGTCATCGACGATCAGAGGGGCATCCTGGCTGGGGCCCGTGGCTCCGGGCTCCTTCTTCGGGGAGACGAAGATGCAGCCAGGGGCCGTAGCTCGCGCCTGCGTGCTCACCTTAACAGCGGGCGGGCTAAACTCTGGACGAGAACGGAAGGCCCACGCTTGCTCCCCCCGCGTACCCGAGACCATCGCCCGGGCGCCCCCGGTCCGTTCGCAGCCCAAGGTAGCGCCCAGCGCGACCCACGCGGTGCCGGCGCTTACCGCCTGCAAGAACCTTCGACGCGACACCTCTCTACCCAAACCTGCACCTTTGCTTGCCGTCACGGCCGCGACGGAACCCTCGCTAGCACGGGCAAGGTGACCACGGTTACCTAGGAAAGTCAAGGCTACTAGAAAGGGGCTTATTCACCCAAGTGCCTATAGCACCTTGCAGTAAGGTTGGACCGGTCGCATCATGTCCGCATGAAAGCTTACTCGTTGGACTTGAGGCGTAAAGTGGTAGAGGCCGTCCTAAGGGGGATGCCTAATGTTGAGGTCGCCCGCTCCTTTGGGATCGGCATCTCCACCGTCAAACGGTACATGGGCAAGGCACACAAGGGCGAAGATCTGGCTCCGAGGAGACCGCCCGGTAAAGGGCGCAAACTCGACGAAAGTGCGATGAGGCTCCTGGAAAGCGACTTGAAGGAACGACCGGCGCTCACCCTTGGCCAGAGGCGCAGCTTTTTGGAGCGAGTCGTCGGGGCGCAGGTAAGCGAGTCGACGATCTCCCGAGCGATCAACAGGGTTAGATGGAGCCGAAAAAAAAGATCAGTGGGTGCCGCACAACGAGATGAGTTCCTGAGGGTCGCCTGAAGGGTGTTGGTTGCAGCAAGGACGCAAGCGAGTCGCTTTGTGTTCGTGGACGAGTGCTCCACCAACACCTCGCTTGCACCGCTTTACGCTTGGTCGCCTAAAGGGCAACGGGCACGCTGCAAGGTGCCACGCAACTACGGGCCAAACGTCACGCTGTTTGCGAGCATGACGCACGAAGGCATGGGACCGTGCCTGGTGGTGGAGGGTGCCACTACCAGCGAAGTCTTCGAGACCTATATCGAGCAGATGCTAGGATCAGCGTTACGGCCAGGTCAGATAGTGGTCATGGACAACCTCTCCTCACACAAAAGGGAAAGTGTAGGCGAGCTGATCGAGGGGAGAGGTTGCGAGCTTCTCTATCTGCCGCCCTACTCGCCGGATCTCAACCCTATAGAAGGGGCGTTCTCCAAGGTCAAGGGGTTGTTGCGCGAGGCTGAGGTCGTCGCGGTAGGAGTCTCCGACGAAGTGAAGTGAGCGCAGGGGACGTAGTGGTCTTGGCCAAATATTCCAGTACGGGGGTAAAGATTGAGGGGGAAGAACACCTGATCGTGGATGCCGACGACATACTCGCGGTGGTGGAGGGTTAACAGAGAAGACGAAGTCTCTGCAAGACGAAGGCCGGGGTAGAGTTCGAGGCTTCGGCCCTTCTGGTCTTAGGTGAGATTACTCTTACTTGTTCTGGAGGCAGGATAAGAGCATCTCCTTGGCTCTCTGGGTGGCCGTTAAGTTGTTCTCGAGGTTGGAGCTGAAGAACTCCACGAGCTCGTGGTCTCCCTCAGACTGCGCGTCATGAACGTAGGTCTTATTCCTCCGGCATCTCGAAGACAATCTCAAGGACCTCATCAGAGATACCGAGCGGCTCACCGTGGCGCTTGAGTACCACGAGAGCCTCACCCAAGGTTGCGCCGGCTCTCAGAGACGGGTCAAGCTCCCGCGCCCGAAGGATTAGCGCCGCCAGATGGCGCTGTAAGCCGGCCCAACCCTCACTCTCCCTTATTCGAGCATCGTAAGCCTCGGCGAAAGACCTGGATACGTCGACTAACACGCGCCTGTCGGATGCGGGCAGCGACTCCATTGCGGCGATAACATCTTCCAGGCTCCCGGTCTCAGCTATGATGCCCTCAAGAACTGCGACACCCTCAGGTGAGAGTTGGCGACGGGCCTCGTCTATGCGACGCGGCACTTCGTGGTCGTAAGGTGCCGGGAAATCGAAATCCATGCATCCTCCAAAGGTCGGGGGCCAGGGCTCCCTGTAAGGATATCCCGGCCCGGTCGGCTCGCTATTGCTCTATCCGCCTCACGTCCACGAAGGTTTGAGGCTTGACACGTAGAACGCCGGACAGCTTGCGTATGGTTTCGGGCCTGGCGTTCTCGGAGAAGCCACTCCTGAGGTTGTACACCACCGACGAGGTGACTCCCGTCTCTTGGTGTCCGCAGGTAGCGTACCTATCTTTTCTGTGGGCCGGGCTCCGGGGTGCTCCAGCACCCGCGGGGCCATTTCTTTATCAGACGTGCCCAATCTAGCAGCTTATTAGTATTTTACAGATAGTTAATAGATAGCTTTCTGATATAATCAGTCCTGCTAGCGGTAAGCGAACAAGGAGGTTGCTAGCATGCAAGCCGCTGTGGTGTACGTTGGAGACAGACTCAAGAACTTGCGAACTCTAAACGCGCTGACCCAAGCGGAACTCGCGGAGAGAGCCGGACTCACGACGGCAGCTGTCGCTAGGGTAGAGCGGGATGAGGCCGAGCCGCGGCCTTCTACCCTTCGCAAACTCGCCAAGGCTCTTAACGTAAAACCGCGCGACTTGATCGAGGGGTAGGCCGTGCTTAGCACGAACGGCCACGGCCCGACTAGGGCTATCCTCTACGCCCGCGTTTCTACCGACGAGCAAGCCCGCTCTGGTTACTCACTCGCACAGCAGATCGAAGCCCTACGGGAGTACGCCGCCCGAGAAGGCTATGAGGTCCTAGAGGAGATCGAGGACAATGGCTACAGCGGAGCAAACCTTGCGCGGCCGGGGCTGGACTGGGTGCGCGACTTAGTAGCCGCCGGTGATGTCGATGTAGTTTTGGCGCAAGATCGCGATCGCCTCGCGAGGACGGTCGTGCTCAACGGTTTGCTCGACGAGGAGCTCTCGAAGCACGGTTACAAGACTAAAGCGCTCAACGATTACGGCGACGACAGTGCCGAGGGAGCGCTGATGCGGGGCGTCCAGACGCAGTTCGCCGAGTACGAGAGGGCCAAGATCGCGGAGCGTACTCGACGCGGAATGGAGCGCAAGGCACGCGAGGGCAAGATTCTCAGGGGTCCGAAGCCGCCGTACGGCTTTCGCTATAACGGAGCGGGCGACGGGCTAATTGTGTACGAGCCGGAGATGGTGGTGGCGGAGAGAGTCTTCCGCATGGCGGCTGAGGGGCTGGGGCCGCAGGCGATCCAGACCCGGCTCCACGATGAAGGCGCGCCCTCGCCGACAGGGGATCCACTGTGGCCGCGCCGGACCCTGGAGCAGATACTGCGCAGCGAACTCTATAAGGCCCACACCTTCGAGGAGATCACCGAGTTGGTCTCTGCGGAGGTACTGACCCGCCTCGATGAGCATGCCGAATACGGCGTTTGGTGGTTCGGTCGAAAGCGCACAACGGAGCACTCTATCTCGGAGCCGGACGGGGATGGGGGACGGCGTTACAGGAAAGCTACCACCACCCGGATCCGTCCCAAGGGAGAGCGCACGGCGATGCCGGTCCCGGCCCACCTTCCGCGCGGGTTGGTGGATCAGGCACGCGCGGCTCTGGCGGCGAGCAGAGCGCCGGAGCGAAAGCGCCCAGCACGGAAGTGGGAGCTGCGTGGGCTGCTGCGCTGCTCGTGCGGCTGGATTATGACCACCCACACTGCAACGTCACGCGGCAACGGCGCCGACTATCATTACTACGTATGTAATCAACGCAAGGACCGCGAGCGGGAGTGTGACTGCACGCAAAGGGCCGTGAGAGCCACCGAGGCCGAGTGCGTTGTGTGGGCGTTCGTGCCTAACCTCTTGCGAGAGCCTGAGACGATACGGGTCGGCATGGAACGTCTTATAGAAGAGGAGCGAACTAGCAAGGCGCAGGATCCGGAGCACGAGGCGGAACTCTGGGCACAGAGGATCGCCGACTGTGACCCGCGGCGCAGCGCTTACCAGGACCAGCAGGCCGCTGGGCTGATGAGCTTGGAAGAGCTCGGCTCCAAGCTCAAGGATCTAGACAATACCCGCAGGATAGCGGAGCAGGAGCTTGCTGCCCTTAAGGATCACAGACGGCGCGTGCAGGACCTTGAACAGGACCGAGATGCCCTCTTGGAGTCGATGGCGGAGATGGTACCCGAAGCCCTAGATAGTCTCACGGGCGAGGAGAAGAGCAGGGCCTATCGGATGTTGCGGCTCGAGGTTACGCCTACCACCGAGGGGTACGATGTCAGCGGCGCTCTTTGTACTTCTGTAACCCCGTCAGGATGAGGTCGAGGCCGAATTCGAACTCCGCGTCGTGATCCACTTCGCGCAGAGGTGGGTCGAGTTCGTGGATGTGCGGGAAGTCGTCCGGAGAGAGCGAGGCGGCGCCGAGACGGGCGCCGGCAGGCTCTATCGCAAAGCCACGGATCTCGGCTATCGCGTAGCCGGAAGCGTAGCTGGAGAGCGCGCGGAAAGCGTACAACGCCGTCTCGGGGTCGAAGCCTGCCCCCCTCAACGTCTTGAGGAACTCCTCGACCAGCCAGATCCCATCCATCGTGTCCGGCGGACGTACGACGAGCAAGGGGAAGACGTTCGGGTGCCCATGCGCTAACCGTCGGAAAGCCCGGTAAGCCTCCCTTAACCGGCTCTCCCAACCTTCGTCCTCAGGTGGCACCTCCAACTCACCAAGCAAGATCTCGACCATCCCGTCCAGCAAAGCGCCCTTGTTCGGGACGTGGTTGTAGAGCGACATCGCCTCGACCCCAAGCTCGCTGCCAAGCTTCCTCATGGAGAGAGCCTCCAACCCCTCCCTGTCTGCAAACCGTACCGCCGCCTCTAGTACCCGCCGCCGGCTCAACGGCTGCCGCTTCATAACCGCCATGAAAACCTCCCTCGCTAGACCCCTTGACAGCTTACAGCATAAGCGTTGTATTTACGACGTAAGTATGTCGAGGCGGACGATGGGGAGTCGGATGATACATGATCTGGTAGATCGAATGCGTTCTACCGTGCGGAGCGCCTGCCGCAGTGGATTACCGTTTCCGAGGGAATGACGGTTGTGCTGGGAGCAATGGGGTAGGAGTTGTGCTCGACTAGTTTGTACACTACGGAGCGATTGGCTGGCCAGGATCGTACTAAAGGGTCTCTAGCAGAGGTATAGACCTACTGCGAATAGCGCATTCGACCGGAAGCCAAAACAAGCAGCTGACAAGCGCCCGACAGGGCGCGTGCTGACTTGCTGAAATGCTGATCTCTACTCGTAAAGGCCGGCCCTACGTTTCTGCTGTTCGAAGGTGTTCTTGATCCCACGCGCGTCGGGGAGGGCCATGCGGTTCAGTCGGTAGACGCGGCCTGTATTGGTCTCTATCGTCAAGGTGACGTTGACGAGGCCCTTGATGTCGATCACGGCGACGTCGCGCAGGCCGACGCGCTCGACGTTCTGGGACTGCCAGCCGGTCCTTAGCTCGACCCGGTCCTCGTAGATGCTGACGATAGTGTTATTGTGGGCAGTGGCTTGCGTTACAGGTCCTTCCAAGCTGTCCTCCGTGCCGCTTGCGGTCCGCCTCTCACACCAGGATACAAGGCGGCGTTACCGATTTTGGATAGACGTGAAAAAACACCGGCCGGAGGAGATCCGGCCGGTGCGTAAGTGTGCCTGCTATGCGGAACCTTCGGTTACACCTTCCAGAGGATCGGAGACCCGCTTGCTGCCGTTGCCGTTCTGGTAATCGGTCGCGACGAGGTCGGGGTAGCCGAAGACTCCGTGCTCGTGGATGTCGAGGCCATCGAGCTCCTGCTCGGGCTTGACCCTGATGCCGATGGTAGCCTTGAGCGTCGCGAAGACGGCGAGCGAGGCGAGGAAGACGAAGCCTCCTGCTGCGACGATACCGAGAGCCTGAATACCGAGCTGGTAGAGGCCGCCGCCGTAGAACAGGCCAGGCTCGCCGACAGCGGCGAGGGCCGGGGTGGTGAACAGACCGCAGGAGAGTGTGCCCCAGACACCGCCCATACCGTGTGCCGCTATGGCCCCGAGCGGATCGTCGACCCCGATCTTATCCACGTAGACGAGGGTGGCGTACATTATGACGCCGGCGACGAAGCCTATCACGATTGAGGCCCAGGGCGCGACGAATGCGCAGGGCGCGGTGATGGCGACGAGGGCCGCAATGGCGCCGTTGCCGCCCATACCGACGTCCACGTTGCGCCTGTACAGGTAGCTCATGCCCATCGCGCCGAGGACCCCGGCAGCGGCGGCCAGGTTCGTCGTCAGGGCGATGTCGGCGATGTCAGGAACGGCCGCCATCGTCGATCCTGGGTTGAAGCCCCACCAGCCGATCCAGAGTATTAGAACACCGAGGACGGCGAGCGGCATGTTATGACCCGGGATATTCACGGGGCGTCCGTCGTCGTCGTACTTGCCGAGGCGCGGACCGAGAAGCAAAGTACCGGCGAGCGCCGCCATCGCACCCGAGAGGTGGACGACCGTCGAGCCTGCGAAGTCCTGCATGCCGAGCTCGGTCAGCCAGCCACCGCCCCAGATCCAGTGTCCCACCATCGGGTAGATAAGACCCGCGAAGACGATGGCGAAGATCACGTAGACCGCGAACTTGGTCCGCTCCAGCATCGTGCCCCACACGATGGCTAGTGAGACGGCGCAGAACGCGACCTGGAAGAGGAATTTGGCCGAGAGAGGGACCTGCGTCCAGGAGAGTCCGGCGTAGACATCGTTGACCTGCCCGGGAGAGACGGCGAGGAACCATCCCTCGGTGCCTATGAGCGCGTTGCCCGAACCAAAAGCCAACGAGAACCCGACGGCCCAGAACAACAGGGCGGCGATGGCGAGGTTTACCAGGATCTTCGCCACCACGCTTCCGACGTTCTTCATCCGGGAGAAGCCGACCTCGAGCATCGCGAACCCTGCCTGCATGAAGAGGACCAGACACGCCGCAATGATCACCCACATCGTGTCCATCGCCAGCGAGAGATCCGCCGTCGAAGGACCCTTCTGCGCGAACGCCAGCCCAGGTAGCGCGAGTACCAACAACAACACCGTGGTCGATAGTAATGAGAGCCTCCGCAAAAGCTTCCTCCATATCTTCAGGGTATGGTCTCTTGGAACATAGTCTAGGCACCGGCCACAGAGGGGTCTTTAGCCGAATGTACAAAGATGGGTCCCCCGCTGCAGGCCCTCGCTGCGGCGAATGTACAGTGCGGCCGGGAGCACGCCTGCTTCGCAGGCTTGTCAGCATTTCAGCACGCCGCCCAGCTTCGCCGGACGGCTTGTCAGCTAGTCAGCATTTCAGCTAGTCAGCAAGTCAGTCTTTGCGCGCAAGAGCCCTGGCTGACTGGCTGAGAGGCGGCGGAGCTGCCGTGCTGAAGTGCTGAAAAGCGGAAGCCGGAGGCTGGAGCGTGCTGAAGTGCTGCATTGCTACCTATCCGAGAAACTGGAGGGTCTCTCGGGAACGCGTCCGAGGAGTTGCATTGCCTTTATTCCGAGGGTGAGGCGTTCGCGGTCCTCGCTCTTGTCGACGTCGAGGCCTGTCAGCTCGTCGACGCGGTCGAGGCGGTAGCGGATCGTGTGGCGATGGGCGAAGAGATCGCCTGCTGTCCTGACGGTCGAGGCGTCGTTACCGAGGTAGGTGATCAGGGTCTGAACCAGCTCGGTCCCGTAGCGGGAATCGTAGTGGACGACGGGCTCCAGGGTCTCGCCGTAGAAGGCTTCGAGCTCCTCGGGATTCTCCTGGAGCACCCTGAAGAGGAGTTTGTATGTTCCTGTCTTCCCGAACGTCGAGACACAGGAGGGACCGTGGATGCGGTGCCCGATCTCGAGCGCCACTCTGGCCTCGGAATAGGCGTCGGGGAGTTGAGCGGGGTCCTTCTTGAAGCCCCCGATACCGATGGAGACCGTAAGGTCGGGTAGGAGGCCCTTGACGTAGCGCTGTACTCCTTTGGCCAGCAGTTGCGTCTTCTCCGGCAACTCCTCGGGACCTTCGCCTTCCGCATACCCCAGGAAGAGGATGACGTTGTCAGAGCGCGGGCCGAGGAGGAAGTTCGAGAAGAGTTGGCGGGTCTGCAGGCGTACAGCATCCGCCAGGCGTCGCTTGAGCTCCTGGATGGCGGGCTCCTTCGGTCTGCGGCGTGCGAGGTAGCGGGCGAAGTCGTCTATGTCGACGACCATGACCAGGGCCCCTTCGGTAAGGTCGGCGCCGAGGTATCTTCCGCGTTGCAGAAGGAGCTCGACTGAGCCGTAATGGCCGCTCACGAGGTCGTCCACGAAGTCTCCCCTGGCACCCAGCTCCGTCTCCAGGCGTATACGCTCCTTACCGAGTTCGGCTTCGAGGACGCGTCTGGCCCAGTAAAGGAGCACCACGTCTTCGGGCCTCAGGTTGGAGCCCTCCAGGTCGATCCAGAGGTACCCCGCTGGCGCGCCGGCGCCGATGGGGGTCCAGAACAGCTCGCTGTCAGCGACCCGCCAGCGCTCGACGGGTACGGACAGGTACCCATCGGGTAGCCTGGCGTAGCGGTCGCGGCGCTCCCGACGGGTCTCCTCGACCCCTGATCCCTTGGAGGCGCGTAGACACCGCTCTTCGAGCGTCGCGGTCAGACGGTTTTCTTCCGGGTCCCCGGAGCTGGCGATCAGGCGCCCCACAGGATCCTCCACGACCACGGAACGTCCGAGCATCCCTGAGATCCTGCCTGCCAGCTCTTCGATCGTCGTCTCACCGCCGGCGCTCTCCAGCAGCGTGCGGCCGGTGCCGTGGGAGAGCAGCAGTAGCCCGTCGTCCTGGGAGAAGATCCCGAAGAGCCGCCGGAGGGGCACCTCAGGGGTGAGCACGAAAAGGCCAACCCCCAGTGCGGCGGCCCGCCCGACCGACGCCGCTGGCGCCTCGCCTTCGAGACGCCAGACGATGGCAGGAGAGCCGGCGGAGGCGATCCCTTGCACGAAATCCTCACCCAGTGTCTCGCGGGCTGTTACGGCCACCTCGTCGGTCGAGATCCAACCTTTAATTGGCTCGTCGACAGCGAGCCCGCGCACCTCCCTGGCGGCGTCGCCTGGCAGCGGGCAGTCCGCGCCGAACTCTTGTAGAAGGATCAGGGAGAAGTCCTTCAGGATCACTACGAGCTCCGTTCGCAACATGGCGTGACCGGCCCGTATCATTTTGGGCCCGGCCACCAAAAATCGCAAACCCCGCTACGGAAATGGGTCCTCGGGGTGCTAGAATATAGCCAAAAGCAAACTGCTTCTTTGGCCTCCCAACAGGGGGCCGTATACTTGCCTGAGGCGTCCCGAAGAAGAGGGGTGAGCAGAGATCGCGGAAGACCAGATCGTCGTGCGAGGGGCGCGCGAACACAACCTCAAGGACATAACGCTCTCCATGCCGCGGGACGTGATGGTGGTGGTGACCGGGCTCTCCGGTAGCGGTAAGTCTTCCCTTGCGTTCGACACTATCTACGCCGAGGGGCAACGTCGCTACGTCGAGAGCCTCTCCGCCTACGCCAGACAGTTCCTCGGTCAGATGGATAAGCCTGACGTGGACCACATCGACGGCCTCTCGCCTGCGGTCTCCATAGATCAGAAGACCACGTCCAACAACCCCCGCTCCACGGTCGCCACGGTAACGGAGATCTACGACTACCTGCGGCTGCTCTACGCCCGAGCTGGGAGGCCGCACTGCCACGTCTGCGGCTTCCCCGTTGCCTCGTCGACGCCGCAGCAGATGGTCGAGAAGGTACTTGCCCTCCCCGAGAGGACACGCTTTATGGTGCTCGCGCCTGTAGTGCGGGGGCGCAAGGGAGAGTACGGGAGGATGTTTAAGGAGCTGGCCGAGAGCGGCTACGCCCGCGTCAGGGTCGACGGCGAGTTGCACGAGCTGCCCGTCGACCTCGGGCTGGACAAGAACTACAAGCACGACATAGAGGTCGTCGTCGACAGGCTCGTAATCCGTGATGGCATAGAGCGCCGCCTCACGGACTCTATCGAGACAGCCCTGAATCTTGCCGAAGGCCTGGTACAGATCGAGACCGTAGAGCTAGATGGCGCGGGCGAGTCGATGCTCTTCTCGGAGAACTTCACGTGTACGAACTGTGGGGCCTCCATCGCGGAGATACAGCCGCGCACGTTCTCATTCAACAGCCCTCACGGGGCCTGCGACCGCTGCGACGGGCTGGGGAGCCGCCTGGAGATAGACCCCGCGCTCGTCGTGCCGAACGAGGATTTGAGCGTGAACGAGGGGGCCGTCGTGCCGTGGGCGAACTCGCAGACCGAGTACCACGCGAGCGTGCTCGGCGCACTGTCGGAGAAGTACGGGATCGACCTGAACGTCCCGTGGCGCGACCTGCCGGAGGAGCACAGGCACCTTATCCTCTTGGGCACCACTGGCGAGCGCATCTACGTCTCATACCGTAACCGTTACAACCGCCGCAGGCAGTACATGACCCGCTTCGATGGCGTCGTCGGCAACCTTGAGCGGCGCTACGCCGAGACCGATTCGGAGTACAGGCGGGAGAAGATCGAAGAGTTCATGAGCCACGTTCCCTGCCCCAAGTGTAGGGGGGCCAGGCTCAGGCCCGAAGCCCTAGCCGTAACCGTCGGCGGCAAGAACGTCTACGAGTTCACAGAGCTCTCCGTTACAGACGCGCAGCGTTTCTTCGACGGCGTGGAGTTCACCACGCGGGAGTGGATCATCGGTGAGCGGGTGGTCAAGGAGATCAGGGAGCGCCTCGGCTTCCTCGTCGACGTTGGGCTCGGATACCTCACCCTGAGTCGTTCTGCGGGGACGCTCTCAGGCGGAGAAGCCCAGAGGATAAGGCTCGCTTCGCAGGTAGGGAGCGGCCTCGTCGGTGTGCTGTATGTACTTGACGAGCCTTCCATCGGGCTGCACCAGCGGGACAATAGGCGGCTCTTGACGACGCTCGAGAAGCTGCGGGACCTCGGGAACACGCTGATCGTTGTCGAGCACGACGAGGAGACCATACGTTCCGCGGATTACGTCGTTGACGTTGGTCCCGGCGCGGGGGTGCACGGGGGTGAGATCATCGCGGCCGGCAGCGTCGAGGACATCGAGGCCGAGGAGCGTTCCGTAACGGGCGATTTCCTGGCCGGGCGGCGGAGGATCGAGCCGCCCGAGGAGCGGAGAGTGCCGACGGGTTCCATAGAGTTGCTCGGGGCGATGGAGCATAACCTGAAAGACGTTGACGTGGGGTTTCCGCTCGGGGTTTTCACCTGTATAACGGGCGTCTCTGGGTCGGGGAAGAGCACGCTGGTCAACGAGATCCTCTACAAGGCCCTGGCCAACGCCGTCAGCCGTGGAAAGCATCGTCCCGGCAGGCATGCTGGACTCAGGGGTGTCGAGGACGTCGACAAAGTCATAGACATAGACCAGAGCCCGATCGGGAGGACACCCCGCTCCAACCCAGCGACCTACACCAAGGTCTTCGACCACATCCGCCAGCTCTTCGCCTCGACGCCGGAGGCCAAGATCAGGGGCTACAAACCTGGACGATTTTCTTTCAACGTAAAGGGAGGCCGGTGCGAGGCTTGCCGCGGGGACGGCCAGATTCGGATAGAGATGCACTTCCTTCCTGACGTCTACGTCCCCTGCGAGGTCTGCAAGGGTCGCCGCTACAACAACGAGACCCTGCGCGCCACCTATAAAGGCAAGTCCATATCAGATGTGCTCGACATGACCGTCGAGGAGGCTTGCGAGTTCTTCGCCCCCGTGCCCGCGATCTCACGCCGCATGGATACCCTGCGCGACGTCGGCCTCGGCTACGTCAGGCTCGGACAGCCGGCGACCACGCTCTCTGGCGGCGAAGCGCAGCGTGTAAAGCTGGCGAGCGAGCTGGGCAAGAGGGCGACGGGCAAGACAGTCTACATCCTGGACGAGCCTACCACCGGGCTCCACTTCGCGGACGTGGAGAAGCTGCTCTCGATCCTGCACAGGCTCGTTGACGCGGGGAATACCGTCATCGTCATCGAGCACAACCTCGATGTGATCCGGTCCGCGGACCACGTCATCGACCTCGGACCCGAAGGCGGAGACGCGGGTGGCGAGGTCATCGCGACAGGAACCCCCGAAGAGGTCGCCGGCGTCGAGGAGTCGCACACGGGCCGCTTCCTGCGCGGCGGCCTTATGCCCGAGGTCGTGGCCGCGGGCTAGTCAAAGGCTTATGCTTTCCGAACTCCCCCGTTTCCTGGCCAGGGCGAGCCTTCCGATCTTGGTGCTCTAGGCTCCGTTCGCCGCTTCGACTCCTTCGACTATCTCCTCTAGCGCGGAGCCGGCCACTATGTTCTCCAGGCCGCGGATCACGACCGCTGCGTCTTCGACGTAGTCGAGGTAGTTCTCGTCGGCGCGCGAGCGGCGGTGGAGGCTCTCCAGTATGCGCCCGAGGCGGTTTATGCCCCACTCCATGTACTCGTCGTTGTAGAGGGCGACCCGCACCACGGCGTCAACGCTCAAGGGATCTAAGTTGCCGCGTTCCAGGGTGGTGAACACGTAGCCGTACTGCCCGAGGATGTCGTCTATGATGGGACGGACGTCTGGCATCTCCTCCTCCTCGAACATAAAGACGTAGGTTCCAGCGATGATCTGGAGTGCCTTGTCCTGATGATAGTAGCCCTTTCGGGAGTAGGCCGCTATCACCTCGAAAAGCTCCGTAAACTGCGCGTCATCTCGCTCCGTCATTCTCCATCCTCCACTGATCGCTCTATGGAAATTCTACCCTTACACCGACCTCCGCCGCCATAGAAGTGGCCACGAGAACTTCTTCACGAAAAAGTCTCGTGTGGCCTTTGAAACGAGGTGAACAGGCTGATAGGTTCATGACCCGTGAGTGCCAAGAGCGCACATCCCATAGTGAGTCCGAACCAGGTCATGTCCGCGGGCCTCGCCGCCACGGGGGCGTCATTCGTCACCTCCCGCTTCGGCGTCACTGACACGCTGCTCGGGGCCGCACTGACGGCCATGATCATCACCGGCGGGTCGGCGATCCTCAGGTCGTACCTGGAGACCGTCTCGGGCCGCGTTCAGGGGATGCCGTCGAAGCTGCGCTCGCACCGCGAGCAACAGAAAGCCGGAGTTTTCGGCGGCGCCCTGCAAGGACGTCCCAACCTCAGGGACAACTTCGTTCGCAGGATGCGGGCCGCCTTCGACTGGTTCCGGCACCTGCCGACACTCAGCCGGCGTTCGATCCTCATAAAGGGGCTCTTGGCCGCCGCCGTCGCGTTCGTGATCTGCATGGGCGCCGTGTGGGGAGCAGAGAAGGTTATCGGTAACAGTCTCTCCGGCGGCATTTGGGCAAATTGTCCGTACGGCGCCGTTCCCGGTATCCACCCCGCCGGATACGACGGTACCGGTGCTGGCTCCTCTATCTCGGGTGGCGGCTTGAATACCGGCGGTGTCTAAAGGCCGAGCCTTGTCGACCGCGTGCGCCAGAACAGGAACCCGTTCGAAGACCGGAACCCGTTTGGAGATGGCCAACCCGTCTTTGGGAATCCGGGGGGCGGCGCATCATCAGCCTCCCCCGACCCGGGCGCTGCGCCGGGAGCAGGAGGCCAGGAAGCTGTCCCACCGGACGCGGGACAAGAGTCTATCCCACCGGACGCAGGACAAGAATCCGTTCCACCGGACGCAGGACAGGAATCCGCCTCGCCGGCGGCTGGAAAGCGGGCTGCTCCGGCCAGCGCCTCACCGGCAGCCGACCAGTAACTTCGCCCGGACGGGCTCTCTGTCGCGTAGTGCAGTGCGTGTCGTGGGTCGCTCCGAAGTCGGCTTGAACGGATAAACTTAGTCGGCTTTGACCAGTGCCCCGTACAATGCTCTCAGGCCTGCTCTGCTCTTGGTGCTCGACGGCATCAGGCCCGACGTGCTACGGGCGGCCATCCGCGATGGAGACGCGCCGAACCTGGGTATCCTGGCGGAGAGAGGAGAGGCGGTCTGGGACGCGGTCTCCGTCTTCCCCAGCATAACCCCGGCGGCGACGGCCGCGATAGCAACGGGAGAAGCACCCGCCAGGAGCGGCATCGTCGGGCACGCCTGGTACGAGGAATACGAGCGGCGGGTGGTCGTCTACGGCGCCATGAGGGAGACCGTGATGGCGAGCGGTCCCATAAGAGTCTTCCACAACAACGTCTGGCGGATGAACCGCGACGACCTGCACGCGGCGACCCTCTTCGAGGCCCTGCACGACCGCGGTTTCGACGGCGCGTGCGTCAACTTTCCCGTCAGGCGCGGACCGCACACGCATCCGGTCCGCATGAAGACCATAGAAGGTTACCTGATGGGCGGACGCTACCTCGGACCCTCCGTGCAAGGCCCAAAGGAATACTTTATGGGCGATCTGTTCTACAGCCGCGATACCGGTTTCAGCGGACGTAAGGCCAACGGCGGCGTCCTCCGCTCCGTTGGCATCAACGATGACTATGCGGCCAGGGTAGGGGCGATGTTGCTCAAGGAGCGTGCAGCGCCGTTCAATCTCGTCTACTTCTTCAAGGGCGACTCAATAGCCCACCACCATGGCCTCTCGGCGCAGCGTCAATGGCTGACGACGGCCGAGGAGTACGTGGCCAGGATCTTCAGGGCCGGCGGCGGAGTCGAGCGTGTGCTCGAGGACTACGCCGTACTCGCACTATCAGATCACGGTCACGCGCCGCTTCTCCCGAAGAGCCGCTACGTCGACCTGCGCGCGATTCCAGGCCAGAAAGTCTCGTCAGGGGTGAAAGCCCGTTTCGGCAACGGTACCACTATCGTCGTGGTCCCGAACGGACGTTCGGCGCTCCTGTATCTCCGTGGGGATGTGGAGCTGCGACCGGTCTTGGAGAAACTCGTCGGGCGCTGCGGCGTGGACCTCGCGGCCTGGGTGGAGGACGGGTGGGCGGCTGTCCTCCGGCTCGGGCGCGAAGTCCGCTTCAGGCCAGGCTCAGGAGTAAGGGATCCGTTCGGGCGGTCCTGGGAGCTAGACGGCGACCCGCACGCCCTCGACGTCGCCATCTCCGATGGATTCTTGCACTACGGTGAGTACCCGGACGCGCTGGAGCGGCTGTGGGGCTGCCTGCACTCGCCGAGGTGCGGGGACGTGGTGCTCTCGGCGACACCAGGGTATACCTTCGGTGAGATCTCCGGCGGGTATCACACGGCGAGCGATCACGGCTCGTTGCACGCGAGCGACTCCAACGTGTTCGTGCTCGCGAGCGGCGTGCCGGCGCCGCACAGGATCACGGACGTGGCCCCGACGCTCCTCTCTCACTTTGGTGCCGATATGGTCGCCGGGAACCGTGTCCTCTAGGAGTAACGGCTCTGAGGAGCGTACGGGACTCAGGCCGCGTTACCGGCGGGCGTTCGGGTGTGTTACCTGGGTGTACATGGGGATGCTCGTTTTCCTTGCGGCCAACTTCCTCCTCGTGCTGCCGTCCAGATACATTGGTAGTGGGGAGCTCTACGGTTATCTCCCTCCAGCGCTCGCGTTCCTCGGGATCTCCCTGCTTCTGCCGGGAATGGTGCTCGCCGCACTGCTAGGGGCCCGAACGTTCCGGACGCCGCGCAGACGTGGCACCCGCGTCGGGGCCGGGATGGGAGCCCTGATCGGCTACAGCGGCTTCTTCGGCCTGGAATGGCTCGCTATCGCCCTCGGGCTGAACCGGCGAGATCAGGCGTTCCGCACGGTCGTCTTCCCCGACCTCGGAGGGAGCTTCGCCTTCTACACCTTCGTTCCACTGACGCTCCTTGCGACAGGCCTCGTCATTTTCGCCCTCTACAGCAAAGGTGCGGACTTCGAGCGGCGGCGCCGGCTCGTCTATGCTGGGGCGGCGCTGGCGGTGCTCGCGGGGCTCGGCGTCGTGGCGACGGATCCAGATACACTCGGTGTTGCGGGGGCTTTGATCTCCACCGCCTCAGGGACCATCGGCGGCTATGTGAGCGGCTCTGGTTACGCCAGAGCCGGCGGTGACGACATGATCCCACCAGGGGCCGAGATCCAACGCCGCGAGCACCGCCGCAAGCCTCGCTAAGCAGGGAAGCGTGGGTCCTCGCGGTATAATTCCTCTCGATGCCTGAGAACGGATTCCCCGACAGATCACACCTTCCCACTTCTCCCGGTGTCTACATTTTCAAAGACGCTAGAGACACGGTTATATACGTGGGCAAGGCCAAGAACGTGCGCAGCAGGGTTGC
>DASQWQ010000057.1:0-4766 GCA_035640175.1 Rubrobacter sp. | reverse complement strand
CCCCATTACCAGCGCCTGCAAAAGAAACTGGGGTGGTTGATCCGGCGCAACAACACGTTCTCCGTGCACGTCCACTACGCCGTGCAAGGCCGCGGGAAGGCCGTCTACCTCTTCAACCGCCTGCGTGAGTACGTGCCGCACATGCTGGCGCTCTCGGTCAACTCTCCTTTCTGGCAGGGCGAGTACACGGATATGCACTCGGCGCGCGTGCTTATGTTCTCGCGCGCCTACCACCGCGCCGGGCTACCAGGGCCCTTTGGCTCTTGGACAGAGTACGCAGATTACGTGAACTACCTCACGCGCGCTGGCCTCATAGACACCCTTGGGGAGATCTGGTGGGACGTGAGGCTCCACCCCGGGCTCGGCACCGTCGAGATCAGGGCCTTCGACGCCCAGACGGACGTGGCCCGCAACGAGGCCCTCGTCGCCCTGGCCGCGGCCCTCTGCGATATGCTGGCCCTCGAGTACGACTCGGGCGGGCCGATGCCCATCATCCCGAACCGCGAGATAGAAGAGAACAAGTGGAGCGCCCAGCGTTACGGCCTAGAAGGCATCTTCATAGACCACGAGACGCACGAGGCCGTCGAGAGCCGTACCGCTGTAGAGAAGCTCGTGGCGCGCCTTTCCAAGGCCACTAACAGGGATCTCTCGGGACTCGAGCGCGCCCTCGATGAGCCGACAGAATCCGTGCGCCAGCTAGAGGTGTGGCGAGAGACGGGATCCACGCTGGAGGTCGCCAAAGACCTGGCGGCGAGGGCCTCGACGCTATAGCGCCGCTACTTCCCCAGCACCCTGCGCTTGGCCTGGTTAACGACGATCTTCCTGACCCTCGGGTTCTTCAGGGCCTTGACGGCCACCTGGCGCGCCGTCTCGCTCTTGATCAGTTTGATGACGATAGCCATCTTCACGACTTGCTTCTCACCTCCGGTCAGGTCGCCCTGTCTATCTCGGTGTGGTACCTGCTGCCCATACGACCACCCAGAAAGCCACCGAGGAGCGCTATGAGCAAAGCGGCCACGGCGGTTACGATGCCGACGACGCCGGCCTCGGCCAGATTGCCGGCCACGGACACAGTTCTGTCGACCAGGTTAGCGATGCCCTCGGCCATCCCGCCGGGCAGGAAGCCGCTGAAGATCACGGCCGCCAGGGCGAGGATCAGAACGACCATAAACACCCAGACCAGCACCATCGCCCCGTTGCGGCCCCCGTCGAAACGCGCGAGGCGGCCGGCGACGTACCCGCCGAAGAAGAAAGTCAGGAAGATCAAGACCCCAAGCAGGGCGAGGCCGGTTATGACGGAGGCCCCGACCTGCCCGTCTGAAAGGTCAGGCGTGATGCCGAGGGGGACGAGCACGAGCCCGGCGACGGCCGAGAAGACCGCCCCGAGGACGATGGCGAAGACGAGCCCGAGAAAGCTCGCCAACCAGTCGACGCCCCCGTACATGTCCCTGAGCCGGTCCTCACGCTCCTCCGCAGCCTCGAAGTAACCCCTCGGGTAGGGTGTCGCGTCCCTGGTCGTGTCAGGGTGGCCAGGCGCCCTGATAACGTGGGTCTCCCTCTCCTCGGAAGGCCCCTGGGCCACCCCCCGGGTCTCGGCGGATGCAGCCTCCTCTCCACGCGACCGGACTTGGCGCGTGGCCTCGGGGTCGTTCTCGGTGGGCACACGGCGCGTCTCGTCGTCCTCATCTCCAAGAGGTCCCGTTCTGCGGCGCTCCTCGCGGCCCTCTTCCGGCCTGTCGCTCATCTCTCCCCCTTACGTCATATCGTCGGTCGAGCGTCTGTAGTACGATGTAGATTCTACCCTGCAAGCGTCAGGGGCACCCGCGAAGCAGACCCGGCACAGCCCCACAACATGAAGCCAGGACCCATCTTTATACATCAGGCCGAGAATCGGGCCGGATCGCGGTACCTGGCTTGTACGCGGGGCCATATGCAACGGGTGCGGACCCTTCATATCATAGCGGGTGTTGCAGGCGAGTCCCGGCCCTGGGACTGAGTAGAGAGAATATCCGAGGAGGCAAGCTTGGAGACGGCTGACAGGCAGAGCGTGTTGCGGCAAGCAGAGGAGAACAACGTACAGTTCATCCGGCTGTGGTTCACCGATGTGCTCGGGACGCTCAAGAGCTTTGCGATCACGGTCGAGGAACTGGAGGACGCCCTTGACGGGGGCATGGGCTTCGACGGGTCTTCGATCACGGGCTACCAGGACATCGAGGAGTCCGACATGATAGCCATGCCTGACCCCTCGACCTTCCAGGTCATCCCCTGGAGCCCGCAGGACGCGCCGACGGCGCGTATGATCTGCGACGTCAGGACGCCTGACGGTGATCCCTACGTTGGCGACCCGCGCCACGTCCTGAGGCGCGCCCTGGAGCGGGCGAGCGAGATGGGCTTCGACAAGTTCTACTGTGGACCCGAGCTAGAGTACTTCTACTTCAGGGATTCCAAAGGCACCGAGCCTCTCGACTACGGCGGCTACTTCGACCTGACGACGCTCGACGCGGCGACGGCCTTGAGGCGCGAGACGGTACAGTCTCTGCAGCAGCTCGGCATAAAGGTGGAATACTCCCACCACGAGGTCGGCATCTCCCAGCACGAGATCGACCTCCGCTTCGACGACGCTATGGCAATGGCCGACAAGGTGATGACCTACAAAACCGTGGTCAAGGAGGTCGCCACCCGCCACGGCGTCTACGCCACGTTCATGCCCAAGCCCTTGAGGGATCAGAACGGCTCTGGGATGCACACCCACCAGAGCCTGTTCTCGGGCGGCAAGAATGCCTTCTTCGACGCGGATAACGAGTACTACCTCTCGAGCGAGGCGCAGGCGTTCATCGCCGGCCAGCTGAGGCACGCGCGTGAGATCAGCATGATCTTCGCTCAGCACGTGAACTCCTACAAGCGGCTGGTCCCCGGCTACGAGGCCCCCGTCTACATCGCCTGGAGCCGCCGCAACCGCTCCGCTCTGGTCAGGGTCCCGCTCTACCACCCCGGCCAGGAGAGGGCTACGCGCATGGAGCTCCGCTGCCCCGACCCCGCAGCGAACATCTACCTTTGCTTTGCGGTGCTCTTGCATGCCGGCCTGGAGGGCATCGAGAAGGGCTACGAGTTGCCTGAACCGATGGAGCGCAACCTTTACCACCTGACGTCCGAGGAGCGCGAGAAGATGGGGATAGAGAGCCTTCCTGCGGACCTCGGAGAGGCGATCAAAGAGGCAGAGAACTCGGAACTGCTGCACAAGGCGCTTGGAGAGCACACTTACACCCGCCTCCTGCAGCTCAAGCGCGAGGAGTTCGAAGACTACAGGGTGCAGGTAACTCCCTACGAGCTCGAGAAGTATCTGCCGGTTTTGTAGGTTTCATAGCGAGATGGGGAAGGGTCAGCCCTTCCCCATCCCGCGCTGGCAAGCATGGCAGCCGATCAGCACGCTCCGGCTTCGCCTTCGCTTGTCAGCACTTCAGCCAGTCAGCACATTGTTTGCTGTTGGCTCGTCTTGCATAATGCTCAAGCCTTATGCACGGCGCTGTCAGGCTACAGGCATCAGATTCGGGCCCGGCGTGAGCCGGACCGCTTGAGCCTGGGCCCAGCCTCATCTAAGGGTCTTTGATGAGGCCGAGCACTTCGGGCAGAAGGGGTTTTGTGGTGCTCATCGCTTCGCCGGAGTAGATGGTCTCGTTGCCTGACCAGTCGCCGAAGTACCCGCCGGCTTCGCGAAGGATGGGTGGGAAAGGGCCGCAGTCCCAGGGGTTCATGATAGGGTCGAGCATCAGCTCCATCCTGCCTGTGGCGACGAGAGCGTGGCCGTAGGCGTCGGACCAGCCGCGAGTACCTCCTGCGGCCGAGAGAACACGCAGCCAGGCTCCCCTGCGGCCGTGCTCCTCGAAGCTGGCCGCGTCGGTAAAAGAAGCCATGCCTTGCGCGAGGCTCCGCGTGGTGGACACGTTGACCCTGCGACCGTTCAGATAGCATCCCTCACCGGTGGCTGCGCATACCATCTCGTCGGTGGCCGGAAAATAAGCGGCGCCGACCTCGCAGACGCCTTCTATCTCGAGCCCGATCAGGACGCCGTACAGGGGGACGCCACGGACGAAAGACTTCGTGCCGTCTATGGGATCAACGACCCAGCGGTGGTCAGAGTCCGGCCCCTCCGCCTCCCCGTACTCTTCTCCCAGGATTGCGTGCTTCGGGTAGCGGGCCGCTATCTTCTCACGGATGAGCCTCTCGGCCTCGCGGTCAGCCACCGTTACAGGCGTATCGTCGGCCTTAAACTCGGGACGCCCCGCCTCCGTCCCGAAGTAGCCGAGCGTGAGCCGGCCGGCCTCGTAGGCGGTCTGGACGCCGAACTCGAGGTAAGCTCGCAGGTTCATGCCCTCAAGGTACCATCCTCCCTGCAGATTTCGCCGTTGTTAGCTTTACCCATGGCTGGAGCTAGAGTGGCACTTACTAAAATACCCTGATACCTGAAGCCGTACCTTGTTAGAGGATCGATCGTTCAGAAAGCCGCTGTAGGACGAACCTGGTCACCTATTCACCGAGTTGCCTAGACAATCGAGTTCTGCGAGGTCCGCTCTCTGCTCAAAAAGAGTGTCGAATAATTCAGCCGGGGATGCATCGGATTCCAGAAGGTGTCACCATTAGTCTTTAGCGATGGTGAGACGAAAAGTGGGGCCACCATGACACCAGGTGCAGCAAGGAGTAGTTCGAAGCGAGATCCCGGTGGTATGAGCTCGCGCAAGGCTGCCCGGCTGGCGTGGTGCATGTGGGCG
>DASQWQ010000056.1:0-18436 GCA_035640175.1 Rubrobacter sp. | reverse complement strand
CTGACGGACGGTACCCGCATAGAGGCCGGGACGGTCATCTCCGGTGCCCACCCCCAGACCACGCTCCTCTCGCTTCTCGGCGCGGAGCGCCTCTCGGATGAGCTAGTCCGGGAGCTCGAGACCTTCAGGAACCGGAGCCCTTCGGCCAAGGTCAACCTCGCGCTCTCGGAGCTTCCGGACTTCACGGCGATGCCGGGCAAAGAGCTCGGGCCGCAGCACCCCGAGATCATGATCAGCCCCACCCTCGAGTACCTGGAGAAGGCGTGGGACGACGCCAAGTACGGGCGCTTCTCGGAAGGGCCAATGATAGACGCGGTGATCCCCACGACCAAGGACCCGACCATCGCCCCCGAGGGCCGTCACATAATGACCTGCTTTGTGCAGTACGCTCCCTACGAGCCTAGAGAGGGGAGTTGGGACGGCGGCGCGCGCGAAGCTCTGGGCGACAGGGTCGTGGACACGATAGGCGAGTACGCCCCGAACTTCAAGGACTCGGTGATCGAGCGCCAGGTCCTCACCCCCTACGACCTCGAGCAGCGCTTCGGCCTCCTCGGGGGCAACATCTTCCAGGGAGAGATGTCGCTCGATCAGCTTTTCTCTTTCCGCCCCACCCCTGAGCTCGCAGGTTACAAGACGCCCGTGGACGGCCTCTACCTCTGCGGCTCAGGCACCCACCCCGGCGGTGGGGTCATGGGGATCCCTGGCCTCAACGCGTCGAAGGTGGTGATCGGGGACCACAAGAGCGCGGAGCGTAAGAGGCGGCTCAAGGAGCGCCTGGCCTCGTATTCGCGCCGTTAAACCGCTATAGTGCACGTTCGAAGGGGTACCGTGGGATCGGAGAGAATGAGCATGAACCAGAAGAGGAACCTGGGAAGGTTGATGTCGCTAGCCGTCTCTGTTGCGGCCTTACTTGTTGTCACCGCCTGTGGGGGAGGTGGCTCCGCGGGGGGTGGCGGCGGGGGCGGAGGCGGAGACCTCCTGCAGGAGGTCAAGGACCGGGGCACGCTTCGGGTCTCGACCGATCCGGCCTACCCGCCGCAGTCCTTCCTGACCAATAGCGGCGAATTCAAGGGCTTCGACATAGACGTAGCCGAGGAGATCGCCAAGCGGATGGGCGTGGATGTGCAATGGATGACCCCGTCCTGGGAAGTCATCACCGCGGGCAGCTGGAACGGGCGGTGGGACTTAAGCGTGGGCTCGATGACCGTCACCCCCGAGCGATCGAAGGTGCTCTACTTCACCCCAGCCTACTACTATACGCCGGCCGCCGCGGCTGTACACGAGGACAACACCGACATCACCGACCTGGATACCGACCTCGACGGCAAGAGGATCGGGGTGTGCAGCGCGTGCACCTACGAGTTCTACCTGGATCGCTCGCTCAACATCCCTGGAAACTACGAGTTCGTCGTGGACAACCCGCAGATACAGACCTACGACACCGACTCGTCGGCCATCCAGGACCTCGCGCTCGGCGACGGGGTGCGCCTCGACGCGGCGATGTCCTCCCTGACCACCCTTCAGGAGGCGGTAGACTCAGGCACCCCCATAAAGATCGTCGGCGAACCGCTCTACTACGAGCCGCTCGCCGCGGCCATAGATAAGAAGGCTCCGGCCGATCCGCGGCCGCTCCTCGACGAGGTGAGCAAGACAATTAAAGAGATGCACAAGGATGGAACGCTCACCGAGCTCTCGAATAAGTGGTATGGCTACGACCTGACCAAAAAGCAGGGCGCCTGATCTTCCTCTGAAGCTACCATGTCGACGCTCTCCAACATAAGGGACGCCCTGGAGGCGCGGTCCGCGCGCGTCTCCTTCCGCGTCAAGTTGGCCCTGGTGTGGGTCCTGATCTTCATCGTGCTCGCGGTAATCTTCGCGGCCTTCCAGTTCAACACGGCATTCATGCTGGAGTGGCTGCCGTTCCTCCTCGCCGGCGTGCCACTCACCATCCTGATCTGCGTCCTCAGTATCCTGCTCGCCGTCACGCTCGCGTTGCTTGGGGCCCTGGGGCGGCTCTCGAACAACCCCATATTCTACGGGCTGAGCGGCTTCTACGTCTCCTTTATCCGCGGGACGCCCTTGATCGTGCAGATCTTCTTCATCTACCTCGGCCTCCCTCAACTCGCCCAGTACGCGCCTGGCCCACTGCAGAACCTCTTTCTCCTGGGAACGGTTACCTCTGGGGTGCTGGCTTTGGGGATCAACTACGGAGCGTACATGGCGGAGATCTTCCGGGCCGGCATCCAGTCGGTGGGACACGGCCAGATCGAGGCGGCCCAGGCCCTCGGGATGACGCGGACGCAGACGATGCGCCGCGTAGTGCTCCCCCAGGCCGGAAGAGTGATCATCCCGCCGACGGGCAACGAGTTTATCGCGATGATCAAGGACTCCTCGCTCGTCGGCCTCGTCGGCACCCAGGAGCTCTTTTTCCGGGCCTCGAAGATCGGACGCCAGTACTTCCAGAGCCTTGAGACGCTGGTGGTGGCGGCGATCATATACTGGATACTCACCAGCATCTTCTCCTACTTCCAGGGACGACTGGAACGGAGGCTCTCGAAGGGCTACGTGAGGGAAGGCGGTCCGCATGGGCACTGAAGCCCCCTCGATAGTGAGCCTTCGCGGCCTCCGCAAGGTATTCGGGGAGAACGAGGTCCTGAAAGGCATAGACCTGGACATCGTCGACGGGGAGGTCGTCGTGATCTTCGGCCGTTCTGGATCGGGGAAGAGTACGCTCCTCAGGTGCATCAACTTCCTCGAGGAACCGACGGCGGGGAGCGTCGAGGTGGACGGGGTCCGCTACGAGGCCGGGCCGATGAACCGCGCGAGGCGCAAGATCATACGCGAGATTCGCTCCAGAACCGGCATGGTCTTCCAGGAGTTCAACCTTTTCCCTCACCTGAGTGTCATCGACAACGTCGTCGAGGCCCCGACGACGGTCAAGGGGATGCCCAGGGGGGAGGCCGAAGAGCTCGGGATGCGCTTTCTCGAGATGGTTGGTCTCACCGACAAGCGGGACGAGTACCCGATTCGCCTCTCGGGTGGGCAGAAGCAGCGGGTCGCCATCGCGCGTGCACTGACCATGTGGCCCAAGGTGATGCTCTTCGACGAGCCGACCTCGGCGCTCGACCCCGAGCTTATCGGGGAAGTCCTGGCCGTGATGAAAGACCTGGCTCTGGAGTCGGGCACGACGATGGTGGTGGTCACCCACGAGATGGGCTTCGCCCGCGAGGTCGCCGACCGGATGGCGTTTATGCACGAGGGGAGCCTCGTAGAGGAGGGTCCCCCCGCCGAGATGGTCGACGGCGCAAAGGACCCAAGGACAAGGCGCTTTCTGGAAGCTGTACTGTAGGCCTCCAGCACGGGTCATCCCGTCTCGAAAATCGTAGCGAGTAGTGGCGTTTCGCGAAGCGCCACCACTCTCTTTTCTCTCCCCGACCTACTTTTTCTTTCTGCTTTCGGCACGGCTGCGGAAGACTTAGACAGCGACATTCCTCGCCACCCGAGCCCCGAGTCTCGGCCGGCGACGAGGGAGGCCCGCGCGGCTTTGTGGGTGGGGCCTGGTCTGCGCGAAGGGCCTTCCTGCGATAAGCTACGTGCCCCGAGCGCGGGGATGAAGGGGTTGAGCTCATGAGAGGAGGAATCCGTGGCTGTAGAGACGGAGACCATCAGGAACGTGTGCCTGATCGGGCACCGCGGAAGCGGCAAAACATCCATAGCCGAAGGTATGATCGGGCTGGCTTCAGGACGAAGCGGTCCGACGAGCGGCGTCCTCGACTACACGGATGAAGAGACCGCGCGGGGCATGACGCTGGGCATGAACGTCGCCCACCTCGGGTGGAAGGGGCGCCAGGTCAATGTGCTCGACACCCCCGGAGACGGGGGCTTCGTGGGGGACGCTTTCATAGCCCAGAGGGTGGCCGACTGCGCGATCCTGGTAGTCCACGCCCAGGACCCGATCCAGGTCGTCACGGAGCGCGTGTGGCGCAGGGGGGAGAAGGAAGGCATCCCCCACGTCATCGTCGTCAACCACCTCGATAGGGAGCGTACGAACTTCGGAGCCGTGGTAGACGAGCTCAGGGGACACTTCGGAGACGTCGGCCGGGCCGTCGTCCCGCTCAATCTGCCCATCGGACGCGAGAACGATCTGAGGGGCATCTACGGGCTGCTCACCGGGACATCCTTTGTGGACGGTGAGCAGAGACAAGAGATCCCCGAGAGCATGGAAGACGAGGTAGACGCGGCCAAGACGCAGCTCTTCGAGGCCATAGCAGAGAGCGACGACACGCTGCTAGAGAAGTACCTCGAAGGCGAGGAGATCACCACCGAGGAGGCTTTCGACGGGATCCGCAAGGGAATAGCCGAGGGCCTCATCATCCCCGTTCTCGCGGCGAGCGCGGAGCGCATGATCGGTATAGACCGCCTGCTCGACGTTATCGCCGGTAGCGCCCCAAGCCCTTCCGACCTGGAGCGTTGGATCACGGAAGAGGGCGATGAGGTTCCCTGCGACCCAGAAGGTCCCTTCGCGGCCTACGTCTTCAAGACCTACGTGGACCCATACGCCGGCCGCCTGAGCGTCTTGCGGATCGTGGGCGGTCGCTGCCGCTCGGACGAGGCGCTCACCAACCTACGCACCGGTTCCTCGGAGAGGCTGGGAGGCATCTCGCACCTCGTCGGCAAGGAGCGCGAGCCTGTAGATGAGGCCGTTGCCGGGGACGTCATCGCCGTCGCCAAGCTCCGCGATACGGCGACCTTCGACACGCTTTGCAAGCCCGAGAGGCCGATGTCCTTCGAGCCGGTGGAGCTACCGGAGCCGACGGCGGCGTTCGCCGTCGGTGCCAAGGCGCGTGGTGAGGAAGAGAAGGTCTTCGACGCGATAAGGCGCATGGTCGATGAGGATCCCTCTCTCAAGCTGGAGCGCACCGAGGCGACGGGCGAGGACATCCTGTCTGGACTTGCCCAGATGCACGTCGAGCTCGCGCTGGAGCGCATAGAGCATCGTTACGGGGTCGAGGTCGAGGCGAGGCCGCCGAAGGTGCCTTTTATGGAGACGATCAAGGGCTCGGCCCAGGCCCAGGGCCGCTACAAGAAGCAGACCGGCGGCAGGGGCCAGTTCGGAGACGCCAGGATCGAGCTCTCCCCGCTGCCCCGCGGCTCGGGCTTCGAGTTCGAGAACGGCATCGTCGGCGGCGCCATCCCGCGCCAGTTCATCCCCGCCGTGGAGAAGGGGATCGTCGAGGCGATGGCAGGGGGGAACATCGCCGGCTACCCCGTGGTTGACGTGAAGGTGCGCCTCCACGACGGCGCTTTTCATACCGTCGACTCCTCCGAGAATGCGTTCAAGGTCGCTGGATCCATGGCCTTCAAGAACGCCGTCGAGAAAGCCCATCCTGTGCTGCTGGAACCGTACGTGAAGGTCGAGGTGCTAACACCTTCGGAGCTGGTCGGCGACATCATGGGCGACCTCTCCAGCCGCCGCGGAAGGCCGATGGGCGTCGAGCAGCGCGGCGAGCGTCAGATCATACAGGCGGAGGTGCCCCAGATCGAGATGCTCACCTACGCCCGCGACCTCCGCTCCATAACCGGCGGACGCGCCAACTTCCACGTCGAGCAAAGTCACTACGAAGAAGTCCCTCCGAACCTCGTAGAGAAAGTTCTCGCCGCCAACGAGAGGGAGGAGGAGAAAGCAGTAAGCTAGTCAGCACGCTCCGGCCTGCAGCCTCCGCTTGTCAGCACTTCACTACGGCGGCTCCGCCGCCTTGTCAGCCCATCAGCCAGGGCCCGTGCGGGACGGAGAACGCGGCACGTTGACCCCGACCAGGGAATCGCGCGTGATAAGTTCAGCAAGCTCTTCCTCACTCAGGCCCTCTGTGTCGGGCGGGCGCATAGGGAGGACCATGTAGCGGACATCTGCTGTGCTGTCGTGGACGACGACTTCGACGCCTTCTGGAGGCTCGAAGCCGAACTCCTGCATCACGGTGCGCGGTTCCCTGACGGCGCGCGAGCGGTACTCGAAGCTCTTGTACCAGTCTGGCGGGCGGCCGAGAATGGCCCGCGGGTAGCACGAGCATAGGGTGCAGACGATGAGGTTGTGCACCTCAGGCGTATTCTCGACGACAATGAGCTCAGCGGGGTGCTCGGGGGCCATACCCAGCTCTGAAGCTGCGACCTTACCATCGGAGAGCAGCAACTCCTTGAAATCCGGGTTAAGCCAGGCGCGGGCCACGAGCTTCGCGCCGTTGGCCGGGGAGCGGGCCTCCATGTAGGAGATGCTGTCCTGCACCTCCGGCTCCGTGAGTACGCCTTTCTCGAGGAGTAGCGCCTCTATGGCCCTTATGCGTGCGGCGTAAGGGCTCGTGGTCCTCCCCGAGCCCGCCTCCTCGTGCGGATGGGCGCTCATGCACTTCCTCCTTCGCCGGGCTCCAGCCAGTGCTCGTAGACGTCGGCGTACAGGTAGTCCTCGGCAGGTCCATCGTAGTCGTCCCAGAGGTCGGTTTGTCTGAAGCCGACTTTATACAGGGGCCGTTCAGGCAGGCCTGAGAGACCATAGGCGAGGTCTTCCGGGTTAGGGAACTCGCCGATCAACGCTTCGACCCGCCCGGCCTTCCCCTTGAGGTATCCTGGGGTACGTACGTGGCCGGGCTTCTCTGAGGGCACGACTCGGACGTGGTCGCCGGGCTCGAACGTCATGGCCCATCCCAGCGGCGTCGGATAGAGGCCGCCCTCTCGTCTATCTCTTCGCTGGAGAGGATGCTCTTCTCGACGAGTAGCTTCTCGGTCGCCGCAACCCAGCGTTCGTAGTATGAGAGATCTCGGTATTCTTCGAGGCTCTCTATGGCCCTGCGGAGCTCATCTGTGCTCTGGAATCCCTTGGCCCCGAGCGCCCCGTTGATAGCGTCGGCGAGACGCTCCCAGTCCTCGACCTCATGCTGGTCTCTGTCTATGGACCCTCCGGGCGACCCGCCCATATCGTGGACTCCACCCAAAAGACACCGCTCCTATCCGACCCTCAAGACTTCCTTGATCGGGGGCCGCTCGACGAGTTCCTCGACGTACTCCTGGAGCTTGAGGCCCTCTGGGGTAGCGACCGCGTGCTGGTAGTCCGAGAGCTGGAAAAGCGAGTCGGGCATGCCTGGGTCCCGCACCTGGTTCAGGCGTCCCTCCTGGCGCATGCGCCTGGCGACCGCGCGAAGGACGGAGTAGGCCATGCGCGAGAGATCTCGCAAGGGTTGGTGCCTGTTCTGGCGAGTACAAAGGTCAACCTGTGCCATTGCCTCGAGCCCTACCATCTTGAGAACGTCTATCATGATCCCGGTCTCGACCGCATAGCCGGTGAGGAACGGAATGGAGGAGAAGAGTTCCCTGTCGGCGACGAACTCCCCTGCAAGGGGTTGCACGAAGCCTGTGAGCTCGGGGTAGAAGAGGTTGAAGAGAGGTTTGGTCGAGAGCTCCGTAACCCTCCCTCCGCCGTCCTGCTCCACGGTCTCGTAGCTCTTGAAAGGACGTCTGTAGGCGGCCTTGACAAAGCGGATCTCGGGCACCTCGAGGATCGGGCCCAGAATGCCGTACACGAACTGGGACCTGAAGTCGTTGGTGTCCGCGTCGATGTACATGACGAGGTCGCCGCGCGCGACGGAGAGAGCGCGCCACATGGCGTCGCCCTTGCCGTGCGCGCCGCCGTGGTTGCTCATGAGCTCGTTCTCCGAGTAGACCTCAGCGCCCCTGGAGGCGGCTACATCCGCGGTTCCGTCCGGTGACTCCGCGTCGACGGCGAGGATCTGGTCGACCAGCGGATGATCCCCCGTCAGGCGGTTTACGGCGTGGATCTCCTCGACGATCCCGCCCACGGTGTCGGCGACGTTGCGGCAGGGTAGGACCGCGCTGACTGTCAGGCCGAGGTCGCGCTTGCGGGAGCCCAGAGCCTCAAGGTCCGAGAACTGCCTGTAGTCATAGGAGCGATGCTTAAACCACTCTACGGCGTTCACAACATCACACTCCTTACGTAGGCCTCTCCATCACAACCACGGTAAGCTACCGTATATAGACGGCTTTGTCCATTCTTTTTTCTTAATGTTACGGATAGCCCATTTCTATACCGGATGCCGCCGGTTCCCTTGCCTGGTGCCGGGGACATCAGGGCCAGGATGATAGAATCAGGACCCTTTTGGACAATAATGAGCTCCGAACTTACGGAGAGTTTGGAACTATGCGCATAGTATTGACCAACGACGACGGGATCGAGGCTCCAGGACTTCTGGCGGCCAGGCGGGCGCTGGAGAAGGTGGGGGATGTCATCACCGTGGCCCCAGACCAGAACCGCTCGGGTGTAGGTAGGAGCATCTCCTTCGGGCGCTCGCTCCACGTTGAGGAGCGCGAGATGGCGGACGGGGTGACCGGGTACGCTTGCACGGGGACGCCGGTCGATTGCGTGCGGCTCGTCGCCCTCGGGCTCATGGACTTCGAGCCAGACATCGTCGTCTCGGGGATAAACCACGGGGAGAATCTAGGCGACGACATCACCTATTCGGGGACGGTCGCCGGTGCGATGGAGGGGATCGTGATCGGGGTCCCAGGCATCGCCGTCTCTCTTAGCATAAACCGCCCCTGGCATGAGACGGTCCAGGAGACCATGCCACTCGACGACGGGCTCCACTTCGAGGCCGCGGCGAATTTCACGGCGCGCCTGGTGAAGGTAGCTTTGAAGGGCCTCCCGTCGGGACGAATCCTCAACGTCAACGCGCCTAACCTGCCCCGTAAGAGGCTACGAGGCGCGCGGGTCACCAGGCTCGGGCGCCGGTTCTACAAGGACGAACTCGTCGAGGTAAGGGACGAGGAGGGGAGGGTCGGCTACGATATTTACAACAACCCCCCTGGCCACCACGAGGAGGAAGGCACCGACTTCGCTGCCATCGAGAACGATGAGATCAGCATCACCCCCGTCCACCTCGAGCTGACCGATACCCCTGGCCTCGAAGAACTCGGCGCCTGGGACGTGGACGGCCTGCTCAGGAACGGGCTCGATTAGACATTGCTCTCTGCGGTCCTCTTCGACTTCGACGGGACACTCGTCGATACGACGGAGATGATCCACCAGTCCATGAAACACGCCACAAGCTCGGTCCTCGGCCGCGAAGATATCCCCCGCGAGACGCTGCTCGCCAACGTAGGCCAGCCCCTTCCGCGCCAGATGGAGCTTATCGACGCCGAAAAGGCCGAATTGCTCCTCGAGGCCTACCGCAGCCACCACGAACAACACCACGACGCCCTGATTGGCGAGTTCCCCGTTGTCGAGGAGTCCCTCGCCCGACTCGGATCGGCCGGGATAAAGGTTGCAGTAGTCACCTCCAAACGCCGCCTCTCGGTAGAGATGGCCCTGAGGAACTTTCCCGGTCTCCGCAACGTCGTGGACCGCTTCGTCACGCTGGAGGACACCTCGGAGCACAAGCCCCACCCCGAGCCATTGTTGCGAGCCCTGGAACTGCTCGGCGGCGTCCCGAAAGAGCGAGCCGCCTACGTCGGCGACTCCCCCTTCGACGTGGAAGCGGCGAAGGCAGCTGGTCTCTCGAGCGTCGCGGTAAGCTGGGGCGCCTTCTCCGAAGGTAGGCTACGGGAGGCCGAACCGGACCACCTCGTCACCGATATCCGATCAGCGGTCGACGTTCTGCTGAGGATGTAGGGGTCGCTCGCGAGCGACCCCTACAATCCGCGCACGGCTTCCGCCAGCGCCTTCAGCTCATCTTGGGTGTTGAACAGGTGTGTGCTCGCCCTGACATAGGGGTTCGGATCCGGCAGGTAGCGAAGGATGAAACCCTGACCGAGCAGAAGCTCGACGGCATCTTTGGCTGCCACCCCTTCGACCTCGAAGCTGACAAGCCCGGATCGCGCGGGTCTCGGTGAACGGAGGGTGACGCGCTGTACCTCCGAGAGAAGGTCCATCAGGATGTCGGCGCGGTGCCGGATCTCCCCGAACCCCGTACCGCCGCGCTCGTAGACGGCTTCTGCGGCGGCGGCGAAACCGCCTGCTAGGGCAGGGCTCATGGTCGAGGCCTCGAAGCGGCGGACGTCGGACCTCAACTCGTAATCGCCCTCGATGTCGAAGTCCGTTGGGTCTTTCAGCGACAAAAAGCCTACGTTCGGGCTGTAGACCGGCAGGCCTGGCCTGAGGTAGAAGGCCCCCATCCCTTCGGGGCCTAGCACCCACTTGTGGCCGGTGAAAGCGTACATGTCGGCGCCGGTGGCCGGCACGTCGACCGGAATGTTCCCGACCGACTGGGCGCCGTCCACCAGGGTGAGGACTTCCCACTCGCGGGCCACGGCGCAGATCTCCTGCAGCGGCAGGACCTCTCCGTTCGTCCAGTCCACGTGCGATAAGGCGACGAGCCGCGTCCGCGGCGTCAGGGAGGCTTCGATCTTCTCCGGCGTCACGGGGGGTGAGAGGAGGTTGACCTCTACCCCGAAGCGGTTCCTCAGGTTGTGGAGCGGCACGAGGCAGCCTGGGTGCTCAGTCGTGACCGAGACGACCTCGTCCCCTTCGCGCCAGTCTACCGAGGCGAGGCCGAGGTTCATGCCGTGGGTGGTGTTCTGGGTGAGGGCCACGTCGTCGGCCCTTACGAGGCGGGCAGCGGCCTCCCGGGCGCGCGAGTTCGACTGTGCCTGGTGGGCGTAGAGGCCGACGCCATCGAGGTAGGCGGGGCCGGAGCAGAGGTCGTCGGCTTCTCGCATGGCCTGTATTACGTAGTCGGGGGGCGGTCCGCTGCCGCCTGAGTTCAGGTAGGTGCATTCGTTGGTGGCGAGGGCCGGGAACATCTCGCGGGCGAGAATCGTGTCTGTGATGGTGCTTCTCCTTCCTGGGTCGGAATGCCCATTCTGTATAATAGCCTCTTCATGCAAAACGGTAACCTGGTCAGGATCGGCCGCAGGCGCAGGCGGACGCGCAAAAAGAGCAAGCTCTTGCAAAGGCTAAGGACCGCTCTCCTGCTGCTCTGCTTTGTGACTATACTCGGGGTGGTCGGCATGGTCGCAAGCGCCGTGAGCACCTACCAGACCTTCGCCGCCAACATGCCCGACCTCGACGACTACCACTCCACCGAGCTCGCCCAGACCTCCCTTATCTACGACACGAACGGCAATATCGTCGACCAGCTCTACGGCGTCCAGAACCGCTTTGTGGTCCCCTTGGAAGGGGTCGACCCGACCCTCAGGCAGGCGATCATCTCCATCGAAGACCATCGTTTCTACGAGCACAGAGGGTTGGACTTCGAGGCCATCGGGCGGGCGGCGGTGGAGAACGTCAAGAGCCTCTCCATCCAGGAGGGAGGCTCCACCCTGACCCAGCAGCTCATAAAGAACACCTACATCGCCCAGCAGGAGCGTCAGGTCGCCAGCTTCGAACGGAAGTTCGTCGAGGGCTCGCTCGCCTGGCAGTACGAAAAAGAGCACCCCAAAGATGAGATCCTCGAACAGTACCTCAATACCGTGTACTTCGGGTCCAACGCCTACGGCGCGGAGGCCGCGGCCAAAACCTACTTCAACAAAGAAGCCTCAGACCTCACGCTCTCAGAGTCGGCGCTTCTGGCCGGGGTCATCAACCTCCCCGGCATCTACGATCCTTTCGTCGATCCCGAGAGTGCGAAAGAGAGGCGCAACGTCGTGCTCGACAGGATGCTCGAGTACGGCCGCATCTCCAAGAAAGAGCATAAAAGGGCTGTGGCATCGAAGCTCAATGTGAGCCGCGGCAGGGTCCAGTACCAGAACGACAACGAGTACTTCCTCAACGCCGTCCGAAAGGAGATAGCCGAGGAGTACGGCGACGACATGGTCTACAAGGGCGGGCTCAAGATCTACACCACCCTGGACCCGGATCTCCAGGCGATGGCGAACGATGCGGTCGACTCCATCGTCAACCCGGAAGCAGGCGATCCTTCCGCCTCCCTGGTCTCGATCGAACCTGGCACCGGCGCTGTAAGGGCCATGGTCGGCGGCTCGGACTTCGACCAGGTGAAGTTCAATCTCGCGACCCAGGCGCACCGGCAGGCGGGAAGCTCGTTCAAGCCCTTCGTCTACTCGCAGGCCGTACACGAGGGTATCTCACCCGAGACTATGTACGTCTCCAAGCACCTCACCATAGACATGGGCCAGAACGCCAGGCCCTACGAAGTGGACAACTACGACTTCATCCACCGCGGCCCGATCACACTCGAGAGGGCGCTCGCCGACTCGGACAACACGGTCTTCGTCCAGTTGGCCCTGGATCTCGGCCTCCAGCAGGTCGTAGAGATGGCTAACGAGCTAGGCATAGACAGCGAGGTCGACGCCTATCCTTCGACCGCGATCGGGGGGCTCAGGGTCGGGGTTACGCCGCTCGAGATGGCCTCGGCCTACTCGACCTTCGCCAACTCGGGTACGCACATGGAACCTTACCTGGTCCAGAAGCTTACGAAGGACGATAAGGGTAGGGACACGCTTCTCGAGGAACACCGCACGATCGGCGAGGACGTCCTCAGCAGGGACGAGGCGGCCGTCGTCACGGAGGCGCTGCGAGCCGTGATCGAACGCGGAACCGCCAGCTACTATCATGACCTCGACGCCGAGATAGGCCGCCCCGCTGCGGGCAAGACAGGCACCTCGAACAGGTTCATAGACGCCTGGTTTATCGGCTTCATACCGCAACTCTCTACGAGCGTGTGGGTCGGTTACCCGAACGAACGGCGCTCCATGGTGAACATAAACGGCCTCCAGGAGATAAACGGTGAGAACTACCCGCTGGACATCTGGTCCCTCTACATGCAGAGCGCCGTCCAGAAGTACCCGATTCAGCAGTTCGACACCCCTAGCCCCGACCTGCACCTCGAAGTGAAGACCGACGGCCGCGCCTACGTGAAGCCCGAGCCCCCGCCAAAGCCGGAAAAGTCCAAAGAAGAGAAGAGCAGCGACACGAAGGAAGGAGACCCCGGTTCAGGTAATACAGTGACCAAACCCGAAGCGCCGCCCCGCCAGGAGACGCAGCAGCCGCCGTCCGCGCCCGACCAGGATCAGGAGCCGCCATCGCAACAGTCCCCGGCGAGCGCTTCTCCATCCTCGGCGTCTCCAGAACCGGATGGGGGCTAGAACGTTTACAGGGACGACCAGATTCGTCGGGGTCGAGTCTTCGCCTGGCCTCAAGAGCAGCGTGAGTATAGAGATCCGGAGTAGTCCGTGAAGCAGACGCGTGGCGGCGCGCAGGCCGGCTTCGCGAGGGACTCTGCCACCTGGATGACCTATGGCCTGGTGGGCTTCTTCGCCTTTATGGAGACGGTTCTGGGGCCGATCATGCCCTTCCTCCGGAGGGAGTTGGACCTCGGCTACGCCGCAGCGAGCCTCCACTTCAGCGCCTTCGCCCTTGGCGCTGTCTTGCTCGGCTTCTTCGGAGACAGGATCGTGGGCCGCTGGGGAAGACGCGACTCCTTGTGGGGCGGGGCATTCGGTGTGGCCGCCGGCGCCCTACTCTTGATCTCGAGCCCGAGCTTCGCGGGCACCGTCCCTGCGACCTTCGCCATGGGAATCTGCGGCGCCCTGTTGCTCGTAACCTCCCAGGCGGTACTCTCCGACAGGCACAGAGAATGGAGCGCCGTAGCCCTCACCGAGTCGAACGTAATGGCTAGCGCTTGCGCGATCATTGCCCCGCTCTTGGTCGGCGCGTCCGCGGCGTCGGGGCTCGGCTGGCGCGCGGCGCTGGTCTTGCCCGTGGTGACCCTCGTGATGCTCGCGGCTCGTTTCTTCTCCCAGCCCCTTGACCTTCCGCCGAACCCGGCGGACGATGGTGTCCTGACCGATGGTCCGACCCTGCCCCCGCTCTACTGGGCGTTCTGGACGCTTGTGGCGCTTGGCGTCGCCTCGGAGTGGTGCGTCGGATACTGGGGGGCAGATTTCCTCGCGGACGGAACCGGCCTCGCCCGCCCGGCCGCGGCAACCTCCCTGACCGCCTTCTTCGCTGCGATGCTCGTGGGCCGGGTCGCGAGTAGCCGGCTGGCCCGTGCTCTGCCCCCCGCGGTTCTCCTCGCCGCGACCCTCTTCGTAGCGCTCCTCGGGTTCCCGCTGTTCTGGCTTTCTCCAGGGACCCCTCTTGCCCTGGCCGGCCTCTTCGTAACGGGGCTCGGCATCGGCGGCGTCTACCCGCTCGGCGTCTCGGCGGCCATCGCGTCGGCGCCTGGCAACACCGATGCTGCCGCTGCGAGACTCTCTGTCGGAGGAGGCGGCGCCATTTTCGTGGCCCCCTTCGCTCTGGGAGCCCTGGCCGACAGGGTCGGCATAGGCACCGCCTTCGGCATCGTAGTCCCAATGCTCCTCGCAGCCCTTTCGCTGGCACTCGTCGCGGGACGAAGGGGACGCGAAGAGTCCTAGGTCACCGCCGTTTTTCGTCTGGTAATGTAGATGTTTCGATGCCGTTACGCCGCGTCGAGCGTGGTCAGGCGCTGTGTAGTGTCTCCAGGACCTCATCGTGCAAGGTGGCGTTGGTGGCGATGAGGCCTTCCGAGGCGAGGCTCCACGGCTCACCAGAGAGGTCCGTGGCACGTCCCCCGGCTTCGGAGACCAGGAGAACAGTGGGAGCGTAGTCCCAGGCCGTGTTACGGGTGCCGACGGAGACATCGAGGTACCCGGCCGCGAGCCAGGCGCCCCTGATCCCCGCGCTGCCAAGAGCCCTTAGCTGCCAGGCCGCGAATAGCACTCTCTCTACCCCGGGTTCTTGAGGCTTACCGCCGTGCAGGGAGAGATCGGCCCCGGCGACGGCGTACTCCAGCCTCTCCGTGTCGCTGACACGCAGGGGGGTGTCTCTACCACCACTCTCCCTGTAGGCGCCGCCCCCGGCTCTCGCATGGTACATATCTCCGAGACGGGGCGCCGCGACGGCGGCGTGGGTAACAGAGTCCCCCTCTATGATAGTGACGCAGGCGCAGAACATGGGGTTGGCCTTCATGTAGTTCGCCGTACCGTCAACGGGGTCGAGGAGCCAGGTGCGCCCGGTTGCCAAGACCGACCCGCCTCGCTCCTCGGAGAGGATGGCGTCGTCGGGGTAGCGCTCCCTGATGGCGTTCACCATCAGCTCCTCGCAGAGGAGGTCCACCTCGGTTACGAAGTCCTTCGGGGCCTTCTCCCTTACCTCTCCCGGGTTCTGGTAGCGCGAGAGTTGAAGTTCCCCAGCCCTGCGGGCCACCTCACAGACGAACGCGTGGAGCTCTTCCGGGGTGTCCAGGGTGGTCCTGATCTTGGTGGAGGTTCTCTAGTTGAGGTACTCGCGCAGGTTCTGGGTGCGGCGTTGCTCGCGAAGCAGGTTCAGGGTCTTCATCTGGATCTGGCGGACCCGCTCGCGCGTAATGTCGAACTCACGACCCACCTCTTCGAGGGTGCGAGGACGATCGTCCTTCATCCCAAACCGGAGCTCGATGATCTGGCGCTCCCTCTCGGGCAGCTCGTCGAGCGCCTCCCTGAGATGTGCCTTGAGCAGCGATTCGGACACGGCGTCCGTAGGGGTAACGGAGCCGGCATCCTCAAGGAAGTCGCCGAGCTCGGAGGAGTCGTCGTCTCCGACGGGGGTGGCGAGGCTTATGGAACGTTGGCTGATCTCCTGCAGCTTCTGAATCTCGGCGACGAAAACGCCTAGCTCCCGTGCGATCTCCTCCTCGGAAGGCTCGCGCCCGAGGGCCTGGATCATACGCCTGTGGGTCCTGTGGTACTTGTTGACCTTCTCAACCATGTGAACGGGGATGCGGATGGTCCGCCCCTTGTCGGCGATGGCGCGGGTTATTGCCTGCCTTATCCACCACGTCGCATACGTCGAGAACTTGTAGCCTTTGGAATGGTCGAACTTCTCGGCCGCCCTTATGAGCCCGAGGTTGCCCTCCTGGATGAGATCGAGAAACGAAACACCGCGATTACGATACTTCTTGGCGATGGAGACGACGAGCCTCAGGTTGGCCTCGACGAGACGGTCTTTGGACCTCTTACATCCGCGGGCAATACCCTTGGCGAGCCTTATCTCGTCAGCGTGGGTGAGGAGGGGCACCCTTCCTATCTCCGCGAGGTACATCCTGATGGAATCCCCCGTGGCAACGGCGTGGGCGATCTGGACCACAGGAGCCTCAGAGACGTGAACAGCTACCGTAGGCCGGTGCCCCCCGTTCTCGGATGCCTCGCCATCCACGATCGTTATCTCTTCTTCCTCCAGCGTGGCGTAGAACTCCTCTACCTCCGCCGCCGAGAGATCCCCCTCCTGCAAGAGATTGGCGACCTCCTCTGTGCTGAGAAAGCCCTGACTTCGCCCCCGATTGAGGAGCTCGTCAGTCCGCTCCGCCAGCATCATGGGGTTCTGGGTCGCCATTTATCTCCTCTCCTGTGCCTCTGTGCACCAACCGACGGCAGCCGGCCGCACATCGACACAATTGTGAAATCCCTGTAAAAATGACCCGCGTAGGGTAGCACACCATAATTGGTGAGTCACCGTATTCTGGCCCTATTTCGTGTGTATTCTTTTACCATATTTCCGCTTTCGGAAAACTGGGGCGTGTTTCGGCGCTGTTTCAAAGGTATTTCAGGCATATTTCGTCGTGTTGTTAGGCTTTTGAGAAACCTTACGGGAGGCTCTCGTTATTGCTCTTGCTACACTAGGACCGTGATCCTGGAGCGGGCAAAGCTTACTTGGGTTCTCGGGACGGAGGTCCCTTCCGGCGTGCGGGGCGTGAGGGGCGTAACGCACGATTCCCGCTGTGTCGAGCCTGGCTTCGCCTTCGTCGCGATCCCCGGCTTCAAGCGTGACGGTAGGGAGTTCGCCTCTGAGGCCATCCGTCGCGGGGCCGTCCTCGTTGTGGCTGAGAGCGACGTTCCTGGCGTCCCGACCGCGGTCGTGGCAGACGCACGAGGTTCCCTGGCGGTGCTGGCCAAGGAAGTCAATGACGATCCTTCGAGGAGCATGGAGGTCTACGGCGTCACAGGCACCAACGGCAAGACCACAACCTCCTACGCCTTGCATGCGATCCTCGCCGGCGCCTACGGCGAGGACGGGTGCGGGCTCATGACGACCGCCGAGACTATCTCCGGTGGCGAGATTCGCCCCGCGGTACGGACCACCCCCGAGGCCACGGAGGTGCAGGGGACGCTCGCCTCGATGCTCGGGTCGGGCGTCCGCAGGGTCGTTATGGAGGTCTCCTCGCACGGTGTATCCCTGAAGCGTGTCGCGGGGACGCGCTTCTCAGGGGCGATCTTCACGAACCTGACCAGGGACCACCTGGATCTCCACGGCTCGATGGAGGCCTACTACGCAGCCAAGCGGGAACTGTTCTACATGACGAAAGGCCCCAGGCTCGCTAACGACGAGGATGCCTACGGGAGGCGGCTGGCCGGCGAGCTGGGAAACGTGAGTACATTCGGGAGCACGGCCGACGCAGATTACAGGATCGCCGAAGTCGAGACGACCCGGAGCGGGACAGGCTTCGCGCTTCACCATTCCGAGGGCGTCCTCGGGCTCCAGACGCCGCTGCTCGGACCTTACAACGTGCTCAACGTCGCGGGGGCCGCCTCTCTCGCGCTCGCCGTCGGGACGGATCAAGAGGCGGTAAGGCATGCGGTGCGCGAGATGGGACAGGTCCCGGGACGCTTCGAGCGGGTCGCGGCGGCCGGCGAACACGGGTTCGAGGTAGTCGTTGACTACGCCCACACCGACGTTGGGCTGGATGCAGTCCTGCGGGTGGCCAGGGGGGTAGCCGGTAGCAGGGGGCGAGTTATCTGTGTGTTCGGGGCGGCCGGAGACAGGGATGGGGCCAAGCGGCCGAAGATGGGGCGGGTAACCTCGCTTCTCGCCGACATGAGCCTCATTACTACGGACGACGCCTACTCGGAGGATCCTGAGAAGATAGCAAGAGAGATCGAGGCCGGCTCGGATCTCTCACGGACTCGCATCGAACTCGACAGGCGGAAGGCGATCCGGCGCGCGCTGGAGGCGGCGAGGGCTGGTGACGTCGTGGTGGTGGCCGGCAAGGGACACGAGAGGGTCCAGCACCTCCCTGAAGGGGACATTCCCTTCCACGACGCCACAGTGGTCAGGGAGCTACTGGCGGAGATCCGGGGATAGAGGGAGGTAACACAAGCCTTGCAGAAGCAGACCAGGAGCGAGGTGATACGCCGGCTCAAGAGCGTGGAAGGCCATGTCAGGGGGGTCGAGAAGATGGTCGAGGAGGACGACGTAACCTACGCCGACATCGTCCAGCAGACCAACGCCATCTTCTCGGCCATCAGGCGCATAAACACGGTCCTCTTGAAAGACTTCGTCGAGGAGCGTGCCGAAAAGGATGGCGCCTCCGAAGAGATGATAAACGACCTGGTAAAGGCCATAGACAGGGTGACTAAGTAGCTGTAGGGAGGGCAGTCATGGTCGGACCGGGCGCGGATCTTCCGGGGGCCGAAGAAAAGG
>DASQWQ010000055.1:0-14456 GCA_035640175.1 Rubrobacter sp. | reverse complement strand
TCGCGCAGCGTCTGGCGTACGACAGCGGCCCGCGTACTGCCTTCCTGCTCGAGCTGTACGATGCGTGACTCCCGCACGCGCACCAGCGCGAACTCGGCCGCCACAAAGAACCCGTTCAGGCCCACCAACACGAGGGCCAGCAAGAGGTTTAACGAGGATAAGAGGGGTTCCGGCACTTCTACGCGTGCCCGCTGGCGGTTGGGCCGCAGGGTTTTCGTCGGTGGTATCTAGAGTGAGGTTCGTCCATCGCGTTACGGGACGGATTATACAGCAGCCGAGTGTCCGCACAAATTCCGCAGCACGATAAGAGGCCCGACGTTCGTCGCCGGGCCTCTAGGTATCGCGTTTCCTGACGGTTATCCCTAGGCCAGGCCCTCTGCTTCGTACTCGCGCAGGAAACCCTCGAACAGGCGCCTGTGCCCCTGCTCATCGTGCAGGATCTCTATAGCCATGTCCTGCGTAACGGGATCTACCCCCTCTGTCTCCTCCACGAGGCGCGTGTAGTGCTTGATGGCGCCGTCTTCCGCGTCTATGACGCCCTTTATGACGTGTACTACGTCCACCTGGTCCTCGGGCGGCTGCAGCTTGTCCTGCGAAGCCTTGAAGTCCATCGAACCTGGCACGACGCCGTAGAGTTCCTTGATGCGGGCCGCAAACTGCTGGGCGTGGGTAAGCTCTTCTTGTATGTCTTCCTCTACGCTCTCCTTGACCTCCTGGGCGCGGATGCCCTCGGGGTTTATGGAGTTGGTGACGTAGTTCATGACGGTCTCGAGCTCCATAAAGTAGGCCGACTTCAGGAGCTCGACGATAGCCTCGCGCTTCTCCGCCATCGCTTCTGAAAGGATGCCCTCGCTGCCGCGATTGGTCTCCATGCTCTGTGACCTCCTTCAAGATCTCATGTGATCCACACGGAGAATGTACCCTCGCACCCCCCGGTTAAACGTGAACTGGGAAACACATAGACGCGCCCGTCTCTAGAGACCGATCCCAGGGCCCCCCATGTGGATCTCCTCTAGCCCTCCTGTAGCTTCGGCTCTGTACGGGCCTCCATCGCCGCCTCTACGCACTCCTCAGCGTCTGCTCCGGTCGAGGCTGTGACCCCGGCCGCGAAGGCCCCTTCGACGAAGGGAGCGTCGACCAGGGTGACCTTTTCTCTTTTCTCCGGGGGCAGCATCTCCAGGACGGTCTCTGCGGAGAGGACGGCGCTGCCGAGGTCCATGAACACGAGCACCTCGTCGGCTTCGAGGTCGCGTATGGAGGCCTCGATCCTCTCCGGGTCCGTGCCGAAAGAGCCATCAGTGTCGCCCCCGACGGCCAAGATCTGGACCTCACCAGCCATCTGCAAGACCAGGTCAGCGGTCCCCTCGGCGATCTCCTTGCTGTGCGAGACGAGCACGATCCCGACCATCAGGAGGAACCTTCTAGCGTCCGCGCCGCAGCATCCAGAAGCATATATGTAGAGGTCGCTCCCGGGTCCTGATGCCCCGCCGCCCTGGCCCCCAGATAGCTTGCCCTCCCCCTCCTCGCCGTGAGAGGAACCGTGGACTCGGCACCTTCCTTGGCGGCATCCGCCGCGCTCCTGAACACCCCGGCCACGCTCCCTTCGCCTGCGGCCTCTTTCGCGGCTTCGACAGCAGGCTCGAGGGCGTCGACGATCGTCTTGTCCCCCACCTCAGCCTTGCCGCGCTGCTTTATGCCACCGAGGGCGGCTTCCAGCGCTTCGGCAGCATCTTCGGCCGAGACCTCTTCCTTGTCCCCGAGCGCCGACGAGGCGCGCAGGAAAGCCGTGCCGTAGAGCGGGCCAGCGGCCCCGCCGACCTTGCTGATCAGGGCCATAGATACGGCCTTCAGTACGTCAGCAGGGGTCGAAGGGTCAGCGCCCTCCAGACGTTCGAGCGCGGCCTGGAAGCCACGGTTCATGTTGTTGCCGTGGTCGCCGTCCCCGATCTCCGAGTCTAGCTTCGTCAGGTACCGCCTGTTCTCCTCCATGGCGGCAGCCATCTCACTAACTACGTCGCTGGTGGCTTGCGTCGCGTCCAAATCCTACTCCTCCGGTTTGCTTAGTCCTTCCCTTACCTTGTGCTTGAGCACCTTCCCAAGGGCGTTGCGCGGCAGCTTATCGAGGAACACCACCTCGCGGGGCTTCTTGTAGCCGGCCAGGTCCTCGCGGCAGAAAGCCGTCACCTTCTCGGCGGTGAGGCTTGGGTCGTCGCGCACCACGACGGCGACCACACGTTCTCCGAACTCTGCGTCAGGCAGCCCGACTACGGCGACCTCAGACACCCCTGGACAACCTTCGATCACTTCCTCGACCTCGCGGGGGTAGACATTGTAGCCGCCGCTGATTATGAGTTCTTTGGCCCGCCCGCTTACGGTGAAGTAGCCGTCCTCGCCCACGGAGCCGAGATCCCCAGTAGCGAACCAGCCCTCTCCGTCGAAGCTCTCCTCGGTCGCATCAGGCCTGTTCCAGTAGCCGGGGAAGACGTTCGGCCCGCGGATTTCGATCTCCCCGATCTCACCGTCCGGCAAGGGCTCGCGCGTCTCGACGTCGACGACCCGCGCCTCCTGGCCCGGGAAAGGCCGTCCCACGGTACCGGGCCTGCGCTCGCCCTCGTAGGGGTTGGTGAGGTTCATGATCGTCTCGGTCATGCCGTAGCGTTCCAGGATTCGCTCCCCGAAGAGTCCCTCGAACTCGTCGAAGACCTGGGGACTCAAGGGCGCGCTGCCAGAGACGTAGAGTCGGATCGGAGGCGGACGCTCCTCGCGGGCCTCCGCCTCCCGCAGCAGCCGCGTGTACATGGTCGGGACGCCGAAGAACATCGTGACCCTCCCTCTGAGCAGGGCGTCGTAAGCCGCAGCCGCGTCGAACTTCCTGTGCAGCTCGGCGCCCGAGCCGACTAAGAACGTGCCGTGCGCCCCGACCATGAGGCCGTGCGTGTGGAACAGCGGCAGCACCAGAAGCAGCGTGTCTTCGTCCGTCCAACGCCAGGCCTCGCACACCGCCTGCGCGTTGGCTACAAGGTTGCGGTGCAGCAGCATTGCCCCCTTGCTGCGGCCTGTAGTCCCCGAGGTGTAGGCGATCACGGCCAGGTCCTCACCGCGCGGCATCTCCGGACCGCGCGCCTCGCCGAGATAATCTTCGAATTCGGGGCCAGATTCGATCACCGCCTCCAGTTCGGGCAGATCTTCGCGCGTGCGCTCTAGTTCCGGCTTGCGCTCCTCGTCCGTGAGGCAGAGCCGCACCCCTGCGTCCCCGAAGATGTGCTGCAGCTCACCTCTGCGGTACTGAGTGTTCACGGGGACGACGACGCCGCCGGCAAGGTGCGTCCCCACGTATGCGGCTAACAAATCCGGGTGGTTGCCGAGAAAGAGGGCGACCCGCTCGCCGGGCCGCAGTCCCCAGGCGGCGAGGCCGGCTGCGAAGCCCTCAGCGCGTTCGCGCAGGCTATCGTAGGAGATCTCAGCCCCCTCAAAGCGCAGGCAGAGCTTCTCGGGCGCCCTCTCAGCGTTATTTACGAACGCCTCCGCGATCGAAGCCGGACCCCCCTCACTCACGCCCATCAGTTCCCTCCAGCATTCAGTGGCCGGTACGCTGAAACGAAGGGTACATCCGCGCCCGGATCTCGCGCAACGGGAACCGAGAGACGACGCGCCGCGGCACCCGATCCGTACCTGTTGACATGCGATGCCCCAGGCTCTATCCTCGCTGAGGATAGCAGGGGTACACTTATGGGAGTCGAGGTGACAGGGAAGGCTGGTGGCCAGAGGACCGCCGCGGCATAGCTATTTAGGCCCCTGATGTCACTTACACACGCTCCTGCCGAGCTCGCGACGGTAGGGTGGCGGGGAAGGGTTTTTCTGATGCGGAAGAAGTATTCTCGTAGAAGCTTTCTCAAGGTGGCTGGTGCAGGCCTCGCGGGGGCTTCGCTGCTTGGCGCAGCGGGGTGCGGCGGGTCGGGATCGTCCTTTTCTTCGAGCGCGGACATGTGGAAGCAGTTCTCTGGAACCACACTCAACTTCGTCTCGGAGAACACGGCCCCGACTACTGCTATAGCAGCGAACTTAAACGGCTTCAAGGAGCTCACGGGTATCAACGTCAACGTGTTGCAGTTGGAGCTTGGGGCGCTGGTTCAGAAGGTCGCGCTCGACATCGGCTCGGGGGAGGGCGCCTACCAGGTCGTCTACGCTGACCCCTACCAGATCATGGCCCCCTACCACAACGCGCTAGCCGACCTTGACGAGTTCGATAGCGACGACAATCTACCTTCCATCCCCAAGGGCATCGACGACTTTATCCCGACCCAGCTCGCGGCCGCGGGGCGCTTCGGGAATGAGAAGAACCTCTACGCGCTCCCCTACGACTGTCCGACCATGATCTGGATGTACCGTAAAGACCTCTTCCACAAGTACGGCGACCAGATGAGCCAGGATCTCGGCTTCGACCCGCAACCCTCGCCATCCTTGACGTGGGACCAGTACTATCAGATCGCCGACTGGTTCAATAAGAACCAGGACGAGGTCCCTTACGGCACAGGACACCAGGCCAGGCAGTACGACTCCCTGATGTGCGACTTCTCCAATATCTTGTGGTCCTACGGCGGCGACTACTTCCACAGCGAAGAGATCGGGAGCCTGGGGACGACCAATCCGGGTCCGTGCACGCTCGATGAGCCGAATGCTCTGGAGAGCGCGGAGTTCTACAAGAAGTTGCTGTCCATCGCGCACCCTGGCAGCGTCTCGTGGGACTGGAACGCCACGGACGAGGCTTTCAGGACGGAACAGGTCGCGATGGTGCCGAACTGGCACGAGTTTGCCGCCGTTGACCAGGACCCGGCCGAGTCGACGATAGTGGGCAAGATCGGGTACTCTCCCCTCCCCAAAGGCCCGGCGAGAAACGCGAACATGTGGGGTGGGACGGGCGTCGGTATAAACGGCGCCTCGCCGATCAACGAGCAGAAGGCAGCCTGGCTGTTCCTAGTCTGGGCCACGTCGCCGGACACGATGCTGATGGGCCTGAAGAGCGACGTCGGGGGCGGTACCCCGACGCGGGGATCCCTCTACGAACTACCGGAGGTGAAGAAGGCGATGGAACCACCGTCGAACCTGCCGAACCTGCTCACCTACGACGCCGTCTCCGAGGCGTGGAAGCCCGAGAACATCGGGCTCAGGCCCAAGATCCAATCGTGGAACGAATGTGACACGGCCATCTACACCGAGGTCTCCAAGATGCTGGCCGGCCAGAAAACTCCCGAGCAGGCGATGAAGACGGCCAAGCGGTACTTCGACGAGGCGCAAACGAGGGTCAAGAACCTCGCCTCCACACCCTCGGGAGTCGCGTAATGGCCGCCACACAAGGACGCGGTTCCAGTAACACGAAGGGCGCTACCGGCAGGGATGGGATCTCGCTGGAGATGAGAATGCTCGTTCCTGTGCTCACGCTGCTCGCGGTCCTCTCGCTCTTCCCATTCTTCTACATCATCTGGATGAGCCTGAACATCGTCTCGCTCATAAACGGCATCTCCTTCGACTTCGCCGGGCTCGCCAACTGGACCCGCATGTTCACGGACGAGGTCGTCGGCGCGGCCTGGGCGCGGGCTGCGCTGTACTTTGTGGCCACCGTAGGGTTGGAGATGATCCTGGGCATAGCCATAGCTCTGCTCGTCCACGAGCTCGTCTGGGGCAAGAACCTTGTGCTCTCGCTCATACTCCTGCCGATGTTCATGGCGCCGGTCATCGTGGGGCTCCTCGGACGCTTCCTCACGGACTCATCTTACGGCCTGTACGCCTACGTATTGCGCGAGCTCGGCATCTTCGAGAGAGACATCCTGGGAACCGCCAGTTCGGCTTTGCCGGCCGTGATCCTGATGGACGTCTGGGAGTGGACACCCTTGATAGTCCTGATCGTGCTCGCGGGGCTCGCCTCGGTGAACCAGTACGTGATCGAAGCTGCCAAAGTCGACGGGGCAGGTTACCTGGAGCGGCTGCGCTACATCGTGGCCCCGTCCATAGCCGGCGTCGTGATCGTGGCTTTGCTCGTCCGTTCGATGGACGCCATTCGCTACTTCGACATCATCACTGTCACGACCAACGGAGGACCCGGTAACACGACCAAGATCATCCCGATAAGGCTCTACGAGACGGCTTTCCGCTTCTTCGACCTGGGATACGCGGCGGCCATCGGGCTCGGGATGCTGGTGTTCTCGATCTTGGTGGCGAACGTGTTCGTGCGGATCCTCCAGAGCAGGGGGCTTGCAAGATGACGACTTCTTCTTCGGGCCGCGGTTCGGCCAAACAGGTAATACTCTACGCCATCCTCTTCCTCGTGCTGCTCTGGACGCTGGTGCCGATACTGTGGATGGTTCTTGCCTCGTTCAAGCCGGGGGTCGCCCAGCTCTCTTCGACACCGGTCTTCGTCTTCAAGCCGACCCTGCAACACTACGTGGCGCTCTTTACCGGTGGCGACCTCGGGTCCTACTTTCTGAACAGTGTGCTGGCGGCCGGGTTATCGACGGTTATAGCGGTGTCACTCGGCTGCCTCGCCGGTTACGGGCTCGCCAGGAGTCACTTCCGCGGCAAGCAGCATGTGGCATTCTGGATCATCTCGACGCGCATGGCCCCGATAGCGGCGATCATCCTGCCGCTCTTCATCCTCTTCCGCTACGTAAACCTGCTCGACACGATACCAGGCCTCGTCGTAGCCTACCTGACGTTCAACCTGCCTTTTGCGATCTGGATCATGAACGCTTTCTTCGCTGACCTGCCGCCTTCTCTCGAAGAAGCGGCGATGGTGGACGGCGCCTCCAGGTTCCAGGCCTTCTACCGCGTCGCCCTGCCGCTGGTCACCCCTGGCATCGTTACGACAGCCATACTCTGCCTGGTCTTCTCCTGGAACGACTACGCTTTCGCGGTGACCTTCTCAGGCCCCAACAGCCAGACCCTCCCTATCGCCGCAGCCCAGCTCAACACCCAGACGGGCCTGAACTGGGGTCAGCTTTCGGCGATAGGCACGATCGTCGTGCTCCCCATGATGGTCGTCGGCCTCGCCGTGCGACGTTACCTGGTAAAGGGACTCACGCTCGGCGCGGTAACAGGAGAGTAAGAGCCACACTAGAAAGGACCTGCTCTATGCCAAACAAAGCGGCGGTCATGCACGGTACGCACGACGTCAGGCTGGAGGACGTGCCCGTTCCCGAACCTGGCCCGAAGGAGGTAATGGTCGAGATACGGGCCGTCGGCGTCTGCGGCTCTGACGTGCACTACTACGAGGAGGGGCGCATCGGCTCGTTCGTCGTCAGGGAGCCTCTTATCCTCGGCCACGAGTCGATGGGAACGGTCGTGGCCCTGGGAGAAGAGGCGACGAAACACGAGGTTGGCGAGCGCGTAACCCTGGAGCCCGGCGTCCCTGACGGCACCTGCCGCGAGTGCCGGGCGGGCCGCTACAACCTCTGCCCTAACGTGCGCTTCTTCGCCACACCCCCTATAGACGGGGCATTCACCAACTACGTCAGCATCCACGAGGACTTCGCGTTCCATCTGCCGGATAGCCTTTCGGACAATGCGGGCGCGCTGATGGAGCCTCTTTCGGTCGGGATCTGGGCCTGCAAGAAGGCGAGGGTAACGGCGGGCGATCACGTCTTGGTGACAGGTGCCGGGCCGATCGGGCTCCTTGCCATGCAGGTCGCCTTCGCCCAGGGTGCGACGGAGGTCACGGTCACTGACGTCGCGAGCGAGCGGTTACAGATCGCACGCGACCTCGGCGCGACACGCGCCCTAAACGTGGCCGAGGAGCCACTGGAAGAGGCCGGGTTGGAGGCCGACGTCCTGATCGAGTGTTCTGGCAACGAGCGGGCCCTCGGTGACGGCATCCGCTGCGTCAGGCCAGCCGGCTTCGCCGTGGTGGTAGGGATGGGTCCGAACGAGGAGACGAGCGTGCCGCTAGCGTTCATCCAGACCAGCGAGATCACTCTGACGGGCACGTTCCGATACGCGAACACCTACCCGACAGCCATAGACCTGGCCGCGACAGGTAAGGTAGACCTGGACGCCATGGTGACCAGCCACTACGGCCTTGCCGAAACGGAAGAGGCCCTTCAGGCAAGCGGCAAAGACCCAGCAAACGTCAAGCCCATGGTGATCCCGGCACCGTGACGCCGGTAGGGACGCTTCGCGAAGCGCCCTTACACGCACCGTCCAATCGCGAACCGTCCGACGTCACCATGAGGTGTAACCGCCGTCGATGACGAGGTTGGTGCCGGTGGCGAAGCTCGCGGCGTCGGAGGCCAGGTAGAGCACGGCGGGGGCTATCTCGTGCGGCTCAGCGAGGCGTCCAAGCGGCGTCGAAGAGAGCCACACCTCGGACCACTCGGACTTGGACATACCAAGCTCGGTCAGCGGCGTCCTTATGTAGCCTGGTGAGACGCTGTTGACCCTGATGCCGCGGGAGGCCCATTCCCCTGCGAGGCTCTTCGTCAGCGTGATCACGCCTGCTTTGGAGGCGTTGTAGGCGGCCTGGGGCTGGGGGTGGTTCGAGATGATGCCCGACATGGAGGCGATGTTGACGATCGAGCCCGAGCCGCGTTCGAGCATGGCCTTCCCGACCTCGCGGCAGCACCAGAACACGCCGGTGAGGTTCACGGAGATGACGGCCAGCCACTCCTCGTCGGGGACCTCTTCGGAGGGGATGTTGTGGACTATTCCGGCGTTGTTGACGAGCACGTCTATACGCCCGTGCTCGTCGAGCACCATCTCTACCATGTCCCGCACGGAGGCGGGGTCCGTTACGTCGGTGTGGACGAAGGTGCCTTCGAGCTCCTCGGCTACGTCCGGGCCTGTCTGGTCGTTGACCTCGGCGATAACCATCTCAGCCCCGGCGCGGCGGAGGGCGCGTGAGATGGCCAGCCCCAGGCTCTGGCCGCCGCCGGTGACGACCACGATCCTGTCACGCAAAGAGAAGCCGTTCTCTTCCATCTTATCCTTCCGTTGTGCCTATCAAAACAGCGTGTAGCCCCCGTCCACGACGAGGATGGAGCCGGTCATGAAGCTCGATGCGTCGCTCGCCAGGTACACGATGCTTGGCCCCAGCTCCTCAGGTCTGGCATAGCGCTGCATTGGGGCGTCCTCGATCCAGTGCCGCCGAAACCGCGGCTCGTCCACAGGTGCCATAGCCGTCTTGACGTAGCCGGGAGCTAGGGCGTTGACGCGCACGTTGTGCGGCGCCCACTCCGCCGCGAGGGATTTGGTCAGCTGGTGGACGGCGGCTTTGGACGCATTGTAGGCGGGCTGCCACTGCGGGCGGTTGACGATCATCGCTGAGATCGAACCGATGTTGATAATGGTGCCGCCGCCGTTCTGGATCATGCGCCTCCCCACGGCCTGGGCGCAGTGCCAGAGCCCGTGGACGTTTACGTCGAAGACGTCGTGCCACTCCCCCAGTGGCACCTCGGCGGCCGGCCTGTGGTAACAAACGCCAGCATTGTTGACAAGGACGTCTACAGGCCCGAGCCGCTCCGTCACCGCCTCGAGCATCCCGTTCACTTGAGCGGGGTCGGTGACGTCGAGGTCCACGGCGATGGCGTTGCCGCCCGAGGCCTGGAGCTCTTCAGCCACCGCCTCGGAGCGTTCGCGGGTACGGGCGGCCAGGGCGACTCCCGCGCCGGCCTCGGCGAGCGCCTTCGCGAAAGCTTCTCCTAGACCCGTATTGCCGCCGGTAACGACGGCCGTCTTGCCCGTAAGGTCGAAGGCCTCAAGAACAGCCACTCAGCCTCCTCTGCTCTCTAACCGGACGGTCTTCGTGGGGAGCCCTATCTGGGCTCCCTACGCTGGATCTCTGCTTCTATCAGAACAAAATGACAAACAGCACGCCGCCGAGGATGCCGCCTATGATCGGTCCTACGACGGGGATCCAGGAGTACCCCCAGTCGTTGCCACCCTTACCTGCTATGGGCAGTACGGCGTGGGCGATCCGCGGGCCGAGGTCGCGCGCCGGGTTGATAGCGTAGCCGGTCGGACCACCCAGCGAGAGTCCGATGCCGAGGACGAGCAGGCCGACGATCAGCGGATTGATGCCGCTCCCTAAAATCGTCGCGGCGCCGCCACCGGCCGCCGCCGCGTTCGCAACGATGCCAGAGACGCCGAAGACCAGCACGAAGGTGCCGATGATCTCGGTGATGAGGTTCGCCGGGGTGTTGTAGATCGCCGGTGCGGTGCAGAACACGCCGAGCTTGAGTCCCTCGTCTTCGGTCTCTCCCCAGTGCGCCAGATAGGCCAGCCACACGATGACGGCGCCGATGAAGGCTCCGATGAACTGGGCGATGATGTAGCCAGGCACCAGGGCCCACTCGAACTGGCCCGAGGCGGCCAGGCCGATGGTCACGGCAGGGTTGATGTGGGCGCCGGAGAACTGGCCTACGACGTAGACGGCGATCGCGACGGCCATCCCCCACCCGAAGGTGATCACGATCCAGCCCGAGTTCTCCGCCTTGGAGTTCCTTAGCAGTACTCCTGCGACGACGCCGTCGCCCAGGATGATCAGGATCATCGTCCCGATAACCTCACCGATGTATGCTTGCATCGATCACTCCCTTCTAGAAAGGCCGTCCGGCCGCCACGTCGCACGGCGCGGTCAGGTAGGGCTTCATCTCGTCGTCGAGCTTCAGGAGCGTGATTGAGAACCCCGCCATCTCCAGTGAGGTCATGTAATCTCCGACGTAGGGCATCCTGAAGACCTGGATGCCCTCACGCTCCAGCACGTCGGCAACGTGGGCGTAGGCGACGTAGAGCTCCATCAGGGGCGTGCCGCCCATACCGTTGACCATCACGGCCACCTCAGAGCCGGAGAAGTCCACGGAGTCGCCGAGGATCCTGGCCAACATCTCATCGACCGTCTGGTCCGCCGGCTCGATGTTCTTGCGCTCGACGCCCGGCTCGCCGTGGATGCCGATGCCGATCTCCATCTCGTCATCGCCGATGTCGAAGATGGGCTCCCCGCTCTCGGGCGGGGTGCAGCTCGTGAGCGCCATCCCCATCGAGCGCACGTTGGAGTTGACGCGCTCCGCAAGTTCCTTTATGCCTGCGAGGTCCTTACCGTCGTCGGCCGCGGCTCCGCAGATCTTGTGCACGAAGATGGTGCCAGCGATGCCGCGCCGCCCGCTCGTGTACGTGGAGTCCTCGACGGCCACGTCGTCGTTGGTAACGACGTAGTCGGTCTCTATCCCTTCGGCCTCGCCGAGCTCCCCTGCCATCTCGAAGTTGAGTACGTCACCTGTGTAGTTCTTGACGACGTAGAAGACACCGGCCCCGCCGTCAACGGCTTTGCTCGCCTCGAACATCTGGTCGGGCGTCGGGCTCGTGAATACGGCACCGGCGCAGGCGGCGTCGAGCATACCGGGTCCCACGAAACCACCGTGGGTCGGCTCGTGGCCTGAGCCGCCGCCGGAGACGAGGGCGACCTTGCCCTGTACGGGGGCATCGGCCCTTACCACGACGTTGGACTCGGGGATGACCCGGATCAGGCTGCCGTGGGCCAGCTCCATCCCTCTGAGCATGTCCTCGACGACCCTCTCGGGCGCGTTGATGACTTTCTTCATCTGCCTATTTCCTCCTTAAGCGAGCGGGGACTCGACCGCTTCTTGCGCCCACTCCTTGGCCCGCGCGACGGCCTCCTTCCACCTTCCGTAGAGCCTCTCCCGCTCCTCCTCGTCCATCTGCGGCTCGTAGCGGCGCCTGAGCCGCCACCGGTTCTTGAGCTCCTCGCGGTCCTCCCAGAACCCTGTCGCCAGGCCGGCGAGGTACGCAGCGCCAAGGGCCGTGGTCTCCAGAAGCTCGGGCACCTCTACGGGAGTTCCGAGGATGTCGGCCTGGAACTGCATCATCCAGCGGTTGGCGGCGGCCCCGCCGTCGGCCTTGAAGGTAGGGATGTCTATCCCCGAATCGGCCTCCATCGCCTCGACGGCGTCGCGGGTCTGGTAGCACATGCTCTCCAGGGCGGCCCTCGCCAGGTGCGCCCGGCTGCTGCCGCGCGTGAGCCCGACGATGGTGCCTCTGGCGTACGAGTCCCAGTGCGGCGCGCCAAGGCCAACGAGCGCTGGCACGAAGTACACGTCGTCGTTGGAGTCCAGACTCGCTGCGAGCTCTTCGGTCTCCTCGGCGCTCTCTATGATGCCGAGCCCGTCCCTGAGCCATTGCACCGCGGCCCCCGTAATAAAGATGGCACCTTCCAGCGCGTACTCGACGGGTTCGTCGCCGAGGCCCCACGCTATCGTCGTCAGCATCTGGCGCTCGCTCTTTATGGGCTCGACGCCGGTGTTCATAAGCGCGAAGGAGCCGGTCCCGTAGGTGTTCTTGGTCAAGCCCTTCTCGAAGGCGACCTCGCCGAAGAGGGCGGCCTGCTGGTCGCCGGCGACCCCGGCGACGGGGACCTCGGCCCCGAAGACATCGGCGTCGGTATTGCCGTAGACGAAGGAGCTCGGCTTGACGTCGGGGAGCGCCGCGCGTGGCACGCCCCCCAGCATCTCCAGTAGCTCGTCGTCCCACTCGAGGTCGAAGATGTTGTACATGAGGGTGCGTGAGGCGTTGGAGTAGTCGGTAACGTGCTCCCGCCCACCGGTCAGCTTGTATATCAGCCAGGTGTCTATGGTGCCGAAGAGGACCTCACCGTTCTGCGCCCTCTCCTTGACGCCGTCCACGTTCTCCAGGAGCCACTTCACCTTCGACCCCGAGAAGTACGCGTCTATAACGAGGCCTGTCTTGTTCGCGACCATCTCGTCGTAGCCCTGCTCAGAGAGCTCGCTGCAGATCTGGGCCCCCCTCCTGTCCTGCCAGACAATGGCGTTGTGGACAGGCTCGCCGGTCTCCTTGTCCCACATGACCACAGTTTCGCGCTGGTTGGTAATGCCGATGGCCGCTATGTCTTCCGGCGAGACACCGGCATCTTCGAGTGCTTCCCGCATCACCCCGAGGGTTACGTCCCAGATCTCATCGGCGTCGTGCTCGACCCATCCAGGCCTCGGATAGTGCTGGGTAAACTCCCTTTGAGCCTCCCCCACCGTGGCGCTGTCGTGGTTGAAGACTATCGCCCTGCTCGACGTTGTCCCCTGGTCAATCGCCAGTACATAATCTCCTGCCATTACGCATTCTCCTTCCGATAAAGACCCCGAACAGCCAGCCGAGCAACGTCTGCACTACAACACACGCACCTCCTATCCCAGCTTCCCCAGAGCAGGTGCAGGCAAGACCTTTCTCTCTTCCAACCATGCACCTTTACTAGCTTTATCCATTTCGAGCGTAACGGAGCCCACCACCCGAGTCAAGGAACATTCGTACAGCCAGATCGTGATCGCTGACGCTGAGGCAGCGGGTGAGAGGAACATTACGCCTCCACTCGATCCGGCGATTCACCCGGGCAAGGTAAAGACGTGAATGCTATGACATAACCGACACTAAACCCTCCTGGCAGCCATGCTGTAGAAGGGGCACACGCATTTCCTGGCGGATGCCGATCTCCAAAGAGTCGGAGCACAAGAGCCCAACTCGACTGCTCAAACGGCGAAAAGTGAAGGCCACAGGGTCAGCGAGTTCGCGTACGTGAAGGGGGATAGGTTTCTTAGCCTCTACATGCTAAGCACAATAGCATACGGAGCGGCGTTAGCTTTGATGCAGATTGACTAAGTCAGTAGCCAGCACACATCGCACCAACTGTAAGCGTGCGAGCGCTTAGAAGCGAACCTCGCGGCGCTGGTGAGCTCTAGTTATCTAGCCTCTTGAGGTATTTACCCTTACGCACTTTCAATTACGCGCCGTCATGCCTCCGTCATCATGACCAAGCACTCTTCCACGCCTTCCACGTCCGCCTCCACCTCTTGGCGTGCACTCAGCTCCCCGAGGTCCTGAGCTCTCTCGGCGAACGGCCTCGCGACCGCCTCTAGGAGCTGCACGGCCTCTAGCCCCATCTCCTGTTCACAAAAGCCCGCGAAGCCCACCCAAGCGGTGAGCGCCTCCCGCACCAACTCGCGCTCCATCTCCTCCAGCTTCCCCTCCAGGCGGGCGTATCTCCCCTCGCCCGTACACTTCTGCAAGTCCTCGTCTATTGTGGGGTCGGCGTTACGCTCCGCCTCCTCCTCGTCGGCCTCCCAACCGGGCGGCTCTCCTGCTTTGCCACTCCTGTTCCACGCGTGGCGGCTCCTCGCCCTGTGGCCGTCAAAGTAGGCCAAGTGCGCGTCGTCTTGCCAATTGGTGTTCAGGTAGGGAAACACACTGCGAAAGGCGGCTATCGTGTCTATCTTGTCCAGGCGCCTCACCACGTCCACGTACGCGAGCAATGCCAGTTCCCGGGCAGCCCCCACCGCCCGACGAACTCCCAGTCGTTCATGGTGTATCCGCGGCGGGGGCAGGTGGCGGTGAGGCGTTCGGATTCCTCCTCGTCTCCGCGAGCCAGCGCCAAAACGTCCAGTCGGAACCTC
>DASQWQ010000054.1:0-20930 GCA_035640175.1 Rubrobacter sp. | reverse complement strand
CCCGCGCTTTCGCAGGCCGGTAGTCGATGTCAGGAGGTATCGTTGCCCCGCCGAATGAGGCGCGCAGACGCTCGGAGAGCCGGTCGAGGATGTTCCCTTCGCGCCCGACAGCGTAGGCTTTATCCACGGTCTCGTCTATGTTGAAGCTCACACCCATCTCGCCGGCCTTGCGGGTGAAATGCGCGGGACCGTCGAAGTCGATCTCCTTGAGCGGACCTATGGTCTGGTCCCTGACGATCTGGCGTGCCTCGGCAGGTGTCTTACCACCTAAAGAGATGCTGCCGACCTCCACGCCGCGGTGTATCTTGCCCGAGTTCAGCCAGAAGTCCGCAGCCACGAGCACGGCGACGATGGCGCAGATGATGATTACCGGTCCCGCTATCCCCCGACGCCGGCTACTCCGCTTGCCCGAGTCGAAAGGGTTCAAGCTGGACGAGTAATGGCCGTAAGAGGCGCTCTCACGTTCGTTTCTCCCGCGCCTGTCCCGCTTTTTCCAGTTCTTGAGACTCAAATATCCACCCTCCGCGTGCGGCCTTCCACGCGCCCGAATGACAGATTTCTGGAGAGGTCCCCCCTCTCTCTCGGCTGGCGAGACCTCGCCCTGGCCCGAACGAGCGCCGCCCGGAAAGCCTAACACGGCAAGGGTGAGTACGCCACCTCTTTGCCGATGTTTGCAAGACCAGGCCGCCACCAGGGGAGCCACCTCAAGCGCGGAGGCCCGACATCTGGCCCACCGGATCAGGGAGTCGTGTCCGGGCCGGCCTCTTCCTCCTGTTCCACCAGCGTCACCGCGGGTGTTCCGAGGATGGCGCCCTGGCTCTGGATCAAGCGCCGCTCGGTGTCGTATGCCTGGACCATCATCGCGAGCTCGAGCCTGTCGCGCTCGGCGGGAAGGGTGCCCGCCTCCTCCTGCCTGGCAAGCTCTGTGCCCTCGACGCCGAGGACTCTCTCGAGCTCCCCGATCCTGCGCCGCATCTTGAGCCGGCCACCCGGCGTCAGGCGCAAGTAGGTGCGCTCATCTGGTCCCTGGAAGGGATAGACCCAGGCGCTCCGCAACCAGTACTGGAGGATCTCGTTCCTGAGCTCCGCTTTGTTCCTAAGCTCCATTTCGCTCTCTTCCGTTTTTCGCGTAATTTACCCTCTTCCATCCGGAAACTCCACCGCTTTCCCGGCGTATGGGAGGGTATCATGAGCCCCATGCAGGAAGACCCCACGCTCGCGCCCTGGAGGAGGTTCGGGGAGACCCTCGAAGGCTCCTTCGCGGCCCGCGCGCGCGGACTCCTCGCTCCTGACTTCGCTATCCTCGGCAGGGAGGGCGAGGAGATCGGACATCTGGAGATTCACGGCGCCGAGGGATCCGAACTCGAAGCCGGGGACCTGGAGGCGCGAATCGAACGCTCCTTCCTCTGCGGCTACACCATGCTCGCGGGCGGCGCGAAGATTCTCACTGCAGGACCGGTAGGAACTGCGAATACGCCCGAGATAAGGTGCCTGGACCGCCTCTACAAAGGCCGGCTGTTCCTCCTGCGCAACACGGCCGAGGCCGGACCCGCAGGGGAAAGAGTGACGGTGCGCATCAGCGGAGGCCTCACCAACCGAAACTACGAGGCCGTCTTCGACGCCGGCGATGCAGGCTCGCTACCTGTAGCCTTCTTTCTCCTTTACCTTACCGTCACGCTCAGACGTGAGGCCTACCTTACGGGCAAGGGAAGGAGCTGAAAGCGCGGACTCCTCCAGTGGAGCTCTGGATCTAGCGCAGCCGTCGAGGTAGCGGGAGGTCCTTGGGCGTTGCGTAGACGGTCACCGTGGAGCCTTTCGGGGCCAGCGTCCCCGCGGCCGGGTCCGTGGCCCACGTCACGCCGCGCGGTGCGAAACCGTCCTGGTAATCGTAGACGAACCTCACTTCGAAGCCTCTTTTGGCAAGGGCATCCTCCGCGTAGTAGTCGTAGTAGGCCGTTACGTTCGGGACAGGGACCATCTTCGGCCTGGCCGGCGTCTTCGCCTGGGAGGACGCTGCCTCCGTCACGGAGGCGACGTTCTGGCTGCCCGACTGGCCCGAGGGCTTGACCCCTGTATCGGCGGCGGCTTCAGGGTTGGACTCCAACTTCTCCTGCGCACTCTCTGGCGGCGCTGGGGGTTCCGTCTCGACAGGATTCATCCGGCTCAAGGTGTCTGCCACGCTTCCATACTGTGGAAGGCCGACGAGCCCCGAGGCCAGTGCCCCTCCGCCGCCCAGGAGGAGTAGCAGAACGGCCACCGAGGCCAGGACGAGCGCGCCACCATGAGCCTTGCGGCGCGCTGATCTAGGCGCCTCCGTCGCCCCCGTCGACTTGGGCGGCGCTTCTCTCACTATGTCGTCGAGCATCGCGTTGGCCGAGAAATACCGGTCCCTGGCCTTTTTGGAGAGGGCCTTCATGATCACCGCCTCCATGCCTGGCGTGATCCTCTTGTTCAGCCTGCGCGGCGGCGTCGGGTCTTTGTGTATGTGCTGCTTGGCGAGGCTTTTGACGTCGCCCGAGAACGGCGGCCTTCCCGTCAGGCAGTGGTAGAGGAGGACACCCACCGAGTAGACGTCGCTCCTTGGTGTCGCGTCCTCGCCCCTGAGCTGCTCGGGGGACATGTAGCGGGCGCTGCCGACGATCTCACCGGGCTCGCCCATCGGAACATCGTCCTCCTCGAGGATGCGGGCGATGCCGAAGTCAGCGACCTTGACGGTACCCCCCGACGTGAGGAGGATATTGGAAGGCTTGATGTCCCTGTGTATGATGCCCCGCCTGTGAGCATAGGAGAGCGCGTGCAAAAGCTGCATCACCATCCTCCTTACGAACTGCTCGTTGAGGCGTCCGCTGCGGCCGCTGCGGCGACCACCCAGGAGGTCCCCGAGATCCCTGCCCGAGACACACTCGACAACGATGAAGGGCACCTCGCCATCCTGGGAGATGTCGTAGACCTTAACTATGTTCTCGTGATCCAGGGAGGCCATCGCGCGGGCCTCCTGCCTGAAGCGCCGCCTGAAAGAGGGCATCTCGGCGTAATGGTGATGGAGGGTCTTCAGCGCGACGGCACGCCCGAGGATGTCGTCTTCAGCCCTGTAGACGACCGCCATCCCACCGGAACCGAGTGTGCTCTCTACCCTGTAACGTCCTGCGAGGACCGTTCCAACCGGCGTTTCCAGCCTTTACCACCTTCGACCGTACGGGGACCCTGGAATGCAATAAGTATATATGCCCGAAGACACTCCAGGTACACTACAGGAGGGGGACTATGACGTTACCCAACATGCTGGAGCATGTCAAACGTGCGTGCCATATCTAGTGGCTCGTCCCCGCCGAAGAAGACCATCGTGGGTGGGGAATTTTGCCACATGGAGGGGAAGTAGGACATGAAGACGAACTTCGACGCTTACCTGCGTTACGATGAGCTCACACAGGCCCTGCACGCGCTCGCGGAGGAACACCCCAGGTTCTGCAAGGTCGAGTCCATAGGCAAGAGCTATGAGGGGCGTGAGATCTGGCTCGCAGAGCTCACCAACGCAGAGACAGGGCCTGCTGAGACGAAGCCGGCCTTCTGGGTAGACGGCAACACCCACGCCGGCGAGGTTACTGGCTCGATGGCGGCGCTCTACCTGGTCGATCACCTCCTCGAAAAGCACGGCTCGGAAGACCTCCCGACCCGCCTCCTGGACGAGCAGGCCTTCTACGTGCTCCCCCGCCTCTCCCCCGACGGGGCCGAGCGCTACTTGACGACGGCCTACACCTTGCGGGCGACCCTCAGACCCTGGCCCGAGCCCGAAGAAGAGCCCGGCCTCCACCCCGAGGATGTCGACGGTGACGGCAACATCCTCCAGATGCGCGTCTTGGACGCTGGCGGCGAGTGGCGCGTCTCTGACAAGGACCCGAGGCTAATGGTCCTCCGCGCCCCCGACGAGGCGGGCCCCGGGGGCCCCTACTACCGGCTCTACAGGGAAGGGATCTTCAAGGACTACGACGGCTTCGGGCGGCGGATAGCGCGTCCTCTCTACGGCCTCGACATGAACCGTCAGTATCCTTATCACTGGCAGGCCGAGGATGAGCAGAAGGGCGCTGGGCCCTACCCGCTCTCGGAGCCGGAGTCGAGGGCGCAGGTCGATTTCTTGCTCGCTCACAAGAACGTATTCGGCGTGCACACCTACCATACATTCTGCGGTGCGATCCTGAGGCCCTACTCCAACAGGCCCGATGACGAGATGCCCGAGCACGACCTCGCTGTTTTCAAGACGCTTGGCGAGCGGGGCACAGAGATCACAGGCTACCCGAACATCTCCGTCTACCACGACTTCCGTTACGAGCCGAAGAAGTCCATAACCGGCGCCTTCGACGATTGGGCTTACGATTCCTACGGTGTCTTCGCTTTCACGATCGAGTTCTGGTCCATGGCGCGGGCCGCCGGTGTAGAGGTGGAGGACTTTATCGAGTTCTTCCGCGACCCGCCCGAAGTGGCGTCGCTGAAGATGCTCTCCTGGAACGATAGGGAGCTGGGAGGTGATGGCTTCGTCTCCTGGAAGCCCTTCGACCACCCTCAACTCGGACGCGTGGAGTTGGGGGGCTGGAAAACCAAGTTCACGGTCCAGAACCCGCCGCCCAAATTCCTCAGAGCGGAGTGCGAGAAGCTGAGCCGTTTCGCCCTCTCCCACGCAGCCTCGGCCCCACATCTGCTGACCCACCTGGAGACAGAGGAACTCGCGCAGGGACTCCGTCGTATCGAACTGGTCGTCGAGAACGCCGGTTACCTGCCGACGCATGTAACCAGGGTAGCCGCCGACAAGAAGCTCGCCAGGCCCGTCGAAGTCAGGATAGAGTTGCCGCAAGGCGCGCGCCTCGTATCCGGAGAGCGGGAGGTCGAGCTGGGACACCTCGCCGGGCGCTCAGCGCTCGCCGGCAACAAATGGAAGAGCCCGGCCTTCTTCGAGGGGCTGCCCTCTGACTACGCCCGCCGGACGGTCTGGGTCGTGCGGGGTGAGGGGACCGTCGAAGTCGAGGTGCGCGGAGGGAGGGCCGGTAGTGCGCGACTCGAAACAAAGTAGGATGTAGTTCAGCATTTCAGCGTCGCGTGCGCAGAAGGCCTGGCCGATAAGCCAACTGGTGGCGGAGCCGCCGTGCTGAAGTGCTGACAAGCTGAGGCCGCGAGGTCGATGCGTGCTAACTGGCTGAAATGCTGATCTGCTGAAGTCCCGGACTTCAGCAGATCACTTCTATGACCCAGGCGGCGACCCAGCCTTCTTCCGACCTCACGTAGTCGCCCCTCCACGAGACACCCTTGAGCCTGTCGAAGATCCTGGCGGCTTCGGTCGGGTCGTCGAGCCCGATCTGGACGCCCATCGCCTCGATCTCGCTACGCGGAACCTGGACCGGGATGCTCCCGAACCTGTCCTTGAGGACCTCGCGCATCCTGATCTGCTGCTCCCTGTCGGGGGTCCGGTATCTGCCCTCTCTAATGGCCGACCTCCTCTTCGGATAAGAGACAGTCTGCCGCTTCCCAGGGAACGAGACTGTCGTACAAAACACTACGCAAGGTCTATGTTCGGCCGATCAGTAGACAAGTGTTAACTCCACCCTTCTATGCCTTCCTCTTCCGCCTCCGGCTGCTCCTTAGCAGCGAGTAGCCGACCGGCACGACGAGCAGCGTCAGGAACGTCGAGGTCGCGAGGCCTCCGACGACCGTTATGGCGAGGCTCGATGAGATCAGGCCGTTACCCCCGCCGGAGAGCCCGAGGGCGAGCGGCATCAGGGCGAAGATGGTGGCGAAGGCCGTCATCAAGATGGGCCTGAGACGCGCCCGACCGGCCGCCAGGATAGCCTCCTCGGAGGTCTCGTAACGGTCCTGCGCTTTGACGGCGAAGTCGACGAGCAGGATGGCATTAGAGACCACGATCCCGATAAGCAGCAGGATGCCGAGCAGCGAGGGCACGGAGATGGCCGTATTCGTCAGGTAGAGCGAGCCGAAGGCCCCGACCGTGGTGAGGGGCACGGCCAGCAGTATAACCAGCGGGATGAGTAGCGAGCCGAAAAAGACAACCAGCAACAGGAAAACGAGCACGAGCGCCACGATAATCGAGAGGAAAAGGTTCCTGAAGCTCTCGTCTACGTCCTCGTTCTCGCCGCCGACCTGCACCGTAACGTTCGCCGGCAGGTCGAGGTCGGCGATGGCCCTCTGGGCCTCCGTCGAGACCCTCTGGGTGTCTGTGGAGGTGATCCCACCTGTTACCGTCACGGCACGCTCCCCGTCGGTGCGGCTGACGGCTGCTGGAGACTCAACCTTCCCCACCTCGGCGACGTCTCCCACGGTAGTGTCGCTCCCCACCGGCAATCCCCGCACCTCATCCAGCGAATCCACGGAGCCCTCGGGTACGCCGACCACGACAGGCGTATCTCCCAGCGTCGTCACGGTGCTCTCGCCGAGAAGGGAGCCGAGCGAGCCCGAGACCAGTACGGGCGAGAGCCCTGCTTTCGCGGCCTTCTCCGGGTCTACTTTGATCTCCACCTCGGGGTTGCCGCCCGAGAGGTCGCTCTCCACGTTGTTCACGTCTTCGAGCTTGCGGAATTCATTGGAGACGATGTCCGCCGCCCTCGCGAGCTCTTCTTTGGAACCGCCGGTGAGGACAGCTTCGAGCCCGCCCTGGGGTGGGCCGTTCGAGAGGATCTGGACCTGGAAGTTCTCCCCGTAGAGCTCGTCGCCCTCTAGATCCACCCGATCCAACGTCCGCCTGACGTCCGCACCCTCTCTTACGTTGATGAAGGCCTGGGCTTTGTTGCCAGGCCTGATGGGGGACTCGGGGTCCTGAGTGTCCTCACCGCCGATGGAGACCTGGTAACTCTTTATGCCTGCGTCCTGTTGCAGGAAGTCTTCGAACGGGCGCAGCCTCTCGCTCGTCCTCCCGAGGGCCGTGCCCGCAGGCAACTGCACGTCCGCGATGAGGAGATGCTCCTCGCTCGGCGGGAAGAACGTGACGGGCAGAAACCGTACGAGCCCTAGTCCCCCTGCGAAAGTAAGGAGCGCGAGCAGCAACACGGCCAGCCTGTGCCGCAAACTCCAGCGCAACATCGGGGTGTAGAGCCGCAAGAGCAGCCCGTCTGACTCGCCGCCGGAACGCCGCGACGTCCTAACGACGATCAGCACGAGCCCGACGACGAGCGGCGCCACGACCACAGCGAGGAGGACCGGAGAGCCTGGGCCGATCCCAGAGACGAACCCGTCCACCCTTTCGACAAAGCTTGAAGGAAGTCCAGGCACGTCGTCGAGCACTCCTGCTCCCGATCCGACAGCGAGCGCGAGCGCCGACGCCAGCAAGAACAGAATTACACCAGTCAGGAACCGGACGAAACCGCCGTTCCTCATCCCTGCCTTCCGATTGCTCCCGTTCTCGGGATTCTCGCTTGAACCTTCGTCCGTCCTATGTGGCGTGCGCTCTCCCGTACGGCGCCTGAGGAAGATGCTGATGAGCACAGGGATAATGGTCACGGCCACGATCAACGAGGCGACCAGCGCGAGGGCGACGGTCAGCGAGAGCGGGACGAAGAACTTGGAGACTATTCCGCCGACGAGTGCCAGTGGGAGAAAGACGGCGATCGTCGTTAGCGTCGACGAGGTGATGGCGCTTGCCACCTCTGTGGTTCCCTTGAGGGCAGACTCCTCCGGCTCGTAGCCGTTCTGCACATAGCGGTAGGAGTTCTCGAGCACCACGATCGCGTCGTCGACCACCCTGCCCACGGCTATCGTCAGGCCTGCGAGGGTAATGATGTTCAGCGTCAGGTTATCTACCCAGGAGAAGAGGAGGGCGGCGAGCACAGAGGTAGGAAGAGAGACCGCGGTGACCAGGGTTGCGCGCATGGAGCGCAGGAAGGCGAAGATCACCAGTATCGCGAGTACGGCCCCGAGGAGCGCCTCCTCGACGAGCCCGTTTACCGACTCCTCCACGTCGGTGGCGGTGTTGGCCACAGCCACGACCTGATCCCGCCCGATCCTATTGCGCACGTCATCGAGTACTCTCTCAACCTCGGCGGCGACCTCGACGGTGTTGGCGTCGGTCTCCTTGATCACGTTCAGGCCCAGGCTCGGCTCCCCGTTGGTACGCGAGATTCCCGATAGGCCCGAGCCCACCTCGCGCACCTCGGCCACGGCCCCAAGCAAGACCGGCTCCGCCGCTACTGCAAGAGATCCCGTCGTACCCGCGGCGCTACCTGCAGGAGGAGCGGAAGCGCCGGTCGGAGCGGCGGACGCGCCGGCCGGAGCGCCACCTGGAGGAGAGGCAGCACTGGGTACGGCAGCGTCAGGAGCACCTGCGGCCGCGGCGGAAGGGGCCCCGCCGGTATCGCCGCCGGCCACCCCGACGGGAAGGTCTTCGAGGGCGCTTATCCCTCCGAGCTGGCTGGTGGTGCTTACTGGAGTCTCGCGTCCGTTTACGGAGACGCTACCCACGGGCGCATCCACCTCCGCCCCGCTTAGCGCGCCGACCACAGCGTCGGTCGAGAGGCCCTTCTCCTTCACTTTGTCGGGATCGAGATCCACCTGGATACGTTTCTCGGCGCCCCCGATAACATCGACGCTCGCCACACCGTCGACCTCCTCGATGGAGGAGACGACCTCGTCCTCGGCGTAGCTTGTGAGGTCGGCGAGGTTCCTGTCCTCTGCGGCCAGCGAGAGCGACAGGATAGGGAACTGCGAAGCCGACTGACTCTTGACCTCGGGATCTCCTGCCTGCGCAGGTAGCTGTATGCTGTCGAGCGCCGCCTGGAGGTCGGACTCGGCCTCCTCGGTGTCGGCGTCGAGGTCAAACTCGACGACCACGACGGAGAACCCCTGCGATGAGGTGGACCGGACCGACTCTATCCCCTGCACCCCGTTTATGGCGTCCTCGACAGGCTGCGTGACCTGCTCGTCAACCAGGTCAGGTCCGGCGCCGGCCACGGGGGTAGAGATGGTTATGATCGGGAAGGAGATGTCGGGCAAGAGCTCCTGGTTGAGGCGCGTCGTCGCATAGACCCCGCTCCCGATGAGCAGGATCGTCGCCAGGATGACGACGGACTTTTTCCCGAGACACCAACGGACGATCGTCTGCATCAGATCTCCTCCACCAGCGCAGCGACGCCCGCACGTCCGGCGTCCGCAAGCGCCTCTGTTGCTTCCAGACTACCCGCGCTACACACCTCTCTACTCCTCCCCCGCCGCCGCACCGAAGCTCTGGGCCAACAGCCTCAGGCCCTTTACGAAGGCCAGAGCCTCACTGTCCGTCATCTTGCTCATGGCCTCATGGAGCGGGCGACGACGGTCCCCCACGATGCGCCTGGCTACCTCGTGCATGCCTGCCACGTAGTCAACGAGGACGACCCGCCGGTCCTCCGGATCGGTGTGGCGGTCTACCATCCCATGCTCGGCCAGCTTGTCCACGAGCTGCGTCGCAGCCGGCGGCGAAACCTCAAGCTCCTCGGCGAGCTGCCCAACGGACCTGGGCCCTCGCGCCAGAGCTATCAAGACCTGAATGTGCCCAGGCGAGACCTGAACGTCCGTCGCCAACCCGCGGCGCGCGATCTCACCCAGCTCCACAGGACTGGGCCGCTCGATCAGACGCATCAAAGTCGGTAGCAACATCAATGTCTCGTCAACGAGCCGTTCCCTGTTCATGTAAATTCTCCTACAAATTTAAGCTGCTTATATAATTTACTTAAATGTTATCCTAGGCTATGGGCTTTTCAACGAGGAATCTGGCCGACGCTTTCGGTACGATCCTGGCGTCGAGCATTTCTGAGGAGGCGGGATGAAGCTGAGAACGGCGCTCCTGGCGGTCGGGGGCATTAGCGGGGGGTTAGCACTCTACAACCGGTGGTCGGAGAGGGGTGGAGGGCAACTTCAGAACCGGCTCGGCGGTGAGGTGCGCTACTACCGGTGGAGGGGTGGGGATCTCGCGTACTCGGTGGCGGGGGAGGGTGAGCCGCTGCTCCTGGTGCACGGCGTCTATGCCGGGGCGTCCTCCTTCGAGTTCCGCAAGAACTTCGAAGAGTTGTCGAAAAGCTTCAGGGTATACGCCCTTGACCTCCTCGGGTGCGGTAAGTCGGAGAGGCCCTCGCGGCGCTACGAGCCCGAGGACGTCGCGTTACAGGTCGAGGACTTCGTGCGGGAGGAGATCGGGGATCCTGTCCACCTCGTAGCCAGCTCGCTATCTGCGGCACTCATCGTGCCGGCCGTCGTGCGGAGTCCGCGGCTCTTCCAGAAGCTCGTCCTGATCTGTCCGACGGGCTACGGGACTCTGGACCGTCCCTCAGGACGGCTGGGGGATGTGATCTACGGTCTCTTCCTCGCGCCGGTCCTCGGGAATACGCTCTACTACGCCATCGTCTCCGCGCGGGGAATCCGCTACTACCTCGGGAGTATGGCCTACCACGATGCTGATCTCGTGACAGAAGAGCTAGTCGATAATTACTACCGCACTTCTCACCAGCCTGGGGCGAGGTACTTCCCTGCGGCCTTCGTCTCAGGCAAGCTCAATCTCGGGGTAGCCGACCTCTGGCCACGGGTGCCACAAAGGACCCTGATCTGCTGGGGCCTCGAAGCGCGTACGGCTCCTGTCCGCGAAGCGCAGCGTTTCGTGCAGCACAACCCCCGTTCCGAACCACGCATCTTCAAGGATGCCGCCCTCTTGCCACACGACGAGCGTGCCAGGACCTTCAACGAAGAGACGAAGACGTTCCTATTGGGAGCGGCTCGCTGAAGGACCGAACCTCCACACCCTATTGATCATCAGCCATCCACTATCGTGACGGTGCAACGAGAGACGCATATCGTCTTGTCGTCTTCGTCTGTAATGCGTACCTCCCACACCTGGCTCCTGCGCCCCACGTGCGCGGGCACCCCGACCGCCGTGAGCATCCCACTCCGCTTGGGTCTGACGTGGCTAGCGTTGATCTCCGACCCGAAAGCAACCTTCCCCGGCGGACAGTTCAAGAAGGCGCCCGTACTCGCCACGCTCTCCGCCAACACCGCGCTCACCCCACCGTGAAGATACCCGAACGGCTGGTGGTGCCTCTCGTCTACAGGCATCGTCGCTACTACCCGCTCCGGCGTGAGCTCCACGAACTCGATGCCAAGGTTCCTGGTGACGCCCTCACCACTCTTGAGAACGGCCTCTATGTCCACGGCTCCTGCCTTCTAGATCTCTCGAACAGCCGCCCGTATACTAGCCGATCGGAAGATCCGCCTGACGGTTGCCGGGTCAGTGTTTCACAGCGATACCATCGCTGGTGGCACGTCTCGTTCGCAGGAAAGAGAAGAATCCATCGACCACGAGCGAGAGACCCAACCACGCCCACCCGAAACCGAACAGGGCCCACAACACGGCGCCGAAGGACCCAAAGTCCCGCGAAAAGGAGATCAGGCCGCACATCGACCCGATGACGAAAGGCAGCAGGCCCCAGGTAGGCAAAGCGCCGTCGCGGGGTGATGTAACGGCGAAGAGGATAGATCCCCCGGCCAAAACGAGCAGCCCGATCCGGAAAGCGTTGTACGCTGGCGCGGTTACGATAAAGATGTCGTCGATCCCGAGCCAATACAGACCGACGTCGCCCGCGATGATCAAGACAAGCCCTACAATGGAGACGAAGAACCCCAGTTTCTCCAACAGGCCGGAACGCTCCGACTGCCGCAACTGCAGACCGACCAGACCGAGGAGGATGAGCAGTGGGGCCGCCCAAAACATCTTCCAGAAGACGTTGGGGGTGTGGAAAGCGAGATTGGAGATGGAGACGCCAGTAGGCGAGAGCGCCCACAGCAGGCCACCGGGCACGCACAGAATGCCGCTCCATTTGAGGAGGAATGACAACAGCCTACGCAAGACTTCTCTTACCTCTCCGGTACGATAGCATGGAGGCGCCCCGATCAATAATGGGGCAATGGGCCGCCGGCGTCCTTGATAACGTACTCGTCGAACATCTTCTTCACCACGTCGGGGTTCGACGAGGCGATGTCCTTGTCCATCTTCGGGTCGTTTTCCAGGTCGAAGAGGTGGGGGTCTGCGCCGTTGTAGAGGCTGAACATGGCGTACTTCTCGTCGCGGGCCCAGACGTGATCGTGGTAGCCGGCCGTAAAGTGGGACCTCGGATCCGGTTCCTTTCCGTCAAGCATGACAGAGAGGTCCTGACCACCCATCTGCGGGTGGGGCTGCAGGCCCATCGCGCCTAGTATCGTTGGCGCCACATCGTGGGTTGAGGCGTAGTGGTCGCTAGTCTGGTCCGCGCCCTTGCCTCCAGGGTGCCTGATAAAGAAGATGGTGTCGGTGAGCTCGGGGTAGAGTGCACCGGCGACCTTGCCGGCATAACCGTGCTCCCCGAAAGCGTGGCCGTGATCCGAGAGCAGTATCAGCATGGTGTTGTCCAGAATCCCAAGGTCTTGCGCCTTGTCGAGGAAGTGGCCCAGCCAGCGGTCGGTCATCGTCACCTCGGCGGAGTAGCGCGCGTGCATCCGCTCGAGCTGGCGCTCCGTGAGCCAGTCCGAGGGCCCGCTGCTCGAAGTCACGGGCTCGGGGCCGTCGTATCCCTCGTCGTAGAGGGCTACGTACTTTTCGGGCGGGTCCCATGGCTCGTGCGGGTCGTAGTTGTCGACCAACATGAAGAAAGGCTGGCTCTCCTTCGCCATCTCGAGGTACTCAGCCGCCTTGGTGAACACCTGCGGGGCGAACCAGTCCTCCTCTCTCTGGCGGCTCACGGTGTTCGCGTAGTACTGGTGCATGATCTCCTCGGAGTGCGCGGCGCTCGGTCCACCGATGAGGGTGTTCTCCATCTTCTTCTCGGAGGCCGGCGACGGAGGCCTGAAGAGGTCTCTCTCCTGGCCCCTGATGAAGTCGAAGGCGTGGAAGCCCCTGTGCATGTCGTAGAAGGGCCTAAACTGGTGCAGCGTGTCGGTGACCATCAGGTTGTAGAAGCCTTCTCCGAGGAGGATCTCGGCGAGGGTAACCTGTCCTCTCGGGATAGGCTGCCAGCCCCAGAGGTTGACGTCCTCGTCGTACCACTTCTGCCAGTCCCTGAAAGGGAACGTCCTTATCCCCGTGTGGATGGCGCGCCGCGCCAAGATGGTTGGAAGGGACTCAGGGTACGAGCGATCGAAGCGCAGGCTCACTCTGGCGAGGGCGTCGAGGTTGGGGGTCTTTATCCAGTCGTTGCCGTAGACGCCGAGGTGGTCTCTTCTCAGGCTGTCTATGATCACCAGTATCACGTTCATTTTCGATCCCCCGCTCGGAAGGTACTCGTCGGGCACTTGTGTAATGCTGCTGGCGAAGCTGCCACACCCGGCCGCGCCGAGCATGGTAGCCCCGGCGGCCCCAGCACCGGCCACCTTGAGAAAGTCCCTGCGTGTGAGGGTGCGCTCCTTCACCCCTCGCCTCCTGATACGCGCAGGCAAGCCAGGGCTCCGGGCTTCTCCCGAGCGCCACGCTTCTGTAGAGCAAAGAGCGTCTTCGTGTCCATCTACAAGGCCTTTTCTACTACATCGAACCAGTCGCCGAAGATTGTAGCGAATAGCGTCCCCTTCCGCAGGAAGCTCTCTCGGAGAGCACGGCCTTCACACCCTCTTTCGCCCTGAGACTCGCGCCAGAGGGGAGGTTAGTCTAAGGTATGCGCGGCAAACAACCCTCGGCAAGGATGGGTATGCACTCAGGTACAAGAAGCTTGAAAGGTCCTCTCTCTAGAGTGGTTCTTGTGAACTGGCTGGTCACGGGCGGCTGCGGTTTTATCGGTACGGCCCTGATCCGGTCTCTGATGGAGGAAGGCGGCCACGCCGTCAGGGTCGTCGACAACCTCTCTGTAGGAACGCGAGCGGACCTGGCCGTCGCTGGGGACTTCGTCGAAGTATCGTCCGACGGGCTCGGCCCGATAGTCTCTGGCGAGCAGGTCGAGTTGGTCGCAGGCGACATAACGGACGAGGAGCTCGCGCTGCGCGCCGCCAGGGGAGCCGACGTCATTGTTCACTTCGCGGCGAACACGGGGGTGATGCCCTCGGTCGAGGACCCTCGGGGCGACTGCATGAGCAACGTTGTCGGCACGCTCAACTACCTCGAGGCGGCCAGGCACGTCGGCGTCGGACGCTTTATCTTCGCCTCGAGCGGCGGGACCATCGTGGGCGAGGCCGAGCCACCCATCCACGAAGAGATGCCTCCGCATCCCGTTGCGCCCTACGGGGCGAGCAAGCTGGCGGGCGAGGGCTATTGCTCGGCATACTTCAGCACCTTCGGCGTCGAGACTGTGGCGTTGCGCTTCGGCAACGTCTACGGTCCCCTCTCAGGCCACAAGAACAGCGTCGTCGCGCGCTTTATCAAGAGGGCCGTGGAAGGGGAAGCACTGGAGATATACGGCGACGGCACCCAGACCCGCGACTTCATCTTCGTGGACGACCTGATCCGGGCCGTGCGGCTCTCGGCCACCGTCGATGGGGCTGGCGGCGAGGTCTTCCAGATCGCCACCAGCGCCGAGACTACGGTGCAAGAGCTGACGGACAAACTCCTTCCCGCTCTCGCCGCCGCAGGCGTAGAGAACATCGAGGTCCGCAAGACGGCCGCCCGCCGCGGAGAGGTGCGCCGCAACTACGCCGACACCTCGAAAGCACAGCGGATGCTCGGATGGAAGGCCGAAGTCGGCCTAGACGAGGGCCTCAGGCGTACCGTGGACTGGTTCGTGGGCGGGTAGAGTTAGCGGCCTGCAGCTCGCTGTCGCGTCACCAGATAGAGTGTCCCCTGCGCCACGGTGGCGACGAAGGTGCCGACAGTCAGGGAGTATGCGACCCGCTCGATGACACCGACGCCCAGCGCCGTCAGACAGACGGCGGCGACGAGCAGGCCGACGAACCACCCGAGCGCGGCGAGCCGGCCTTGCCCTAGGGCGAAGAGCCCCTGGTTGAGCGCGTCGGACAGAAGGTAGAAGGCGGCCATTATCGACAGGGCAACAAGCACGGCCCGGCTCGCGTCGAATTCTGCGCCGGCGAAGAGCCTGAGCCCCCACCCGCCGAACATCCAGGTGCCAGCAACCATGAGCAAACCAACGAGGCCTACGACCCCGAGCGCTCGCGCCACAAAGCGGTCGAAGGCTGCCCTGCCTTCGGTGGAAAGCACGCGGCTCGCGCGGGGCAGGAGCGCGCCTATGACAGGGCTCAAGACGTACTGGGGGATGCGCGTGAAGATCAGTGCTGCACTGAACACGCTCACCTGCGCGTCGGTACCATCAAGGACCCTCGCGAGGATCGGACCGCCGTTCATCAGTACCTGCGCGAAGGCCATACATGCCAGCACCGGTGCGGCAAACCGGAAGGCATGCCAGGCGGAGAAGGGCTCTCCTTCCCGTTCCGGCGGCGCCACCGGAGCCGGCCTGATGGCAACTACACCGATGAGCGGAGCGAGCACGATGGCGATGACTGATCCGAAGACGCCCCATCCCATGACGAGCAGCACGGCGGCGATGAGCAACCTGCCAGACGACTCGGCCACGATCTGGGCGCCGAGCCGAAAAGACTGCCTGTGCCCGTTGAAGATGCCGCGTCGGAAGTATTCAGGCGCGTAAAGGACCACGGCGACGACGAACGCTACGGTAAGCCACGGGTCTTCGAATAGTTCTTCGGTGAGCAGCGGACTCGCCAGCAAAGCCCCAAGCACGAACGCCACCACCAGTCCTATCTGCCACCGCCTGACCGAGGAGACGACAGGACCCCAATCTTTGCCCTGCGCCTCCCTCTCGGCGACGTAGCGCCCCAGGGTCTGGGTGGCACCGATCCAGAGTACCTGCACGGTGAGGAACGTGGCTGACCACAAGAGGGCGAGCGGCGCGAAGCCTTGCTTGCCGAGGACGTGAGTACAGAGGCTCTGAAACGCGAAGGTCAGCGCACCCGCGACGGCGAAGGATGCCGCGATGTGGATGCTCCCGGTACCCGCTCCCTGCCGTGTTTTTAGGCTGTTAAGCATTTCAGCTAGTTAGCATTTCAGCTTGTCAGCACGCTCCGGCCTTCGGCCTCCGCTTGTCAGTATTTCAGGTTTCGCGGTCGGAGCTGACTCCAAATGAATAGGTGCTCCTCTGGCATTCTCTCAAGCGCACGAGCCTCTCACCACACTAAACATAGCTGACCTGCTGAAGTGCTGACAAGCCGCCTGGCGAAGCCAGGCGGCTTGCTGACTTGCTGAAGTGCTCTCAACGCAGCCAGGTCGAGATTATGACCCTGAAGACCCCGAGAGGGTAGGCCAGCTTCGCCGGCTTCTTGGTCTCGCCGGCGGCGCGGCTCATCATCGAGACGGGGACTTGCTCGAAGCGCAGCTTGTGTTTGAGGGCTTCGAGGATGATCTCGTTGGCGTTGAACCGGTCCTCCCGCAGGTTCATCTTGTGGAGCTCCGAGACCCTTATGGCGCGGTAGCCGTTCGTACAGTCGGAAACCTTCACGCCGGTGAGCAGCGAGATCATGCGCGAGAAGAACACCACCCCGATATGGCGGACGCTCCCTGATTCTTCGTAGAAGCCCATAAAGCGGGAGCCGAGCACAAAGTCGGCCTTCCCCTCGATGATGGGCTTCACGAGACGGTCGAGCTCCTCCGGTTTGTACTGCCCGTCGGCGTCGAGGTTGACGACGACCTGGGAGCGTTCGGTCTGCGCTATCGCGAAGCCCGTCCTGAGGGCGTCGCCCTGACCCCGGTTGACGACGTGGGTAACGACCGGTACGCCCTCGGCCCTGGCCATGGCCGCCGTCGCGTCGGCCGAGCCGTCGTCCACGACGACCGTCTTTACCTCGTGCCCCAGGACCTCGTCGGGGACGCGACGCAGCACCCCCTGGATGCCGCCCTCCTCGTCGTAGGCAGGCACGACGATGAGGATCTCGCCGGGGTGCCCCTCGGCCCTCTCTTCGGGGGAGAGGTACTTCTCGGAGTACTCCCTGACGGCGAGGCCTGTGACGATCTCACCGTTGCGGCGACTCGCCTCCCGCACACGCCCCAGCATGTTCAAGAACAGCGCGAAGAGCAAGAGGTTGGCGAGCCCGAGCAGGGCGAAGGCCCTGTTCTCGAGGCCGAGCAGGCGGCTCACCGGTTCGAAGAGCTGAGGGACCACCGAGACGAGGACCACGCCGAGCGCTATGAGCAGCGAGAGGAGCAGGTCGAGCCTGCTCCCCCCTCTCCTGTACCTCGCGACGCCGTAGACCGCGAAGAGCCCGGCGATTACGACGCCCGCAACGCTGACGTGCTCGGCCGACATGCCGCCCCTAGAGCGCCGAGGGCTGGACCGGGGCCTTGTGCACGCGCTGCTTTGCCTTGCCCTTGCGCCAGTCGACGGTCGGCATGACTACCTCAGGGTCGATGCGGTCGCGGTACTCGAGCGCGATGTTCAGGAGCGAGTCGAGCAGGCTGTCGCCCAAGAGGTGCGGTTCGAGGCCGAGGTCGAGGAGGCCCGTGTGCTTAGCGTTGTAGTAGTGGTCGTACTTCTCTACGCGCGGGTTCTCGATGTTCTCCATCCTGGCCTCGATGCCTAGCTTGTTCGCGGCGTCCACCACCAGCTCGGCGAGCTGCCTGACCGAGAACTCCTCGGTGAACTGGTTGAAGACCCGCATCTCGCCGCGCTCGGAAGGGTTTTCCACCGCGAGCTCGACGCAGCGTACCGTGTCGCGGATGTCGAGGTAGCCCCTCGTCTGGGAACCGTTGCCGTAGACCGTGAGCGGGTGGCCAATGGCCGCCTGCACACAGAAGCGGTTGAGGACCGTCCCAAAGACCTCCTCGTAGTCGAAGCGGTTTATGAGGCGCCCATCGCGCTCGGCCTGCTGCGTGACGGTCCCGTAGACGACGCCCTGGTTCAAGTCCGTGGCCCTGAGACCCCAGATCTTGCAGGCGAAATGAATGTTGTGAGAGTCGTGGACCTTGCTGAGGTGGTACCAGCTTCCTGGCTGCTTCGGGAAGGGCAGGAGGTCCTTGCGTCCATTGTGCTCGATCTCGATGTAGCCCTCTTCGATGTCTATGTTGGGCTGGCCGTACTCGCCCATCGTGCCTAGCTTCACCAGATGGCAGTCAGGCGCGTACTGGTTTATGGCGAAGAGCACGTTCAGGTTGCCGATGACGTTGTTGTGCTGGGTGTAGACGGCATGGCGCCTGTCGATCATCGAGTAGGGCGCCGACCGCTGCTCGGCGAAGTGCACGATGGCCTCGGGCTGGTGGCGCTGCACGATGTCGGAGACGAACTCCCAGTCCAGGAGGTCGCCGAACTCGAACCCGATGGTCTGCCTGCTAACCTCGCGCCACGCCCCGATCCGGTCCTTTATGTCCGAGATCGGGGTCAGGCTCGTGGCGCTGAGCTCGTGGTCGATGGTCCGCCTGACGCAGTTGTCCACGATTACGACTTCATGGCCGACGTCGGAAAGATGCAGAGAGGTCGGCCAGCCACAATATCCATCGCCACCGAGAACCAGTACCTTCATTACGCTCCCTTCTTACTCTACACTACGTCTGTGTTCTTTTTCAGGGTTCGGCCCGACTCGAACCGAACATGACAGCCGACGATTGTAACGGAAAAAATCGCTAAACGAATATCAAATCGGTGTAAACGCTCTGTTCCGCTCTTCCTGCGGTCCGGCACGCCGGCCCCGCTGGTTCACCTCCGGGTATGGCTCTGACTACGCACCGGGTAGCAAACCCGGCGAAGGCTATATTAACGCAGATTAATGGAAATTAACATCACTTGCCTGTCTGGGTACAATAGCCCTCGCCCGGAAGATCGGCAAAGGATATCTTAGAACGTGGCACTGGAACAGGAAAGGACTACTTCTCCGTCTGCGGATGCGTCGACCGGAGGAGAGGGACGTCTACGCAAAGCCGGTGTCTTGCTCGCCGGGCTGGGGGTCTTCGCGCTCGTCCTGGTCCTGTACCTCAAGACCCTGGCTCCCACAGTCCTCTACCTACAGGACCCCAAGCTGCTCGACGCTGTGATGCTGCAGATGCAGGTCTCGGTGCTTGGCATCACGCACCCTACCGGCTACCCGACCTACCTGATGCTGACGCACTTCTTCACCTACCTGCCGTTCGGGGATCCCGCCTACCGCGTGAACCTCGGCTCCGCCGTCTACGCGGGGCTGGCCGTGGTGACCGTCTACGTGGCCGGGCTCCTACTCAACCGGCGGGTAGTGGCTGCGGCCTCCGGCGCCCTGGCTTTCGGGCTAGGGACGGCCCTCTGGTCCCAGGCTGTAATCGCGGAGGTATACACCCTCAACGCCCTGCTCGTGTCCGTCACCATCGTTGTCCTGCTACTCTGGCGCGAGTACCGCAAAGACCGCTTACTGCTGCTCTCTGCCTTCCTTGTGGGGCTCTGCCTAACCAACCACCTCACCAGCGGATTGCTCTTGCCAGCCAGCCTTCTCTTCGTCGCCCTCGTGGACTGGCGCAGGCTGGTCGATGTCAGGCTCGTTCTAGGGGGAGCCGGACTCTTCCTGCTCGGGCTCGCGCCCTACCTGTATTTGCCCATCAGGGCAGCGATGGACCCGCCCATGGAAGCGAACAACCCTACCAACTTCGGGCGCTTCTGGTACGTGGTCAGCGGGGGGAACCTGACCGGCTCGTTCTTCTCCTTCGGGCCTTCGGAGTTGCCGGCGAGGATGATCTTCTACTGGGAGCACCTGCTCGATAACACGCCCTTTCTCATGGTGATGGTCGCGTTGACGGGCGCGGTTATCATGCTCCTCAAGGACCGCGTGGTGGGTATATTCCTCGGGTTTCTCTTTTTCGGCTGGCTTTTTCACGCCGTCGAGAACAACATCCCCGACATCGACCTCTACTTCATACCGACTTACCTAGTACTCTCGTTGTGGGCTGCGGCCGGGCTCGGGACGCTACTCGCTGAGGTCGAATCTCTCATCTCCGCCTTCCCCTGGGTGAAGAAGGGGGCTATCCTCGGCGTGCTCTGGGCGATGCTACTAGTGTTGCCGCTGCTAGGTGTGAGCGAAACCTACGCGAAGAACGACATGAGCGGCGTCTACCGGGGGCGCAAAGAGATCGAGGCCGTCGCCGATAACGCAGCCCCGAACGCGACCATCCTGCACCACAGGAGCAGCATGTGGTACATGGTTCTCGTCGAGAGGCACCGCAGGGACTTGACCATCGTCGACCCTTTCTTCCACAACAAAGAGGTCGCTTACGCGGACATAGTCTGGCCTGACGATATAGACCTCGCGACCACGGACCGCCGCTACGGGACCGACGACCTTTCGGGGCTTACCACAGCCAAAACGGCCGCGAAAGAGGGTCGTGTCTACGTCCTCGACCAGGGGGCCACGAATCCCGAGCGCTTCCAGAACGCCGGCTTCGAGGTTGTCCCTGTAAGAGAGGGCCTCCTCTACGAACTGGTACCGTCAGGCAGAGAGCCCTACGAGCAAAACGCCGGTTAGTTACTCTCCGGCTGGCCGCTTTCCTGTTGGTCGCGCTCGGCGCTGCGACATTCTGCAGCGGAGCACTGCCTGAGCGCATCGAGTTGCGCCTCGAGTCGCTGCTTGCGCTCCGGTGGGGCGGTTGCGTACATGTTGTTCAGCTCGTAAGGGTCTTTCCCGAGATCGTAGAGCTCGTGTTCGCCGGTCTTGTATTCGACGTACAGATAGTTGTTCGTCCTGAGAGCCTTCATCCACGGCCTGCCCCACTCCTCGCTCGATTGGGCGCTCGCGGCCGAGGTCCGCCGCCAGTTGCCCGGCAGCGGGTCGCCCGTAAGAAGCGGCGCCACCGTGCTCTCGGTGATAAAGGGTGGTTGTGGCACCCCGCTCCGCTCCGCGACGGACTCGATCAGGAAGCGCTGACGCCAGTCTCGCAGGGGCGTGGGCTCCTCTGTGAGCAGCGGCACGAGCGAGCGTCCATCCACAAAGGAGGGCGTCTCGGTCCCCGCAAGGTCTGCGATGGTCGGCGCGAGGTCGTTGTTGAG
>DASQWQ010000053.1:0-2368 GCA_035640175.1 Rubrobacter sp. | reverse complement strand
TCTAAGAACATCCATTCGAAACCGACCGACAAGACGTTCGAGCACGTGCATGCGGCGATGCCTCGAACCACTTTGTGGCCTCCCTGCGCGGGAGTACATGCCGAGGAGCTCTCGCCTGAAGACGTACGCTCTCGCTCCGTTGCTACTCGCAAGCCATCCTAAGGAAAATTTTTCGGAAATCCGATAATTTTAGTCGGATCCCCCATTGACGCACTGCGCAGGAGCAACTTATCATGGCAGGCTATGGATCCGGACGGAACACGCGAGGCTTTTTCTTGGACGGCTCTCGACTTGCTTTTCTGCCGTCCGGCACGAATGCGGCGATGTAGCATTCTTCGCCGCGTTTAATCCCTTCTTTTACAGCCAATTCGGAAGATACGCTTATCCTGGAGGAGAGGAGCTTTCTCTCATGCTAAGGGCTCCCGTATTGGGGCAAGAAGAAGATTCCATTCTGGAATGTGATGTAGAACTCTCGCGCGCTGCCGAAAGCCTTGAGGGCAGCGCGCCGCAGGAGATCCTGCGCTGGGCTGTGGACGTGTACGGGGAGGATCTGACGCTCTCGGTCTCTTTTGGGAATCCTGAGGGGATGGTCCTTTTGGATATGCTCTCGCGCATCACGCGCCGGGCGAGGGTCTTTACACTGGACACAGGATTCCTCTTCAAGGAGACGGTGTGTTTCCGCGAGGAGGCGAGGAAGAAGTATCCGCTGCCTCTCAAGGTCATCACGCCGGACCTTTCGGTCGAGGAGCAAGTCGAGCGCTACGGGCCAGATCTCTACAGCTGCAAGCCGAATCTCTGCTGCCAGGTCCGAAAGATCGAGCCGCAGAGGCGTTTCTTGCAGGACTACGGTGCCTGGGTTACGGGCATTCGCCGGGACCAGACGCCACAGCGGGCGACCACATCGGTCGTAGCCTTCGACGATTACTTCCGGGTGGCTAAGATAGCCCCGCTCGCCGGCTGGAGCACCGGACAAGTCGAGGAGTATGTAAGGGAGCACGCCGTTTCCCTGAACCCGCTGCTCGATAAGGGTTATCGGAGCATCGGCTGCGAGCCGTGTACCAAACCGGTGGCGCCGGGTGAGGATGCGCGAGCCGGTCGCTGGCCGGGAACCGGAAAGACGGAATGTGGGATACATGTTGTAGAGGGACAGGTAAGACGTGAGGTTTCTTAGAGAAGGGCAGAAGCTCAACAAAGTAGAGAAGTTCAAGCTCGAGCGGCACCCGCTCGAGGTACGCCAGGCGCTCATAGACACCTACTCAAAAGATCTCGCGGCTATGGACGAGATCCCGGGCGAGGTCGAGCGCCTCAAGTGGGTGGGCATCTACCCGCAGAAGCAGGGCGGCGATGCCTTCATGATGCGTATAAAGTTGCCTGGCGGAGTTCTGAAGCCGGAACAGGCGAAGGTCATCGGGAAGTTGGCTACGGAGTTCGCCAACGGCCCGATCCCGAACCCCCATTTCGGCAACAACTTCCTGGACCTCACGACACGCCAGGACGTGCAGATGCACTGGCTCAAGATGGGAAATGTGCCCGAGATCTGGCGCCGCCTAGAGGAGGTTGGTATCACCACCGTCCAAGCCTGCGGCGACTCGGCACGCAACGTCCTGTGCTGCCCGGTCTCGGGTCTGGGACGCGAGGAGGTAATAGACGCCTACCCCGTCGCGCAGGCCATCTCGAGCTACTTCACCGGCAACCGCGAGTACGCGAACTTGCCCCGTAAGTTCAAGATGAGTGTCACCGGCTGCCTCGAGGACTGCGCGCAGGCGGAGATCAACGACATTGGGATGCTCCCAGCGAGGCTCGAGGACGGCACCTTGGGCTTCAATCTGCGTGTGGGGGGCGGCCTCTCCGACGGTCCTCGCATGGCGTCGGACGTGAACGTCTTCGTGGAACCTGGGGATGTGGTGGAGATCACGCGCGGCATAGCGCAGGTCTTCGGCGAGCTTGGAAATAGAGAGAACCGCTGGACGGCCAGGATGCGCTACCTGGTGCAGGAGCTCGGTACCGAGGGTTTCCGCGAAGAGCTGGAGAAGCGAGTCTCGGTCGAGCTCTTGCCCGCTGGGGAGGACCTGACAAAGCGCTACCGCGGCGACCACGTCGGCGTGCACTCCCAGAAGGAGGAGGGGCTCTACTACGTTGGGCTCAACGTTCCCGTGGGGAGGATGAGCGGGGAGCAGTTCGAGGCGGCCGGGAGGCTCGCCGAGGAGTACGGGAGCGAGGTACGCCTCGCCACAGACCAGAACCTCATCATCACCGGGGTGCGCGAGGAGCGGCTCGACGAACTTCTGGCGGAGCCCCTCCTCCTTCTGGGAGTGCACGCCGACGTGGTCGCCGCGGTAGCGCTTTGTCAGGTCCTCCCCAGCGGGCA
>DASQWQ010000052.1:0-4561 GCA_035640175.1 Rubrobacter sp. | reverse complement strand
GGTGTGGGTCCAGAGCAGGCTCCGTAATGTCTCTCCCCACCTATGCGGGTCGCCGAACAACTCCTGGAGCCTTTCCTGCTCCACCGCCTCGTAGTGCCGTTGCCTTGCCGCGATCCGAACCTGGGTGTTCAGTGAAACGGAGCGGATGGGCTCTTCTTGCAAGTTCTCCATACGCAGCTTGAACAGGAGGCTCGGAACGGCGGCATATTCAAGGACCTCGGCGCCCTCTACTCTGAAATCCAGGTCAGGCATGCGAGGTCCCTCTAAACAAGGGTTTACTCTCGGTTCTCACAAGTAGAATGTCGATCTTCCTCATTCCCGTCTCGCCGCGAGGGGCGTAGAAGGTCGGGTGACTGCACTCTCCTTATCTTCCGGCCTTCTACGCCCCCACTTCCCGGGCCCCACCGGTGTCGGCTAGTTCGGCGGCAGGTTCGGGCTGTTCGGGTCTACCGGGTTCCTCTTCTCGGGGTTGATGCCCGTGGATTTGCGGGCCGTAGACGTCATGCTAGGACGCCCCGCGCCTATCTCACCGGTCTCTACGAGGCCGGGATCTGCGTCGGTACCACCGGGCTCGTTGCCCTGGTTTACTCCCGGCGTGTGCGCGGGCGCATCAGGCGTCGTGTCCGGTTTCCCTACCCTTATGTTCGCCATCTGCTGCTCCTCTCTCGTGGCCTTGTTTTACCCCTTCGGCGGGGCGGAATCCAAGCGCTCTCTACGGACGGTTTTGGAGCGTTTGCGTAGCTCCTCGAAGAATCGCCCTATCTCCTCCCAGACCCCCCGGCCGCCGCTCAGGCCCCTCCAGTGCATCCGGATGAGCCCCACGAGACTGTAGCACTCGTCCATGGGAACCAGGAAGTGTTCCCTCGCCCCCCGCACCCGGTTTACCAGGAGCGCCTCCACGTCCCGCTCCATTCCTTTTAGCACCGGGTTGCCCTTCTCAAGCTCCTCCCAGGTGTTCAGCTTCAGGAGTGACTCCGTGGGTCCCATCGGGCTGGGATAGAACGCCACAACCTTCTCGGCGGGCGTGCTGTAGAAAAAGAACGCCATGTCCACCGGTATCCGCAGTCTCTCCCACTGCACGTCGCTCATCTCGAAGTCCTCGAGGAAGAGATGCCGGTCGGGTATTATCCGGTATCTGCCCTCGCTCGCCGCTTCACTATCGAAGAGGATGGAGCACGGCCGGCAGGCGCACATCATCTCCCGCGTGGAAACTTCTAGGAGATGCCGGTGCTCGGGTGAGATCGGCTCGCTGCACAGATCGCAGTGCTCCTGGGCGGCCTTGGCCGCTTCCTTTGCCGCCTTCTCGGACTCCTCTTGCGCGAACCGGCGCAGCGAGGAGAAAGTGGAGAAAGCCTTCCGGTTGCCCTGCTCGACCATATACCTCAGCCTACCGCGCTCGGCAGGGCGATCTTTACTATGCTTCGCCGCCCGAGGCCCTGACGCTCCTCGACAACTTCCTCATTCACGAGCAGCGGGATAGGCTCCAGATGCAGCTGCGAATGATCCAGACACCTCCCGGCACGCCGCACGTCGTAGCGGTGACCGCAGCCGGAGCAAGTAAGCTCCGCCTTCTTCAGGCTACCCCCTTCCAGCGATTCTCCGCAGCCGGGGCAGAGGTGACGGTAGGCGTAGAGGTCTTCCCCCAGCTTCACGAAGAGCACCGGCTCGCCAGAGACCTCCTTAACCAGAAGCCCTCCGCTAAGGAGTTGGGGTAACCCGCCGACGACCGTCCAGGAGGCTCCATTCTCTTCTGGCGGCTTCTTCTCTTTCCTGCGCAGCGTGGGGCCCGCTACGAAGGTCGTCGTCGGCTTGGGCGGAGGCTCCTCGGCCATGCCCTCGGCCTCTACCCCCTCCAGGTCCGGGGCAGCCTTCAGTACGGCTTCCTCTATCGCCAGCTTGAGCGTCATGGCGGAGGACGGACAGCCGTCGCAGCTCCCCTCCATTCGCACGCGCACCACGCCTCCTTCTATCCCCAGCAGCTCCACGTTACCACCGTGAGACTGCAGGTAGGGACGCACCTCTTCGAGGGCTGCTACCACCCGGGCCTCCACGTCCAGCGGGTGCAGCCCGTGTAGGAGCAGCAGGTGCGAGACCAACTCGTCCCGGGCGAAAGCTTCGAAGTTTCTCTCGCGCTCCTCTCCCTCGGCGACTACCGCCATCATGCGCGCCAGACCATCGCCGTAGAGGTCCAGAAGAACCCCCACCACCTCCGCGGCCTTGGACCTTGCGTTCGGATCCTTTAGGGTCTCTATCTCCCCCAGCAGCGTCTCCATCCTGGCGACCCGCTCCTGCAGCCCTTTATCGTCTAGAAGCATCTCGACCCTTCCCGGCAGGCGGGCCCCGTAGGGCGGGGCCCACCCTATTGCGTACAGTCTAGCTTGCGACCCTACTCTACGCCTATCCCCAGCGTCGGGGAGTGTCGTGCCTCTAGTATCTTGCCCTTGCCCGAGTACATGTGCACCCCGCAGGGCAGGCACGGGTCGAAGCTGCGCACGGTGCGCATGATGTCGATGCCCTTGAAGTCCTCGGGGCCGTTCTCCTCGAAGATCGGCTGCCCCGCCACCGCGTCCTCGTACGGGCCGGGGGTACCGTACGAGTCGGTAGGCGACCCGTTCCACGGGGTGGGCGGGTAGGGGTGGTAGTTGGCGATCTTGCCGTCCCTGATCACCATGTGGTGCGAGAGAACCCCGCGCACCGCCTCGTGGAATCCGCAGCCAATGGCCTCGTCGGGCACCTCGAACTCCTGGAAGACTTTGGTCTCTCCGGCGCGCAAGAGCTCTAGGGCCCTATCCAGGAAGTAGAACGCCATCGACGCCGCGTAGGCTATGAAGTAGGAGCGGGCCCTGTTGCGCTCGAGGGTGTTGGACCGCTGCGGTATGTTCCACTCGAACTGCATCTCGGGCGTGGCGGCCGTCTTGGGCAGGTTGATCTGGACGCTGTGGCCGGTGGACTTGACGTAGCCGGTGTCCACCCTCCCGGCGAGCGCCGTGGCCCACAGCCGGGCCAACGGCCCACCGCCGGTATCGAGCGCCAGAAAGTCTCCGGTGCGCTGATCCAACCAGCGCGGGCTCATGACCCAGCTGTACTTCCCGCCCTCCAGATCCCGCTTCTGGGGCTTTGGGAGGGTGGTCTGGTTCCAAGGGTGCCGCTTGTCCACCGTGTTGCCCAAGGGGTCGTGGGTTACGAAGGTCTCCTCGTTCTGCCAGTCCTCGTAGTAGGAGGAACCCAGCAGGATGCGGATGCCTAAGTTTATGTCCACCAGGCTCGTGGTCACCAGCTCGCCGTCCACGACGATGCCGGGCGTAACGTAGGCCTCCTGTCCCCAGTCGGCCATGTTCTCGTACTTGTAGTCGCATGCGTCCGGGTTCTGGAACGCGCTCCAGCAGCCGAGCTGGATGCGCCGGTTACCGACCTCCTCGTAGCCGGGCAGCGCCTCGTAGAAGAAGTCGAAGACGTCGTCTTGCATCAGAACGCCCTGCTTGACGAAGTCTATAACCTTCATCAGCCGGCTCAGGTAGTCGGTGAAGGTCTGGGGTGTGGCCATCGTGCCCGTACCACCCGGGTAGATCGTCGAGGGGTGGACGTGCCGCCCCTCCATCAGGCAGAACATCTCGCGGGTGATCCGGCTCACGTTCAAAGCCTGCTTGTACAACTCGCCCGTGAAGGGGTTGAAGGCGCGCATGATGTCGGCGATGGTGCGGTAGCCGTGGACTTCGGCGTTGGGGGCATCCGTCCGCTCGGCCTGCTCCAGCAGGCTCGGGTTGGTATCCCTGACCATCTGCTCGCAGAAGTCCACGAAGACCAGGTTGTCCTGGAAGAGGGTGTGGTCGAACATATACTCGGCGGCCTCGCCGAGGTTGTAGATCCACTCGGCAAGCGGCGGCATCGCTATCCCGTAGGCCATGTTCTGGGCGTAGACCGAGCAGACGGCGTGGTTATCCCCGCAGATGCCGCAGATGCGGCTGGTGATGAAGTGCGAGTCGCGCGGGTCCTTGCCCTTCATGAACACGCTATAGCCGCGGAAGACGGAGGAGGTGCTCTTGCACTCGACCACTTCGCGGTTGTCGAAGTCTATCTTGGTGTAGATCCCGAGGTTCCCGACGATGCGCGTGATCGGGTCCCACGACATCTCCGTAAGGTTCCGGGATTCTGCCGGAATTTCCTCTCGGATAGCCACTTATCTTCCCCTTCCTAATTTCCCCAACGCGGGTTGTAGCCGCTCGTGAGCTTGTCACGGTTGTGGCGCCACTTCGGTTCCTTGTTCACCGTCGTGTTGGTTATGCTCCTGAGCCTCCGGATCATGGCGCCGTAAACCTTGACCATACTCGTAGAGAACGTCCCGCCCGGCGGCTCGTCCATGAACGGCATGAACTTGTCAGGGAAGCCAGGCATCGTGCAGCCAATGCAGATCCCGCCCACATTCGGGCATCCCCCGACCCCGTCCATCCAGCCCCTCTTGGGCACGTTGCAGTTGACGACCGGCCCCCAGCAGCCGATCTTCACCTGGCACTTGGGCGAGTTGTAGTCCATCGCGAAGTCGCCCTGCTCGTAGTAGGCAGCC
>DASQWQ010000051.1:0-18188 GCA_035640175.1 Rubrobacter sp. | reverse complement strand
AGGGCGATCCTGACGTATCCTTCACCGCCGGCCCCGAAGGACCGGCCCGGCGCCACGATTACTCCCTCCTCCATTAGCCGCAGAGCGTAAGCCTCGTCGTCCCCATCAGGTATCGCGACCCACAGGTAGAAGCTCGCTTCGTTGGGTAGATATTCCAGGCCAGCCTGCTCGAAGAACTCGGTGAAGAGATCCCGCTTCTCGCCGAAGACGCGCCGCCGCTTCTCGACGTGGGCGTCGTCGTCCCAGGCCGCGGTCGCGGCGTCCTGCACAAAGGACTGGGTGGCCACTCCGATGGAGGGACGGAGCTCTCTCAGCGCGGCGATGAGCTCGGGGTCTCCGGCCATCATAGCCGAGCGGTAGCCCGTCATACCGCTGCGCTTGGAGAGAGAGCAGAAGGCGAGGGTCCGCTCCGTGGTGATCTCCAGGATGGAAGGCGGGGGCTCGCCGGAGTAGATGTCGTTGTAGCACTCGTCCGAGAAGAGCAGTATGCCGTTCCTGCGGCAGAACTCGACCATGCTTTCTAGGTACTCGTAAGTCGCTGTTGCGCCCGTGGGGTTATGGGGGTAGTTGATCCAGAGTATCCGCGTGCGCTCGGAGTCTATTGCCTCGGGTTGCAGTAGGAACCCGTTCTCCCACTTCAGCTCCACAGGCAGGGCCTCGCCGCCGGAGAGCAGCGTGCCCCGTTCGTAGACGGGGTAGCCAGGCGTTCCATAGGCGACGCCGCGCCGCTCGTGCGAGTGGTGCAGGAAGGCCAGAGGAGCGTGGAAGATGGCCTCCTTGGAGCCCGTGGCCGGCAGGACCTCGCTCTCAGGATCGAGCGTGACGCGGTGGCGGCGTTCCATCCAGCCGCAGAAGGCTTCGCGGAGCCCCTGCTTGCCTGCCGTGCTCGGGTACCTGCTGACCTCCGGGACGCCGTCTATCAGGGCCTTGCGGATCTTCCCGTCCGTCGGCTCGCGTGGGTCGCCGGTGCCGAAGTCGAAGAGCTCAGACCCCTTCTCCTCCAGCTCCTGGCGGCGTTCGTCGAGGCGCAGAAGCGGGTAGGCGCCCTGCTTGGCGAGTATGGGGTTGAGGAGTAAGGGGGGCTTCTGTGTCTGGTGTGTCGCGCGGGGGTTCGGCACGGAGTATATTCTCCCTACGGCTCCATCTGCAGAGCCAGAAATATAGCACGCCCCGGCAACACGAGGAGGTACGTTTTGGACGACTTTCACTACGAGGGGGGCGGACTCCGCTGTGAGAACGTGCCGCTCTCCGAGATAGCCGCGGCGGCAGGGACCCCGACCTACGTCTACAGCCACGCCGCCCTCGAGCGCGCGTACACGGAGCTCGATAGTGCGTTCTCGGGCCTGGACCATCTGGTCTGCTACGCGGTCAAGGCGAACGGGAACCTCGCCGTGTTGCGGGCGCTCGCTGCTCTGGGGGCAGGAGCAGATATCGTCTCCGGCGGGGAGCTCTACAAGGTGATGCGGGCCGGGTTCGACCCGAAGAAGGTCGTCTTCGCCGGGGTCGGAAAGACCGAGAAGGAGCTCTTGTCAGGGCTCGGGGAGCGCATATTGCTCTTCAACGTCGAGTCGGCCTCCGAGCTGGAGCACCTCGAGCGCCTCTGCGGCCGCTTCGGCAAGAGGGCCCGCGTGGCGCTGCGCGTCAACCCCGACGTCGACGCCGGGACCCACGACCACGTCGCAACCGGGAGGGGCCGCGACAAGTTCGGCATCCCCGTGGACGAGGCGCTGGCTTTGGCCGAGAGAGTAGGGGACTACAGGTGCATCGACCTTATCGGGGTCCACCAGCACATCGGGTCCCAGATCACCAAGCTCGCCCCCTACATCGAGTCGGTCGAACGCTCCGCCGGCCTCGTCGACGAGCTAAAGACTCGCGGCTTCGATATCCGCTACTTCAACATCGGCGGCGGCCTTGGCATCCCCTACAAGGACGAAGAGACACCGACCCCGAAAGAGCTCGGGGATGCCATCAGGCCCATGCTGGAGGCGGCGGGGACGAAGATCCTGTGCGAGATGGGCCGCTACATCGCCGGCGCCGCTGGAGTACTCATGACCAGCGTCGTCTACCGTAAGAAGAGCGGCGAGAAGAGCTTTATCGTCGCCGACGCCGGTATGAACGACCTCCTGCGTCCGAGCCTCTACGACGCCCACCACGAGGTCCTCTCCGTAGACGAGGACGGCTTCGTCGCGAACGCCGACCTCGTCGGGCCCGTGTGCGAGTCCGGTGACTACCTCGCCCGCGACCGCGAGCTGCCAGACGCCTCCGAGGGCGACGTGCTCGCCATCATGGACGCCGGCGCTTACGGGTTCTCGATGGCCTCCAACTACAACTCCCGTCCCAGGCCCGCAGAGGTCATGGTCAAGGGAGATAGCTGGGCCGTCGTGCGCGAACGCGAGCACAGCGCCGACCTCGTGAAGGGCGAGCTGGTTCCGGCGTTCTTGTAGGTGTCAGGCTACAGGTTTCAGGGTGCAGGTTTCAGGTTTCGGGCTCCTTACGTCTGGGTGTGCCATCCTGTCGCGGCAGGACGATCATGTTGAGGGGAGAGAAGGTTACGCTGCGGGCTGTAGAGCGTGAGGATGTGGCGCGCCTGTGGCGGTTCTGGAACGACCTCGAGGTCGAGCTTGCGGGTGGCGGCGACCCGCCGCTGCCCGTCTCCCTCCAACGGCTGAGGGAGAGGTTCGATCGCGAGGCCCGTGAAGGGACTCCGGACAAGACCGACTTCATTATCGAGGCCGACGGCGTGTGCATCGGGCATTGCGGCCTCTTCCACTTCGACGTGGCTTCCCGCCACTGTGAACTTGGCATCGCTATCGGCGACAAGGAATACTGGGGGCGCGGCTACGGGCGTGAAGTCGTGAGGTTGCTGCTCGATTACGCGTTTCGGGTAAGGAACTTCAGGCGTGTGTGGCTGGAGACCCATGCGGCGAACGAGCGTGCGATCCGGGCCTACAAAGCCTGCGGCTTCGTCGAGGAGGGCAGGATGCGCGAGCACATCTGGCTCGCCGGACACTTTGTGGACAACGTCATCATGGGTGTTCTGCGCGAGGAGTGGAGGGCTAGCCTTGCCGGCGACGGTTGATGAGGATGGGTGAGAGTCTGGGACTACGCCCCGCGAGGCGGGAGTCTACGGAGATAGTCTTCGCGGCTGGGCTGAACAGGATCACCACCGAGATAAGCGCCACAAGCACGTTTATCGTGAGGAACTCGGGGGAGCCGAGGCCCGTCCCGAGCCCCACGCCTCCCTGGGAGAGCAGGATCACGGAGCTCAACCCGACGCTGCCGATCGCGGCGAGGTTGGTGAGCAACCCAAGGATGAGGGCGATGCCTATCATCAACTCTCCCATGCGCATTAGCTGGGCGAAGAGATCGGCGTTAGGCAGTACATAGCCCCTCATAAAGTCCTGGAAGAATGGCGGAGCCTGCGAGACGAAGCCCCCTGCCTGGAGGCTGGCTGAGAACTGGCCGGGGAAGCCCGGATTCAGCAGCTTCTCCAGGCCACCGTTCAGCCAGAGGGCCCCGATCAAGACTCGCACCAACACCATGCCGTTCACGTGCCGGACTCCTCTCACTGCGGGTTGAGGAAGGGCTAGCCCTTCCTCAACCCGCGCTGGTCAGCATTTCAGCTTTTATTTGCTTGCGGCTGAAAGGCTGATGGCTCGTCGTGCGTAAGGCTCGAGCCTTACGCACGGCGCTGTCACAGACTGCCGCGCTCTCCGATCCTACATACGCGCCGAAGAGAGTTTAGGATCTAGCTGAAATGCTGACAAGCGGAAGCCGGAGGCTGGAGCGTGCTGAAGTGCTGACTAGCTGACATGCTGGATACAACCAATGGTGGGTGCGCTGCGTATATCATGGGGACCCCTGGCGACAACGAGGAGGAAACCTTGGAGAAGATCTCGCGCGAGAGGTTCATCCGGCTGGGCACCGCGCTTGGTGTGGGCGCAGCCTGTGCTTCGCTGGTCGCCTGTGGAGGAAGCGCCGGCGACGTCGGCGGAGGTTCAGGCGGTGGAAAGTCTGATGGCGGAGCCTCCGGTGGGAACTCGGGCGGTGGGAACTCGGGCGGCGGCGACTCGGGCGGCGGCGACTACGGTGGTAGAGACTCAGGTGGCGGGGGCTCCGATGGTGGCTCGCAGAAATCGTCTGGCGGCGATGCAGGGGCGGGCGGAACGGCTATCGCGAGCGAGTCCGAGGTCGCACCTGGGAGTGCCTTCAAGTTCAAGGATTCGGGAAATCCCGCTGTACTGGTCCACCTGGATAACGGGGACTTCGTGGCGTACTCGGCGGTCTGCACACATCAGGGTTGCACGGTGGCCTACCAGGGCGGCGAGCTCGCCTGCCCGTGCCACGGCTCGGTCTTCGATCCAGCCAATGGTGCCGCGGTAGTTGCAGGCCCGGCCTCGAGGCCGCTGCCCGAGATCCCCGTGAAGGTCGAGGGCGGCGAGATCGTCAGGGCTTGAGAGCAGGCCACAGGTTACAGACTTCAGGAAGGGGTTGACTGGATGCCTCGGCCCATCTTCGGCTGAGGTCTGACCGGGATCTTTACGCTGTGCTTACAGGGCGAACCTGCAGCCTGTGGCCTGCTGCCTGATGTCTAAATCTCAAGTAGAATGCGCCCATGGACAGGGGCGAGGAGATCATCGGGCTCAACGGGGCGGCGGCCGTTCTAGACGTGCTGCCCGAGACAGTCAGGCGCTTCGCGCAAGAAGGAAGGCTTCGCTCCGAAGGCGGGGAGGAAGGAAAGTACGTCTTTCACCTCGAAGATGTCCTTGGGCTCGCGCGTGAGCTTGGCGCCGAATCCGCGGAGGAGGAGATCTTCGAGGGCGAGGTGATGGGTGACGAGTCCACCGGCAACTCCAGGCTCCCCGCCGTGCCTTTCGAGCGCTATGAGCGCCTTCTGCAGCAGGGGCAGGACTACAAGACCCGCCTTGAAGAGCGGACCCGTCAGATAGAGGAGATTCGTCAGGAGCGCGACGCGGCGAGGATGGAGATCGACCGCCTCTGGTCCGAGATCGAACGCCTCAACCTCGTCGAGTTCCAGCGCGAACTGCAGGAGAAGACGATCTCGTCCCTCGAAGAGGAGAAAGCCACACTACAGTCCGAACGCGAGCGCCTCCTCAAGGAACAGATGGACCTCACGGAGGAGAAATCGGCTCTCTCTGAAGACCGGGTCCGCCTCGAAGCCGAGCTCAACGCCATGAAGAACCGCGGCTTCTGGTCCCGCCTCTTCGGCGGCTGATAAACCCGATGGGAAAGGATAGGAGATGACATACTCGGATCTCTTCAGGGCGTGGGCGACGGTGCTGGCAGCAATCCTCGCCGCGATCCTCCTCTCCAACGGCACGGGGACACGCCAGCAACAGATAGCGGAAGCCCTAAGGGTGGACATCGAGGACTACCTCACCACCCACTAGCGCACGGACGCAGCCAAGAAACTCTCGCTCCACCACCCCGAAGGAGATGCCCGCCGTGTTGGAGCGGTGGGAGAGAGAAGGAAATGATGAGCCTGGCGATAGAGACCGAGAAGCTTACCAAGGCCTACGGCCGCAAAGCGCGGGGCATAGAGGATGTGGATCTCGCCGTCCAGGAGGGCGAGGTCTTCGGTTTCCTCGGGCCCAACGGGGCCGGTAAAACCACGACGGTAAGGACGCTGCTAGGGTTCTTGCGTCCGACCGGTGGGCGTGGAGAGGTCTTCGGCCTCGACATCAGGAAAAACAGTGTGGAGATAAGGGCCAGGGTCGGCAATTTGCCTGGGGAGTTCGCCCTGGAGGACAAGATGACGGGAGAGGGGCTTCTCAAGTACTTCGCCAGGTTGCGCGGCGTCAGAGACCTTGGCTACGCGCACGAGATCTCAGAGAGGCTCGGGGCCGAGTTGCACCGTCCGATGCGGAGGCTCTCGCGGGGGAACAAGCAAAAGATCGGACTGGTGCAGGCCATGTTCCACAGGCCGCCGCTGTTGATGCTCGACGAGCCTACCGGCGGGCTCGACCCGCTCGTGCAGGAGGAGTTTCTCGACATCATCGAGGAGGTCAAGGACGAGGGACGCACAGTCTTCTTCTCCTCGCACAACCTTGCCGAGGTCGAACGGGTATGCGACCGAGTGGGGATCATCCGCGGCGGCAGGCTCGCCGCGGTCGAGACCACGGAGACGCTCATAGACAAGTCTTTCAGGCATGTAGTCCTTACGTTCGCAGAAGACGTCGACAAAGAGCCCTTCGAGGCGCTCTCCGGCGTCAGGAATCTCAGGGGTGATGAGAAGAGGATCTCCTTCACGCTCTACGACGACCTCGACGAGATGGTCAAGCTGGCGGCCAGGCATACGCTCGTGAACATGGAGTACGAGCGGCCCAGCCTCGAGGAGGTTTTCCTCACCTACTACGAGCAGGAGAACTGAGAGGTGCGATGAGCGTGGTTCTGAATCGTGGCGAGAAGGGAAGGCATACCGCAAGGCCTGGGTGGACGCTGTTCGCGCTCGTCTCGCACACCGTCAGGATGCAGTTGCGGGGTGTGATCATCTGGGGAGCAGCGCTCGGGCTCTACAGCGCCGCGATGGTCGCCTCGTTTACGGCCATCGAAGGGAGCGCGGATCAGCTGAACCAACTGATGGAGGCCTACCCGAAGGGGATGCTCGAAGCTTTCGGCGTAACTGACCTGGGCGACCCTGCCAACTACCTTCATTCTCAGGTCTTCGGGCTCGCGCCGCTGGCGCTGTCTTTCTTCCCGATACTCGCGCTCGCGAACGCCCTAGCAGGGGCCGAGGAGCGTGGCACCATAGACGTTCTGCTCGGCAACCCCCTGCCTCGCTGGCAGCTCGTCGCAGGCAACTTCCTCGCCGGGTCCATCTCGCTACTCGGGATCTGCGCCGTCGTTGGCCTGCTGACGTGGGGCACGGCCGTGTTCGTCGACGTGGAGCTCTCCCTGCGAGAGGTGGCTGAGGCCGTCCTGAACCTGTGGCCCATATGCATCATGTTCGGCGCCCTGGCGCTGCTATGCTCGGCTTTGTTGCATCGCAGAGGCCTCGCCATCGCCATCCCCGCCTTCCTGCTCTTCGGCATGTACCTGATGGACACCATAGGAAGGGCTTCCGAAGACCTCGAAGACTGGCGGCCCCTCTCCGTCTTCTACTACTACGGTTCAGCCATCGAGAACGGCCTGGACTGGACACACGTTGGCGGCATAACCCTCATAGCGCTCGCACTCCTGCTCTTAGCCACGCAAGTCTTCAGGCAACGAGACATATATACGTGAGCCAGTCAGCACGCTGCGGCCTTGCGGCCTTCGCTTGTCAGCAAGTCAGCACGCTCCGGCTTCGCCTCCGCTGGTCAGCATTTCAGCCAGGACTCGCAAGCGCGAAAGCTGAAGTGCTGAAATGCTGACAAGCTGAAATGCTAACATGCGTTATGGGGCGTGGGGATACGGGGGCTATTCTGATCAGGGCGCGAGGGATCGCGGTGTTGCGGGGTGTTCTGGACTCGGGCGTGGCGCAGGATTTACTGAATCTCCTCGAGCTGCTTGAGGATGAGCGCCCTGACCCTGGCGCTGTTGCGAGAGTCTTCGGACGGTTGTGGGAGGGACTCGCCCTCGAAGAGGAGCGTCTGCTCCCTGACGCCTGGCAGTCACATCTCGTGGGCAGGGTTCTCGACGACGAGAACCCGTTCAGCCTGGGGGCGGAGAAGGAGGAGATCAGTACCTCCGTGCTCGAGCAGGCGGGGCGGGATCTGCGCACGCTCAAAGAGATGTTCGCGCTGGACGCGACTGTGTTGCTCGGCAGGGTGGAGTCCGTCGTGCCTGCTCTGGCCGGCATCTGGGTACCCTGGACGGATCCCGATCCCGCCGAGGAGTCTCCGCGCCGCACGATCGCGCGCAAGCTCTCGGCGGCGGTGGACTGGGGAGCCTGCGCGGAGCTTCTGGCTGGCCACTTCGCCAGGCACGGTGCAGGATCCTTCGGGCGCCACAGGGCTTTCCTCTGGAAAGAGGGGCGACTCCGGGCCGTCTCCCGACCAGACCCGGTGAGCCTCGCCGGGCTGGTCGGCTACGAGCAAGAGCGGGAGCCTTTGATCAGGAACACAGAGCGGTTCCTCGCCGGGCTTCCTGCACACCACGCGCTCCTTTACGGCCTGCCAGGGACCGGAAAATCCTCTACCGTCAAAGCTATCATGAACGAGTACGCCCACGAGGGGCTGCGGCTGGTTGAGGTGAAGAAGGAGGACCTCGCTGAGCTGCCGGGGGTGCTCGAGGTCCTGCGCGAGCGTGGCCGGCGTTTCATCCTCTTCGTCGACGACCTCTCCTTCGAGGAGCACGAGGTCGAGTACAAGGCTCTCAAGGCGCTCCTCGAAGGCAGCGTCGAAGAGCCGCCCGAGAACGTCAGGCTCTACGCGACCTCCAACCGCAGGAACCTGATCCGGGAGAGCTTCTCCGAACGTGGCGACGGTTCCGCAGGCAACGACGTTCACGCCCGCGACACCATGCAGGAGAAGCTCTCCCTTGCGGGCCGCTTCGGACTGCGCCTGACTTTTCCCTCTCCCGACCAGGCGCGCTACCTGGAGATCGTAGCCGGACTTGCCAGAGAACGTGGTCTGGCCATCCCTGCAGAACACCTGCAGGAGCGTGCCCTCCTGTGGGACCGCTGGCACGCCGGACGTTCGGGCCGCACCGCCCGTCAGTTCGTGGACGAGCTCGAAGCCGAACTGGCTGAGGGAATTTAAGCTAGTCAGCATTTCAGCACTTCAGCATTCGCGCTTGCAAGCCCTGGCTGACAGGCTGACAAGCGGAGGCGAAGCCGGAGCGTGCTGAAGTGCTGACAAGCGGAGGCCGCAAGGCCGAACCGTGCTGAAATGCTATACGATCCCTGGTGGGTCCTCGTTCAGTACCAACCAGTAAAGCTTGAGCAGGTCGACCGCCCTGACGAACTGCTCGAAATCTACCGGCTTGCGGACGTAGCTGTTGGCGCCGAGGCCGTAGCTGTCGAGCATGTCCCGCTGCTCTCTGGATGAGGTCAGGATAACCACGGGCAAGAGCCGTGTACGCTCCTCGGACCGCAGGCGCCTGAGTACCTCGAGCCCGTCCACCCTGGGGAGCTTGAGATCGAGCAGAATCAACTGCGGCATGACGGCGGGATCCCTTCCCGAATAGGGGCCTCTTGCGAACAGGTAATCGAGGGCCTCGACCCCATCGCGGGCGATCACGACATCGTTCTGGACGCCGGTCTTCTTGAGCGCCCGCAGGGTGAGCAGCTCGTCGTCGGGGTTGTCCTCGACCAGGAGGATGACCTTGGTACTCATCTAGCCCCGAGCCCATCGCTGAAAGGCCTGCGTGTCCTGGTTCTGTCGGGTACTCTGGTGAATCGGCACGGCATCTCGCTTTGCCCTCAGGCCTTGCTAGGCGGTGAGCGCCTCAGACTACGCGCCGCGGGCCTTCTATCCTGTCCGCGATGTACGGGTAGCGGTACTCCACACCCTTGCTCACCTTGTAAGCTGCGTAGCAACCATGTGCCAGAGGCACGATGACGAGCACGAACGCGAGCGGTACCAGCAAGATGGCGGCTATGCCGAGCGTCACTATCGAGAGGACTACCGTAACGAGGGCGTAAACGATGAAGAGGCCGATCCAGGCTATCTGGTACCAGATAGCCTGCAGGGCGTGGAAGCGCACCTTTTGGGAACGATCCTTGTATAGCAGCCAGACGAGCAGGGCCCCGAAAGGCATAAGGCCACCAAGCGCCAGGAGCACGCTAAGGTGCGCGATTACGGACCACGTTCGCTCATCCTGCGCGCTCATCGTCTGCGCCGAGGCTCCGGCCTGGCCTTCCGAAGCACGTTCCCTCTCCCCGCCGAGGTTGGGTTCTTGTTGCATCCTCTCTCCTTCCGGCTCGATCTCCGTGTTTGGCTGTATATACAGGCGTACAGATGCCTCCATGATAACTCTGCAAGGGGGCTGCCGTATCCCCGAATGAGTGATTTTCGGATGTTTCGCCCTCTGGCGACGATTTGCCACAATGCCTAACTAACAATAGAATAGAGACTTGGTGTGATAGGAATTACACAAATTATCGTGACGGCGCTGAAGCGGTCGGGTCCTGGCCTGCGCGGAGCTTGTGCCTGAATGGGCGCACCGCTCAAAGTCTTGCTCGTCGAGGACTCCGAGGACGACGCCCTGCTCCTGATGAGGATGTTGCGCAGGGGTGGGTACGACCCCGCCTGGGAGCGGGTCGACACCGCAGCGGCCATGGAGGCTGCGCTGGACGGACACAGTTGGGACCTCGTCATCTCCGACCATTCCATGCCGGCCTTCAGCTCGGCGGCGGCGCTCGGATTGCTCAGGCGCAAGGGCTTTGTGGACCTGCCTTTCATCATCGTTAGCGGCCAGATCGGCGAGGACGCCGCCGTCGCGGCAATGAAAGCCGGAGCCCACGACTACCTCATGAAGGACAACCTCGCCAGGCTCAACAGCGCCATCGAGCGGGAGCTCAGGGAGGCTGACGTGCGCCGCGAGCGCCGGCAGGCCGAGGTAGCGCTGCGGGCCTCGGAGACGCGTTTTAGGCTGATGGTCGAGCAGTCCCCTTTGAGCACCCAGATATTCTCCCCTGACGGCAGGACGCTGCGGGTCAACCGGGCGTGGGAGGAGCTGTGGGGCGTGACGCTCGACCAGATACCAGAGTACAACGTCTTGCAAGACCCACAGCTCGTCCAGAAGGGCATAATGCCCTACATCGAAAGGGGATTCGCCGGAAAGGCCACCGCCGTACCAAGGGTCAGGTACGAACCCGACGCGAGCATCCCGAGCGTGAGCGACGTCTCCCACCGCTGGGTACAAGCTTTCATCTATCCCGTAAGGAACGCCGCCGGGGTGATCCAGGAGGTCGTGCTAGTTCACGAGGACATTACCGACCAGATGGAGGCCGAGGAGGAACGCCGGAGGGCCGAGGAGAAGTACCGTTCGATCTTCGAGAATGCCATCGAAGGGATCTTCCAGTCCACGGTCGACGGACGGTTCCTGACGGCGAACCCCGCGATGGCCAGGATGTTGGGCTACGAGTCTCCCGAGGAGCTGCTCGGGGCCATCTCCAACATCAGGGACCAGCTCTACGTGGAGCCAGGACGCAGGGAGGAGTTCTACCGGCTCGCGCTGCGGGATGGTTTCGTGAGCGGCTTCGAGGTACAGATGCGCTGTAAAGACGGAAACCCTGTGTGGATCTCGGCCAACGCGCGCGCCATCTATGACGAAGGTGGAGGTCTCTCGGGCTACGAGGGTGCCGTAGAGAATATTACCGAGCGCAAGCGGGCCGAGGAGGCCCTGCATGAGATCAGGGAGGCCGAGCGCCGTCGGATAGCCCGCGAGCTGCACGACGTGGTCTTGCAGGATCTTACTTATGCCCTTCAGTCAATGCAGGTTCTTCTGAGGATGCCTGAGGGTGTGGACCGCGCTGGAGAGACGGAACACCAGGTAGAGGCGCTCAAAAGGGCGGTCGGAGGGCTGCGCGACGCCATCTACGACCTGCGGCTCGAGAGCGTCAGGGAGCAGCCTCTGGTCCGCGCCGTGGAGTCAATCGTCGAACTGAACCGCCAGATCGACGAGGGGTGTCAGTTCGAGCTGGTCGTGGACGAGGGGTTTCCGGGCGCGATCTCCGGGCCAGCCGGGGTCGAGATGGTTCGCGTCGTCCAGGAAGCATTGGCCAACGTCAGGCGCCACTCAGGCGCCCGGCGCGCGGTGGTCACCCTCGGTATGGTGGACGACGAGGTCCTCGTGCAGATCGAGGACGACGGCAGGGGTTTCGGGCCTGAGACGTCTTACGGGATGGGGCTCACGGGGATGCGCGAGCGCGTCCTCGCTCTCGGCGGGAAGCTCGAGGTGGAGGGCAGGGAGGGCATGGGAACCCGTGTGTTTCTCAGGGTGCGGCTGGCCGCCCTGACGGGCGGGGAGACCGGAGAACCCTCGAACACGTGAGCCGACGGCTACGTCAACAAAGCTGGTATATTGGTTTCGTGCGTAGAATTACAAGAGAGGTCTGCGAAAGGGAGAAATGCGGCGAATCTTGCTTGTAGAGGATCACGCTTCGTTCCGTCAGACACTCGCGTTCGTCTTCGATCAGCAGCCCGAGTTCGAGGTAGTCGCCCAGACAGGGACACTCGCCGAGGCGCGCAGGACGATGGAGGGCTCTGAGGCCGACCTCGGGGTTATAGACCTCACCCTGCCGGACGGAGAGGGTACCGAGCTGATTGGGGAGCTGCACGAAGCCAACCCGGACTTCGCGGCGCTCGTCCTGACCGCGAGCCTGGACAGGACGGAGTACGCCAGGGCGGTCGAAGCCGGGGCGGCCGGGGTCCTGCACAAGTCGGCCGATGTCGACGCCATACTCGATGCCACGCGACGCCTCGGCGAAGGCGAGACCCTGCTCTCCGAGGATGAGCTTGCCGAGCTGCTCCGCCTGGCCGGACAGAACCGCGAGGAAGAGTTCGAAGCGCGCGCGAGCATCGAGCAGCTCACACCCCGCGAAAAGGAGGTTCTGCAGAAGCTCGCCGAGGGCCTCTCGAACAAGGAGATAGCGGCCAAATTGCACATGAGCGTGGACACGGAGCGCACCCACATGATGAACATATTGACCAAGCTAGGCGTGCACTCCCGACTCCAGGCCCTGGTGTTCGCCACCCGCCATGGCCTGGTCGAGATCCGCTGAGCGATCAGCTCTCGTTTTTGTCGAAGGCCTATGCAGAAGGGGGCGGTCTCTTTCGCAGACCACACTAGCTCTGCAACGACAGCTCTCCATCGCAGACGTACTCGGCAGGGCCATTCATGAATACAGGTTCGTCCTCGCCGGACCATTCTATCTGCACCATGCCGCCATCCATTCGCACGCTGACGGGGCTCCGGGCGAGACCCAGCCTTACCGCTGCGACCGCTACGGCACACGAGCCTGAGCCCGAGGCGAGGGTTTCGCCCGCGCCGCGCTCCCAGATCCTCATCCTAACGTCGTGCCCGCCCTGCGCGAACCCGAACTCTACGTTTGTCTTCTCGGGGAAGACGGGGGCTTCTTCGATGGGTGGTCCAACAGTAGCGAGGTCCAGCGTCTCGACCGCATCCTCGCTCTCCAGAAAGGCTACTGCGTGCGGGTTGCCCATGGAAACGCGCAGAAAGCGGAAGCCGCCGAACCCTACCTCGGTTTCGAAGCTGGGTGCTGCCATGTCCACCCGCGAGGAACCATCGTCGAAGAGGAGGACCTTCTTGACCCCCGCGCCGGTGGCGACTGTCAGGGCTTCGCCCCCTACCATGCCGCGGTCCTTCGCGTAGCGCGCCAGGCAGCGCAGGCCGTTGCCGCACATCTCAGAAGGCGAGCCGTCAGAGTTCAGGTAGACCATCGCGAGGTCGGCGGTCCGTGACGGAGCAGGGATGAGGATCCCGTCTGCCCCCACACCGAAGTGCCTGTCGCAGGCCCTCAAGGCGAGGTCGGGCAGGGCCGTCCCTTCGACCTCGCCAGGGTCGAAGATGAGGAAATCGTTGCCGCAGCCTTGCATCTTGGTGAAACGCATACCTCGCTAACGCCCTCTCCGGCTTTCCAGGTCAACTCCAGCGTGCCGTCTTCGTGCGCGTAGGTTTGTTCGCCAGCCCTAACGTCGACCTCGAAGAGATTCTACAGACGTTGGAGAATAAGGTCTCGGAATCAACTTTGTTGACCTTATGACCCTTTTGGTTCGGCGTTGGTCTGCCTGTGACCTAGACCAGTCTTTACACATTTCGCTTTACTGCACCCATACTGCAATCTGCCTGCACTGTGATCTTCGCGTCTCCGACGTTCTCATAGAGGTGCGGGGTGGAGCAGTCTGGTAGCTCGTCGGGCTCATAACCCGAAGGTCGCTACCCGAGGTCAATGGATAACTCCTCACCGTAGCCTACCCCCTCCACCTCGCAGGCCTTCCTTAGTCGCCGCGCTATGCCCGCCCTGCTTGCGTGCGGGTCGCACCACCCCAGGCGGAGATGTCCATGAAGTTAGACTAGATTAGGGCTCGCTCCAATGGGTAATCGTCTTACCCGGACGGTACAATCCAACGCCATGGCGGACGGTAAGGACAGAGCGGCAATACTCACAGAGTTCTCCGTGATACTGGCCGCCGTATTCTGGGGCACCAACTTCGCCGCCACGAAGTTCGCCGCTCTCTCCATATCTCCACTCCTGCTTGTGGCGTTCCGCTTCTGCGCGGGTGGACTCCTCATGTATGGTGTTCTGCGGCTCCTAGAGCCCAAGAGCAGGCTTGGGCGAAAGGACCTCTTCCCTATGGCTGCTTTGGGGTGCCTCGGGGTGGGCACCGCCCAGACTGGTTTTACCTTCGGCCTGAGCATGACGAGTGCCGCAAGCACGGGCTTGATCTTCTCCACAGCTCCCGTGTGGGGCATGCTCCTAGGCTCCATGCTCGGACACGAGCGGCCCACAGGTAGGGGCGTAGTGGGCGTTGCCCTCTCCATCGTTGGGGTGGGGGTGGTCTTCTACGAAGGGTTGGGAGCTGGGAGCACGAGCCTTTTCGGGAACCTCTGGGTACTCTTGGCAGCGGTGAGTGTAGGGGTCTACACTGTGCTCTCCGTGCCGCTTTTGCAACGCCATACGCCCTTGGCGGTTGCGACCTACCCGATCCTCTTCGGCGGCCCGTTCGTGCTGCTCTTGTCGTCTCCTCAGCTCTTGAATTTCGGGTGGGGGAGCGTAGGCGGGGGGGTGTGGACGGCGGTCGGGTACTCGGCGGTGTTCGCCACTGCTTTCGCCTTCGTTGGGTGGCAGAGGGGCATAAGCCGCATCGGAGCCAACCGGACGCTCGTCTACCAATACCTGATTACAGCCGTAGGGGTCGCTTCGGGCATCATTTTCTTCGGCGAGACGCTTGGGGTTGAGAAGGTCGTAGGTGGGGCAGTAATCCTTCTCGGGGTGTACTTGGCCCGCCGTCAATAGGTACGGGCCGACGGCCGTCTGAGGCCGTAACCCTTAGTGTGATCTGACCTTCGTATCCTTGCAGGCCCCGTTGCTACGCGCCCATTCGTACGCTCACAGCTCCTTCGGGATCTACGCCTACCATGAACGGCAGCGCCGTTGTCGCAATCGGCTTTGATCGACATGGAGGCAGTAGCGGGAGCGGATCCCCCGCTGGCGCCTGTCCACGCGGCCCGAGTCCGAGGTCGAGGGTGGATAAGCCTACCGGGCGGTAGAGCGCACCCTTCGGTATAGTTGCATCGCGAGGAGCATCACCTTACAGGTTGGGAGGAACACTTAACATGAGGCAGGTGGAGCGCGACGGGGTAGCCTTGTGCTATGAGGAGGCGGGGGAGGGGAAGCCTCCCGTCTTGCTGGTGCACGGGTGGTGCTGCGATCACACCTACTTCGCTCCACAGGTCGAGCACTTCGCCCAGCGAGGCCACCGCGTCGTGGCCGTGGACCTGCGCGGGCACGGCGAGAGCGACAAGCCCCGCCAGCGCTATTCGATGCAGGTCTTCGCCGACGATCTGGCATGGATGTGCCAACGCCTCGAGCTCGCCAAGCCGGTGGTCATCGGGCACAGCATGGGCGGCATAGTGGCATTCGATCTCGCTGCCCGCTACCCCGATCTGCCCTCGTCCGTCGTGATGCTGGACGCCGCCATTGTCCTGCCCTCTGCCGCCCGCGCAGCCATCCCAAGCCTCCTAAAGCAACTGCGCGGCCCTGACTACCAGAACGTGCTGCGCGGGTATGCGTCCAAGTCCCTCTTCATCCCTACCGACGATGAGCAGCGCAAGGAGCGCATATTGCAAAGCATGTCCTCCGCGCCTCAGCACGTGGTGGTGTCGGCCTTCGAGGGCCTGCGCGACTACGACCCCACTGAGGCCACCGGCGGGCTGGCGGTACCGGGCGTCTACATAGCGGCCGACGAGCTTCAGCCGCGCTCGGACATGGAACGCTTCCACGAGATGTTCTCCGATATCCTCTACGGCAAGACTGTGGGCTCCGGGCACTTCTGCCAACTAGAGGTGCCCGAACAGGTCAACGCGATGATCGAGCGCTTCCTCGCCGTCACGCTGCTGCGTTAGCATCCGCGGCAGAACGGGCGATCACGTCCAGTAGCCCCCTCCCGTCCCATACCAACTCTTACACCAGCGGGGGAGAGCGATCTATCTAGAGCTAGAAGAGAAGTCCGTCAAAGACGCCTATCAATGGTCTTCGATGACTTCTCACCTGCTCTGGGGCCGCGTGGTCCCCGACATCCCCGACTTCTGCCGCGAACTCGTTGCAGCCCTGGCCGATGAGTAGGGAAGAGGAACGCACACCAGCAGACAAACCAATGTAGGGGCGATAGGTAAGGCGGTGACGGGTGAGATGGGGGCGTGGGTTCGAGTCTCGTGGGTCGCCGTCTCTCACTCTGCATAGGTAAGCAGCGGAAAAGCGTGCTTTGTAACGGCTGCGAAAATGCCTCCAGTCACTTAGGTGAACAGAAGTCCCAGGGAAGGCTCCGCTGCTATAGTGTCCTCCTAAGGGAAGCAAGGAGGACATCAAGGTAGTGCCCAATCCGCCCACAGGTACGGTCACATTCCTGTTCACCGATATCGAAGGATCTACGAAGCTATGGGAGAGAAGCCCAGAGGCGATGTCCCATGCTCTCGCCCGCCACGATAAGATCCTCCGTGAAACGATCGAGATTCATGGAGGACACGTCTTCAAGACCATGGGGGACGCCTTCTGTGCTGCCTTCTCGACCGCCACGGACGCCCTAAAAGCCGCCCTAGAATCTCAGCGCAGCCTCTTCTTTTCCGAATGGGAGCAGATCGGACCTTTGCGGGTGAGGATGGCATTGCACACTGGAGCAGCGGAGGGACGCGATGGCGACTACTTCGGTCCTCCCCTAAACCGCGTGGCGAGGTTGCTCTCGGCCGCCCACGGCGGACAGATGCTCCTATCGGTGACGACCCAAGAGCTTGCGCGCGATCAGTTGCCGGCCGATGTAGAACTGTGGGACCTGGGCCAGCACCGCCTGAAGGACCTCGGGCGTCCGGAGCACGTCTTCCAGCTCGCCACCTCAGGCCTACCCGCAGACTTCCCGCCCCTGCATACCCTGGATGTCCACCCTAACAACCTGCCCCTCCCATCTACCCCGCTTGTGGGTAGGGAGCGCGAGGTTGGGGAGGTCGCAGAGCGAGTACGCAGTGAGGAGGCGCGCCTCCTCACCCTCACCGGACCAGGAGGCACCGGCAAGACCCTCCTCGGGCTGCAGGCTGCGGCGGACGTCCTTGAAGATTTCTCCGACGGGGTGTTCTTCGTAGCTCTCGCCACCATAACCGAGCCAGAGCTTGTAGTCTCCACCATCGCGCGAGCTCTCGAGGTCAAGGAGAGCGCGGAGCTGTCGCTAATGGAGAGCCTCAAGAACTACCTGAGAGACAAGCACCTGCTTCTAGTCCTTGACAACTTCGAGTAGGTCCTAGAGGGCGCACCGCTCGTTGGAGAGCTCTTAGGCGCCTGCCCGAACCTGAAGGTTCTTGCAACGAGCCGCATACCCCTCAAACTCTACCGCGAACAGGAGTATCTCGTTCCACCGCTATCCTTACCAGATCTAAGGGTGATGACTTCTCTGGAGGTCTTAACCCAGTACGAGGCTGTAAAGCTCTTCGTGGAGAGAGCAAGGGCAGCAAAGGCGAACTTCGAGGTCACCAACGAGAACGCACCTGCCATAGCGGAGATCTGCGCTCGCCTCGACGGGCTACCTTTAGCCATAGAGCTTGCAGCGGCCCGAGTGAAGGTACTCACTCCCCAGAAGATGCTTGATAGGCTTAGCGACCCCTTGAAATTCCTGACCAAGGGAGCACGCGACCTGCCCGAGAGGCAGAGAACCCTTAGGGCCACGATGGAGTGGAGCCACGCGCTTAAAGCGAACACTCGAAACCGACCGCTAGCCTCTTTTCCGCGCTCCGTTCCTGGCCGCCCGTCTTCCTGCCTCCGCCTCCTCGCGGGTCTCGCGCCTGCTACTCCAACAGCTTCACCTCTTGTGGGCCATCGGGCCTCACGCATACGCGCAAGGTTATGCCGTTAGCACTTAAGTAGTTGCATTTTGGTGAAACGCATGGGCCGGATTCTACCGGACGGCGCACGGTAGCCGCGAGAAAAGACCGTTGGGATCGTACATGCCATCCCGTATATTTGTCCTGTGAGAAGAGACCGCGCGAAATATCGTCGTCGCAGGCTCGGGGCCTTC
>DASQWQ010000050.1:0-10405 GCA_035640175.1 Rubrobacter sp. | reverse complement strand
AGGTTGACGATGCGGTCACGGTCTCTTCCGATCTCTCCCTCTCTGGAACTGAGCATCTGCTTACCTCCATCCGCGAGTGTTTGATCGGTGTAGAGCAGTGTAGGTCAAGGGGATAGAGGGGTCTTCGGGGCCGGTCGGGCTTACTCGCCGGTGATGTGTAGTACCGACCGGCCGTAGAGGGTCCAGAAGTAGTACGCAGCCAACCCGAACCCGATAATCACGACGACCCCGCGCAGGACGGTGTGGTTTACCCTGCCTGTGAGCGCACCTCCAACGTAGCCGCCGATCAGGCCGCCGACGGCCATCGGCACGCCGTATCCCCAGTGGATCTCGCCGTAGATCACGAGCACGACCACAGCCACGCCCCGCAGGCACCCCGCGAGCAGGTTCTTCAACGGCACAACGCGGTGCACGTCTCCCATCCGCAGCAAACTCAGGGCACTGATCATCAAGATGCCGATGCCGGCCCCGAAGTAGCCACCGTAGAGGGCCACAACGAACACGACAGCCGCCGCGAGCGTCCACAGCGCCGTCGTGAGGACGCGGTCTTGGTGGGCGCCCCCGCCACGGCGGGAGAGCCGAGGCTCCAGCACGAACAAGACCGTGCCGCCGAGTACCAGCCAGGGCACAAGGAACAGGAAGTTCTGGTCGCCCGTCCAAACCAGCATCAGCGCCCCCACCAGCCCGCCTAAAGCGCTGGTGACGAGGAGCAACCACAGCCACAGCCGGCGTACCTCGCGCAACTTGCTGCGGGTACGCCACACGGCGCTAGGGTAGGCAGGGAGCAGGGCCAGAGCGCTCGTTGCGTCGGCGACCACGGGCGGGACGACCAGGGCAAGCAGCGGGAACGTTATCAGCCCGCCCCCGCCCGCAAGCGAGTTGATCAGGCCGGCCGCCACCGCAGCCACGAAGAACAGGATGTGAGTCTCCAAGCGCCCCTTACCTCTCTGAGGCCTCACCATAGCCCCGAAGTCCCCCTTATAGCCAACGTGTCGATGGTCTCACCTGGAGGAATCCGGCGCATCCCCCAGGATGCCTGTCACTTCCTGCTACGAAACTGGAACGAAGAGTGCGAAGGGGCGACACGTTGTAGTCAGTGGAACAAGGCCGCTGTATATTGGGAGGAGATTATGAACTTGGCAATCCTATCTCTGGCTATAACCATGCTGGCGGGTCCGCAGATCATGTCCGCCATCATATTCGTCACCAGCGTGAGGCCCGTGCGAACCTCCGTGGCGTTCATGCCCCAGTGCCGTTGGACGCGCCGTAAGTCTCGACAACGGCCCCGAGCGGAAGATCTCTGACCTTGCCGGCGTTCGGCAGGTTGACGATGTTCACAGAGTCCTCGCCGGTCCACTTGGCGGCCATGATGTCGGAGATCTCTTCTCGCGAGCGCCCGGTCGGGATGGTCTCTTCGCCCCGGATCTTACGCCTCACCCTCTCCCTGTCTGCGGCGAGACGCTCCCTCCTGACATCTGCTGTGGTCACCCTGAGGTCGAGCCGCTCCCGCTCCCCCTCGTCCTGCAGGTATCCGGGAAGGAACTCGCACACGTGGCGGTCCCCAGCCGCCGGCAGATACCCGTAGAGCCGGCACAGCTCGCTGCGGAAGCCCCACGTGTTCGTAAAGGGGTCAGTGTCCCCGGCGGCGTCTGACACTGAGATCTCACGCGCCTCGTCGCCGGAGATCCTGCGGAACGCCTCGTCTGTGACGTCGCTCCCATGCACCGAGACATCCGTGACCCAGATAAAGTGATTGATCCCGGCCACCCTCGCGTTGATGGCCTCTTCGGTCACATCGAACATCTTCGAGAGCATGCCGAGGGTGCTGAATAGCTCGTGGCAGAGTCCTACAGCCCTTATGGATGTAGCCTTGCTGACAGCCCTGGTGAGAACCGTTAGTGGGTTGGTGAGGTTCAACAATACGGCATCAGGGCAATACTCCTCCATCGCGCCGGCGATCTCCACAACCACAGGGATGTTCCGCAGGCCGCGGAAGAGCCACCTGGCCCAACGGTGTCCCCCCAGTCTGCACCAACCCCTAACGAGCGGGGAGCTCCAGGTCCAAAGCCGTAGCATCCAGACCCCCGGTCGAGATGCTCAAGACTACGAAGTCAGCCCCGCTGAGGCCCCCCTCGAGACGCTGCGTCTTCTCCAGCTTCAGATCGGCCTGCGCCACATTCAGAGCCCTGATTACCCATTCGTACATGTCCTCGAGCGCTTCACCGTTGATGTCGTGCAGGATAAGACTGCCCCCGCGCAACTCCTCGTTCAAAGCAACGTCCTGAATGATCTTGGGTCCCCACTGATAGCTTCCCCCACCCACAAACGCTATCCTGGGTCCGCCACGCCCTTCCACGCCTTCCTCCCTCTAGACCCGCTGACGCGTGCCGAAAGCTATGATACCGTACACGTGAGCGGTAACAAGAGGGGTAATTTGAGGGAGAGCAGGATCACCATCGCCGACGTGGCAAGGGAGGCCGGGGTCTCCAGGCAGACGGTCTCCAGGGTGCTAAACGACAAGATGGAGATCAGCGCCTCCACCCGCGAGTCTGTGACGCAGGTTATAGAACGCCTCGGTTACAGTCCGAGCGGGGTGGCGCGCAGCCTCGCCACCAACAGGACCCTGACCGTTGGCCTCGTCGTTCCTGACATAACCAACCCGTTTTTCCCCGAGATAGCGCGTGGGGTCGAGGACGTGGCCAGGGAGCACGGTTACGAGATGTTCCTGTGCAATAGCGTCGAGGACCCGGGGCGCGAGGATCACGTACTGCGGGCCCTCGAAGACAAGCGGGTGGACGGAACGATCATCTGCAGCTCCAGGCTACCCCAGGAGCGGCTCTTCGAGCGCCTGCGCCGGCAGCGGGCGGCCGTGCTTGTCAACAGGCCCGCCCCGACCGAGCTGGCAGGAACCGTCAGGGTAGAGGACGCTGAGGGGACCGCGCAGGCCGTGGATCACCTGCTGAAGAACGGTCGCAGCGTCATTGGGTTCCTATGTGGTCCGCCGAACTCGCACAGCGCCAGAGATCGCGCGAAGGGGTTCGAGAGGGCCCTGTCAGCCGGCGACCATGATGTCGACGACGGCCTCATGCGTCCCTGCTCTCCGGACCCGGAAGGTGGGTACGGGGCCGCGCTCGCCCTGCTTTCCGAGCGTCCTGGGATCGACGGGCTCGTCTGCTACAACGACCTCGTCGCCGTCGGGGCCTTGAAGGCCTTTGCCGAGCTGGGCTTAGGTGTTCCCGCAGATATCGCTGTGGTTGGGTGTGACGACATAATGTTCGCTCGTCTGCTGGCTCCGGCGCTCACCACCCTCAGGGTGCCCAAATACGGCATCGGCGCGAGATCGGCCAGGATGCTCCTCGACCGCATCAGCGGCCGCGGTGGGGAGAGCGAGGTCTTGCTCAGGACGGAGCTTATCGTCCGCGAGAGCGCGCCGCGTACACATGATCCGTCCCGAACGAACACAGGGGGAGAGGATATATGACCGTCGAAAAACTGCGTTTCGGTATTTTGGGATGCGGTGTCATCGGTACGCACCACGCGAAGGCCATCGCCGGCCTCCAGAGTGCGGAGCTGGTGGCCGTGGCCGATGTCGTTCCCGAACTGGCCGAGGAACTGGCCGATGAGCACGGGTGCACCCATTATGCCAGCCTCGAAGAGATGCTATCGGGCGTGGATCTCGACGCCGTTTGCGTCTGCACCCCTAGCGGCATGCACGCCGAGGGTGCCATAGCGGCGCTCGAGGCCGGCAAGGACGTCGTCATCGAAAAGCCCGTCGACGTTACGCTAAAGGCGGCGGACCGCCTGATCGAGGTACAGTGTGCCACTGGCGGGAGGGTTGCCGTCATAAGCCAGCACCGCTTCGACGCGGCCACGCAGGCCGTTCACGAGGCACTCGCCAGAGGAGAGTTCGGCCGCCTGACCTCGGGGTCAGCCGCCGTGCGGTGGTGGAGATCGCAGTCTTACTACGACTCGGGCGGCTGGCGCGGAACCTGGGAGTTGGATGGTGGGGGAGTCTTGATCAACCAGGCCATCCATAGCATCGACCTACTTCAGTGGTTGATGGGCCAGGTAGTCGAGGTTACCGCCTACACGGGCCTGATCGCCCACCAGAGGATCGAGGTCGAAGACACGGCAGTAGCCATCTTGAAGTTTGCGAACGGTACCCTCGGCACCATAGTGGCGACGACGGCGGCATATCCGGGACTAACGACAAGGATCGCCGTACACGGGGATAGGGGATCGGCCATCATCGACGACGATGAACTGAGCTACTTCCACGCTGCCGGCGAGGGACAGGAAGGAGAGGCATACGGCGCGGGCGGAGGGGAGAACCAGGCCGAACAGGTCATGGAGCGGTATGGCGAGGCGGCGTCCGGACCTGGCGCCGGGGCAGACCCGGGCAACCTCTCCATGGCACACCGCGACCAGATCCAGGACTTCGTCGAGGCCGTCAGAGAGGCCCGCGAGCCGCTCGTAAACCTGGAAGAAGGGCGCAAGCCGCTCGCGATAATACAGGGGATCTACGCGTCGGCCCGTACAGGCGGGCCTGTACGTATCGAGGAATAGAGCAGGCAGGGGCGGTTCTCCCGCGGCCCGCTCCCAGGAAAGGGGTTATGACACGTGTGGACCTTGACGGGTTTCGCAGATGAGATCTCTCCCGAGCTGGAGGAGCAATTGGAGACGCTCGGGGAGGATTCTATAAGCTACATGGAGCTGCGCAGCGTATGGAACACCAACGTGCTCGACCTGACGGACGATGAGCTTGATGGGGTAAAGTCAGCCGCCGCGCAGCGTGGCATCAGGATATCTTCCATAGGCTCGCCGATAGGCAAAGTGCCCGTGACAGACCTGTTCGGGCCGCACCTGGAGCGTTTCAGGCGCGCGCTGCACACCGCCGATGTCATGGAGGCGCCGTACGTCCGCGTCTTCTCCTTCTTTATTCCTGAAGATCAGGAGCCTGGCCACTTTAGTGATGAGGTTATCGACCGGATGGGGATCATGGCCGGCGAGGCGGAGGATTTTGGGGTCACGCTCCTGCACGAGAACGAGAAGGAGATCTACGGTGACGTCCCGAGCCGTTGCCTGGACATACTCGCGGGGGTAGACTCGCCGGCCCTACGGGCGGCGTGGGACGCGGCCAACTTCGTGCAGTGCGGCGTCAGCCCCTATAAAGATGGATACGCTTCGTTGCGGCCCTACATAGAGTACGTGCACGTAAAGGATGCCCTCTCCGGCTCGGACAGGGTCGTTCCGGCGGGTGAAGGAGACGGGCAGTTGCCCGAGACCCTCTCCGCGCTGCGCGCCTCCGGCTTCGACGGTTTCTTCTCGCTGGAACCGCACCTCGCATCCGCGGGAACGTACTCGGGTTTCAGCGGCCCCGAGTTGTTCCGCAAGGCCGCTGGGGCCTTCAAAGAGCTACTCCGCAGGCAGAATATCGAATGGGCTTGACGGAGAACACGGCCACCGCGCTGCTGGCCCTGAACGACCTCGACGTTCTCCCAAACTCGGCCGTCTCCGTCGAGAGCACGGAGGTCGGCCTGGTAGAGTCGGGCCACAGGGTTGCGATCCTGGCCTCTTCGGGATCGCGGATCATCTCCGGCTTCGAAGGGGAGAGCAAGGCTGCCGGTGGCCGTACGCTCGTGCTCGGCCCGATGAACGCCGCCAACCTGGACGCCCTGCGCGACCTCCTGCCCTGGCTGCGCCCGCGGCCACTCGGCACACGCACGTCTGCGGGTTTCGGCGACAGGCTGGGCCTCGCCACCCCTGGCCACGTCAGGGCGCTGCGCGCCGCCGGCGGGGGACTCGCGCCCATCTTCGCCCAACAGTCCATAAGAGAGATCGAGCGTACGGGCAGGAGCCCCCAGGAGGTTCTCGACGACGCAACCTGGGGCGTCTTCGCCGAAGGCTGGCAGGAAGGCTTCGGGGCGGACGCCGACCACCTCAAGACCGCCCATGACGTAGAAGCCTGCGTCGCCGCGGGCTACAGCTTCTTTACGTTCGATCCCGGGGAGTACGTCGATGACGGTGCTGACGCCGCCGGCGCATCGGCGCTGCGTGCAGCCTTTGATGATCTGCCGTGGCAGGATCTCGAAGACCTACCAGCTGACCTGAAGAGGCGCTATCTCGCCAGTGCATTCGAGGCTGAAGGGCACGAGGTCCGCTTCGACGACGTCTCCCTGGCGCGGGCTGTCGTCAAGTACGGCGCCGCCGTGGCCCACGTGGCGCGTCTTTATCGCCACCTCCAGGCGACGATGGGGCAAGAGGACTTCGAGGTCGAGGTCTCCGTGGACGAGACAGAGAGACCTACGACCCACGCCCAGCATGCCTACATCTCCACGGAGCTGCGGCGTCTCGGGGTCAGGTGGGTGAGCTTGGCCCCGCGTTACGTCGGACGTTTCGAAAAGGGCGTGGACTACATGGGCGACGTCGCGGGGTTCGAGGAGGACATCGAGGTTCACGCCGCCATCGCCCGCACCGTCTCGCCCGACGGGCCGTACAAACTGAGCCTCCACTCAGGTTCGGACAAGTTCTCCATCTACCCCGCCTTCGTCAGGCAGACCAGAGGACTCGCCCACCTCAAGACGGCGGGCACGAGCTGCCTGGAGGCCCTGCGCACCGTGGCCGCGCTCGACCCGGACCTGTTCCGTGAGATCTACGATTTCTCCCGCGGACGCTACGAGGAGGACAGGGCTAGCTACCACGTCTCGGCGCAGACGGACCGTGTGCCCGACACTGTAGGCGATGCGGAGCTGCCGGCCTTGCTCGAGCAGTTCGACGCGCGGGAGATCCTGCACGTTACCTTTGGGTCGGTGCTAAAGGAGGCACGCTTCCGCGACCGCCTCATGAGGCTGCTGGCCGAGCATCCCGGGTACTACGCCGCCGGACTGGAAAAGCATTTCCTGCGACACCTCGAGCCCTTTGCGAACGGAGGAAACCGATGAGCAAGCCCTGGACGCTCGACCCCGACAGGCTCTTCGACCCGAACCCCGCCAGGCGTTCTCTGGCCAGGAGCCTCTACACAGAGATCGAGGGCCTGCCGATAGTCGGGCCGCACGGCCATGTATCCCCGGCGCTGCTCGCAGACCCGGCCGCCACCCTCGGGACGCCGGCCGAGTTGTTTATCATCCCCGACCACTACGTCTTCAGGATGCTCTACAGCCAGGGGGTCCGGATGGAGGAGCTGGGTGTACCGACGGTCGACGAGGCCCCTGTGGAGACGGACCACAGGCGTGTCTGGCAGCGCTTCTGCGAGAACTTCCACCTGTTCCGCGCCACCCCGACCGGACTCTGGCTCTCCGACGAGCTCGTCAACGTCTTCGGCATCACCGAGAGACCGACAGGAGAGAACGCGCAATGGATCTACGACTATCTTCAGGAAAAGCTGGCCAGCCCCGAATACGCGCCGCGGGCCCTCTTCGAGAGCTTCGGCGTAGAGGTCCTGTGTACGACGGACGCCGCGACAGACACGCTGGAGCATCACGCGACCCTGCGCGCCGAGCGCTGGGGGGGCACGGTGCGTCCCACGTTCAGGCCCGACGCCGTGACCGACCTTGCCACGCCCGGCTGGCGGCAGAACATAGACCTCCTCTCGCAGGCCTCTGGCATCGACGTCGTCGACTACCGCTCCTTCCTGGAGGCACTCCAGGAGCGGCGAGCCTTCTTCAAAGAGATGGGGGCTGTCGCAACGGATCACAGCGCAACCACGCCGCACACCGAGCGCCTGTCACAGGCGGAAACGGAGGGGATCTTCGCCCGTGCCCTCTCGGGAAGGGCCGGGGGTGAGGACGCCGTCAGGTTCACAGCCAACGTGCTGGTCGAGATGGCCGGAATGAGCGTCGAAGACGGGCTGGTGATGCAGTTGCACGCAGGCAGCCTCCGCAACCACAACAGAGCGGTGCACATGCGGTTCGGGCCTGACGCCGGGGCTGACATCCCCATAGCAGCCGACTGGACGCGCGGCCTGCGGGCTCTCCTCGACGAACGGGGCAACGATCCGCGCTTCCGCCTTGTCGTATTCGGCCTTGACGAGGCCGCGTACTTCAGGGAGCTGGCGCCCCTCGCCGGGCACTATCCGGCCCTGCTCCTCGGGGCGCCGTGGTGGTTCTTCGACAGCCCGCTCGGCATGCGTCGCTACCTCGACGCGGTCGTGGAGACAGCAGGTCTCTACAATACAGCGGGCTTCAACGACGACACCCGCGCGTTCGCCAGCATTCCCTCCCGCCACGACGTATGGAGGCGCATAACCTGCGACTGGCTGGCAGGGCTGGTCCTGTCCGGCGCTGTGGACGAAGAAGAGGCCACCGACATGGCGCGCGAGTTCGCCTACGGGCTCGCAAAGAGGGCCTACGGCTTCCAGAGAGAGCCCGTTGGCAGGGCGTAAGGAGGAGAACAGTGCAACAGAGATCGATGCAGGATCTCTTCTCCCTAACGGGAAAGGTCGCCGTCGTCACAGGCGCAACAGGGGTCCTCGGTGGTGAGATGGCCCGCTCCCTCGCAGCCAGCGGCGCCAGGGTGGCGGTGCTCGGCCGTCGCGAGGAGAAGGCCAACCGGGTCGCAGAAGAGATACAAGTAGCGGGTGGGGAATCACTCGCCCTTCCCGCCGACGTGCTCGACACTGGCCAGCTCCAGGACGCCAGAGACGCCCTGCTCGAGCACTGGGGCGGAGTGGATATCCTCGTCAACGCGGCCGGCGGAAACGTACCCGAGGCCACTCTCAGCGATAAGGTCGGTGTCTTCGAGTTGCCGGAGAAGGCCCTGCGGCAGGTGATGGACCTCAACTTCCTCGGGACGCTGCTCCCCTGCCAGGTCTTCGGGGCTGCTATGGTCGAGGATGCTGAGGAGCCCGAGGGCTGCATCGTGAACATCTCTTCCATGGCCGCTTCCAAAACCCTCACCAAGGTGGTCGGCTACTCGGCCGCCAAGGCCGCCGTCGACAACTTCACCCGCTGGCTCGCTGTCGAGCTCGCGCGCCGATACGGTCCAGGCCTCAGGGTCAACGCCATAGCGCCAGGCTTCTTTATAGGGGAGCAGAATAGGGACCTGTTACTCCACGAGGACGGTAGCCCATCACAGAGGGGACAGGCCATAATCCAGCACACCCCGGCGGGGCGCTTCGGTGAACCCGCTGAGTTGGGAGGAACCCTGATCTGGCTCTGCAGCCGGGCCTCCACCTTCGTCAACGGAATCGTCGTGCCCGTAGACGGCGGCTTTTCCGCCTTCAGCGGGGTGTAAATCAGCATGTCAGCACGCCTGCTTCGCAGGCATGTCAGCACTTCAGCATTTCAGCCAGTCGTCCTGGTGGGTCGCCACCTGCGTCGAACCTGACCGCCACCAGCAGCGGTTCCTCGTGAGCGGCAGGGCGAGGCTGGAAAGGCACTAGCTAAAGTGCTGACAAGTGAAAGCTTCAGCCTGAGCGTGCTGACATGCTGAAATGTTGCTTTGCCTGTAGACGCAGATTAGACTCCCTGTGGATGAGGGATTTCCAGGGTTACACCAGGGAACGCCAGGGTACGTCCCGCATCCGCTGGTGGATGTGGGCGTTACTTGTCGTTATGGTCGCTTTGATCGGGAGCGTCGAGCTCCTCGCAGGCCCGGCCTCGATCGAGAGGCTTACCCGCGCGTCGCCGCCTGACCCTGGCAAGGTCGAGGCTTCCCCGAGTGACTGGGTCGAGAGGATGTTCGGAGGGGAAACCGAGGTCAAGGACGGGCCGCTCAACGTGCTCGTGCTTGGGGTGGACACGAGGCCTGACAGCGAGGAAATGTGGGGCCGCACGGATACCATCATGCTCGTGCAGGTGGTGCCGAAGATAGGAGACGTCAAGCTGCTCTCTGTACCGCGGGATCTCCTCGTCGAGGTAGAGCCGGGAGAAAGGGACAAGATAAACGCCGCCTACAACTACGGGGGCGTCGATGAGACGATCGACGCGCTGGAGAACTACTCGGGCGTACCCGTAGACCATTACGCCGTCGTGGATTTCGAGGGTTTCGAGAGAGTCATCGACGCGATGGGCGGGGTCAGGGTCGACGTAGGAGACGGCCAGTTCCCCGAGAAGTGGCGGATGGGCGAAGACGTGCAGAGGCTCAACGGCCACAAAGCCCTGATCTACGCCAGGTACAGAGGCACCCCGGGTGCCGACCTCGACCGCATGCAGCGCCAGCGGGAGCTCGTCGGAGCCCTCCGCAGCGATGCCCTGAGGTGGCACACCGTCAAGACATTGCCCCAGATCATGGAGGTCATGGACGAGAACGTCCAGACCGACCTAGGTCTCGACGGAGCTATCACCCTGGGCCAGGTCCTCATCCGCAGAGGAAGACACGCCGAGATGACCTCCCAGCAACTCAATGGCACCCCGGAGACCCTCTCCAACGGAGAACAAGTTCTCATACCAGACGAAGACGCCAATCA
>DASQWQ010000049.1:0-10937 GCA_035640175.1 Rubrobacter sp. | reverse complement strand
ATGTACATCACCTCTCTATGGTTCGGGGAACTACGACGAGGCTCAAGTGCTCTATGCCGAACTGTGGGCGTTATGTACCCTAACTCTCGAGGAACCTACCAAGGCCCGGGTGTGGCCCACATCTAGAATTCGACCTCCTCGAGCGGCGCATCCTTGTCGATCGGCATGTGTGCGCTGGCGTTCGACGCCCGCTTCCGATCGCGCCGAACCCTTTCCGCGGCCGCCCGGCCGGCACCAACTCCGAGCGAGGGACGGTCCCTTCTCGGCCCGGTTAGCCATCGGCACCCGGCCCGAGGTGCTTGGCCGGGCCGTGCTCCGCCCACGCCCGAAAGCCGAGGTAGCCGAGCCCGATCAGGAGCAGCACCGGGCCCAGGTTCGAGAGCAGGTTGATGGCCAGGTTGCTCGCCGGTCCGCCCGGCGCGACGACGAGGGTCCCCACCGCCACCCAGAGCGCCGAGGCGGGCAGCAAGTACCCCACCCAGCGCGGCCGCACCCGCCCCCCGACGAACGGGATCGCGAGGAGCACGGTCCCCACGAGCCAGGCGAGCAGCGCGACGGCGAAGGACACGACGACCCCCTCGGGCGTCGGCGCGTCCGCGGCGACGAGCGAGGGCGCCTCGTCGGCCAACCACGGAGCCACGAGCGCGCCGTAGAGGCTCAGGAACACGCCGAAAAACATCCAAGCCGCGGCGATCAGCGCGACCCCTACCAGGCCGGGCAGCCCACCCTGTCCGGACATCCGAGCGTAGACGGCGGGCAGCCCCAGGAGCACCAGCGCGGCGCCCAAGGCGCCGAGCGCGTTCACCGGCACCCAGAGCCCCCCCTTCGTGGACAGGGCGGGGTCCACGCCGGCAGAGATCACGCTCCTCAGCACGACATGCAAGACGAACGCGAGGGCGCCTACGAAGAGGCCGAGCCCGCCGATTCGGGTCACGGGGTTTTGCGTCCTAGTTTGGGGGCGCCCGCCACAGTAGTACCACCTCTTCAGGCTCATCGCTGCCCTCCTTCTCTCCGCATGGCTGACGAAGACATTCGTGCACGTGCTTCTACGTCGTACAGGTACGGTGTACAGGTAAGAGGATAGCATGTACGTTGTACAATAGTCAAGAGATGGCTCGGAGAAGTCGCCAAAACGCTGCTAACAGGGCCACCCTTACTCCTCGGACGGTGGTCGAGGGGGCGCTCGTGCTCGTCGACGCCGAGGGGCTCGAGGCGGTCACGATCCGGAGGTTGGCCAAGGAGCTTGGCGTAACGCCCATGGCTCTCTACTGGCACTTCCGCAGCAAAGGAGAGTTGCTGGATGGCATGGCCGCCAGGATCTTTGAGGAGGTCGATCTGTCGGTGGATGCGTCCGCGACATGGCAGGAACAGCTGAGGGCGCTGTTGGGTTCGATGCTCGGCGTGCTGCGGGCACATCCTTCTGCCGCGATCCTCCTCTCGACCCGCACCGCCTCCTCCGAGGGCAGCCTTCGCGCGACCGAGGTCGCGCTGGACATCCTCCGGGGCGGAGGGTTCTCGCCGACGGAGGCGACGCAGATCGCCCGTCACGCGCTTAGCACCGTCACCAACCTCGTCAGCGGGGAGCCTGGGGTGGTCGCCCGGGAACAATCCGAGGAGCTGCTGGACGCCCGGCGGCGTGCTCGACTCTTTTTGGAGTCGTTGCCACCCGAACGCTACCCGCGGCTCGTGGAGGCCGCGACGCCCTTGAGCGAGGGCGTGGACCCGGATGCCTACTTCGCCTTCGGCCTCGATCTGCTTCTCGCCGGCATCGAAGCGATGGCGGTGCGTAAACGCTAAGGGCTAGATCCGTTACCGAGTAAAACACCGATCTGAGACGTCGTACTACCGAATCGGCAATTACACATCACTCGTCTTAGGGGAGACGGAGGCGCCTGGGCCATTTTCGTTCGGCGGCGTAGCAGCTCCCCAAGTCTGCGCTGGAGGGTGGCAGGTCTCCGATGGTCCTCTCCTGCTGCCACTTTACCTAGGAAGTGCGGCAATTCTGAAGTGGGCTATGCTGGGATCTAACCAGCGACCTCTGCTGTGTGAAAGTAGCGCTAATCTTTTTTCTGGAGGTTTCTGAAATTAGAGAAATTCTGCGAATAGCGAATTTTGGCAGGGAGATGATTCTCTCGAGGTGACGTAGTATTAACAAACGGAAGCGGGCTGAGTGCTAAGGTTCCGTAGTACTACCCTAAATGGATTGGAGAGCGTTGAGAGATTCCCGTATATGCTTCTCTACGCCAAGCTGAGAGGAGAATACGTGTCTCACAACGCCCTCCTCGTCTATAATGTACGTCACCCTACCGGGGAGGAGGCCCAAGGTACTTGGTACCCCGTAGAGTTTTCTTATCTTGCTCCCCTCATCGCTGAGCAAGGTAAAGGGCAGATTGTGCTTTGTGGCGAAGCTTTCGTGTGATGCAACAGTGTCGGAGCTTATCCCTACGACCTCGGCATCGAGCTTCCCGAATTCCTCGTATCCGTCCCTGAAGGCGCAAGCCTGTCTAGTGCAGCCAGGGGTATCGTCCTTCGGATAGAAAAACAGGACCACCGGTCTCTTACCAAGGAAGTTCTTGAGGCTTATCCTCTCCCCCGATTGAGAGGGCAGCGTGAAGTCCGGAGCTACCGACCCTACTTTCACTTTGTCCGTTCGCTGAGAGCCTATGAGCCTATCTCCTGAATGTGATACCGCTGGCCTGTGCATAAGGATTGTATGGGACATCTGAGTGCAGGGGTGTGAAAGCGTCGAGGGTTTGGGAGTCTTAAGGCCAAGCTTAACGCTTGTCAGCACGCTACGCCCCTCGGGCTTCGCTTGTCAGCACTTCAGCACGGCGGCTCCGCCGCCTTGTCAGCTAGTCAGCCAGGACTTGCGCATGCGGGGGCTGACTAGCTGAAATGCTGACAAGCCGCCTTCAGGCGGCGTGCTGACTAGCTGAAATGCTGAAAGCGCCCGACAGGGCGCGTGCTGAATCGACGCGCGCGGGCCGCAACTCGGTCACATCGGCCTCCACGTCCGGCACGCCGTGGTAGCGGGCGACGGAGACGCGGTGGTTGCCGTCCTCGACAAAGTAGGCATCGCCCAACTTGTACAGGCTCACCGGTGGCAGCTCCACTCCCCGGTAGAATGCCAGATCCACGCGCTTCCACCTCTCACCCACGCTCGCACGAAGAGGTGTGAAGCACCGGTCGAAGTCCCTGCTGCGTCCCACGCTCCCGACGATCTTCTCCAGATCGACGACCCGTATCCCCCTACGGACCCGGTTGTACGCTCGGAGCGACCCTCGGACCTCGTCGAAGGAGGGCGATGTGCAGCGACCGCTGGGTTTTCCTCGCAAGCGTAACACCAGTCGCCGCAGCCGTGCTTTGCGCAGCGCCCTACCGAAATCCCTGTCTGCCTGCTCGTTGAGGTCCATCAGTATCATCCCTCGGCTCCTCCCTTCTGGCTTTGGAGGCCAGTGTAGGAGCAGGGGTCCCTGGTTTAATCTACCGAAGGTCGTATCCGGTGGTTTACCGCCGGTTTAAATCGAGGGAGGTCAAGCGAGCAAGCGCAATTCCCGCGCCCTCGCCACGGCCTGGGAGCGGTTACGCACGAGGAGCTTGCTGAAGATGTGGTGAACGTGCGCCTTGACCGTGCCCACGGAGAGGTAGAGCTCCCTGGCGATCTCCGCGTTCGACCGGCCGGCGGCGACGAGCTCGAGCACCTCTACCTCGCGCCCGCTCAAGGGCTCGAGCCCAGGGGCACGCCCACTTGGTGGTCCCCCGTTGCCGGAGTCGCCGTAAAGCGCCGTCTCCAGGGCAAAGTGTTCCAGCAGCCTGCCCGCGTAGACGTCGGGTGTGTCACCGGGCGTGCCATCTGGTGGGATGGCGTAAGATCCATCGTCCCGCGGCTCCCGGATCAACCTCTCGAGCAACGCCGCCATCGGCAGCCCCTCGTCGACGAAGACGCGCACGAAGCCCTCCGGCTTGGCCATAGAGAGCGCGCGTTCGAGATGGTGGAACGCCTCGCCCGTCGCGCCAAGCTGCTCGGAGGTGAGCGCGAGCAGTACGCGGAGCTCGATCTCGTGCGCCATCCGGCCCTCGGATACTGCATCCTCCAGCAGCGTGCCGAGGGAGTCGAGCGCTTCGTCGGTCCTGTCCTCCCCGAGTAACACGCGGGCCATGGTGATCCGCTCGAAGTGACGTGGGTAGGTCATGTAGTCCTCAGTCGCCCCGTACTCCTGCGCCCAGCGCGCCGCCGGCTCCACGTCGCCTTGCGCCAGGTAGAACCGCGCCTGCCAGGCCCATATGAGTGGCCACCTGGGGGTGAGCCCTCCGGCCTCCCGGATAGAGGAGTGCGCCCCTTCGGCGTCCCCGCGGGCCATAAGCACGCGGGCTAGGTTGACGTAGCCGTAGACCAGTATCTTCGCCTCGCCGCTCCGCCTGCCGTACTCTATACCCTCCTCCAGGAGCTGTCGTGCCTCGTCCAGCGCTCCGCGTTCGTAGAGCAGCTCGCCCATCCCCGTGTGGATGATGCCGGCGACCGAAGGCACTCCCTCTGGCCTGCGCTCGGCCAGCCGTCGTCCTTCCAACAGCAGGTCTTCCGCCTCCCGTAGTCGTCCCCTGGAGATCTCCAGAGACGCCTGGTACCTGAGGGCGAACAGGGCCGTCCGAAGATCGTCGGCTGCCCGGCCGGTGGCTGCCGCCCTGGCAAACGCTTCGCGAGCAGACTCAAGGTCTCCGACCGAGCAGTAGGCGTGTCCCAGGTCCAGCGCGACGTCGCCGCGCAGATGGAGCTCGCCCTCGGGCAGAAGGTCGAGGGCCCGATTGGAGAGCTCCGTCGTAAGCGCCGCGTTCTCCCGCATGGCGGCCATGCGGGCGCGGATGATGCATATCTCGCCAAGCATCCTACGCTCTTCGTCGGAATGTCCCATCGTCAGAGCACCGCCGCCGAGCTTCATGGCCTCCTCGGTATCCCGGAGCCGGTGTTCGGCTTGTTCCAACGCTCCGGAGTGCGCGAGCGCCCAGGCGTAGAGCAGGCAGAGCTGCGGGCGCTGACGCACCAGATCGTCGGGCAGCGTCCCCAGCCAGCGGAGCAACAGGGAGGCGTCCACGTACCTGCGCCGCACGCCGGTCTCCTCCTCGATCAGGTCCGCCGCCCGGTCGAAGTCCTCCGCGGCCAGGGTATGCTCGATAGCCCCTGAGATGCAGTCGTCGTCCTCGTACCAGTGCCCGGCGCGGCGGTGCAGTTCGAGTATCGCGTCGGGACTTACGCGTTGCAGGCGTTCGCGCAGGAAGGCGGCGAAAAGATGGTGGTAACGGTAGTAGCGGCCCTCCTCGTCCAGCGGCACAAGGAACAGATTATCCCTCTCCAGCCTGTCCAGCATCTCCAGCCCGTCCGTCCTGCCCGTGAGCGCCTCGCACAGGGGACCGCTCAGGGTCTCGACGATGGAGGTTTCGAGCAAGAACTCCCGAACGTCCTCCGGTTGGCGGGAGAGGACCTCGTCGGCCAGGTAGTCAAAGACGTGGCGCGCGCTCCCCGCGAAGGCCTCGACGGGGCTGGCGTCGTCCTCGCCAACCCGGAGGGCGTGCGCCGCCAACTGCAGACCGGCGATCCAACCTTCCGTCCCCTTTTCCAGCGCTGCGACCCTTTCCGCGGTGAGGTTAAGGCCCATCGTACGGCTGAGGAAATCTGCCGCCTCTTCGTAGGTGAAGCGCAGGTCGAGGGCGCCAAGCTCGGTCAACCGTCCCCGCGCGCGCAGCCTCGGGAGCGGCAGCGGAGGGCTCGCGCGGCCGGCGATGACCAAGTGCATCGGCGGCGGCCAGTGGTCCAGCAGAAAGGCGAGGGCGTCGTGGATGGTCTCCGAGCGTATGGAGTGGTAGTCGTCGAGCACGAGGACGAAGTCACGCGGCAACTCGAGGATCTCGTTGCTGAGCGCGGTGAGGACGGGCTCGAGCTCCTCCCGAGACTGCAGGGAGCCCAGGAAGGCCCGCGTGGTCTTCCCGAAGTCCTCGTGGATCGTCCCGATTGCCGTTATCAAGTACAAGAGGAAGCGCGCCGGATCGTCGTCCCTCTCGTCCAGCGAGACCCAGGCCACCGGAAGCTCGCTACGCTGGCTCCAGTCCGCCAGCAAAGTCGTCTTGCCGAAACCGGCCGGCGCGGAGACCACTATCAACTCGCGCCTCGCGCCCTCATCCAGCCGCTCGTGCAGGCGCGAACGAGGCACGCCATTCGCACGATAACGGGGCACGTAGAGCTTGGCCTTGAGTATCTGCCGGTCCATAAGCGGCGCTTCTCCCATCGAGAGAATTATACTCGACGACCTGCAAAACCCAGCGTCGTGCCAACAGCGCAAACTCGTGCGGCGCGGGCGCCTGGGCCACTCCGGGCGTACGAAGCCTCTTCAGACCAACACCTCACTTTCTCCCCTCCACGGGTGGACACGGAGACTACGAAGAACATACTTTGAAGCGCAGCCCGTCATGCGTAATCTCGTAGATCGCTTCTGGCTGGAAACGCGGAGGGCCTGCCGCAGTGGACTCCCGCTTGCGCGGGAAAGACGGTGCTGCAGGGAGCAATGGTATAGGAGTTGCGCTCATCTAGGTCTCACACCGCGGGAAAGTGATACTGCGGATCTCATATGACAAGCTGAAATGCTGACTAGCTGAAGTGCTGACAAGCGCCCGACAGGGCGCGTGCTGACAGGCTTAAATGCTATTTTCGGCGCAGCCGGACCCTGAAGAAATCGAACAAGACCCGGAAAACGGCGAGGGCAGGGACGGCGAAGACCACCCCGGCGAGGCCTGCGAGTTCACCGCCGGCGATCACGGCGAGAAGGACGAGGATGGGGTGTGCGTGGAGGGCCTGGCCCTGGATACGGGGGGTCAGGAAGTTGCCTTCGAGCTGTTGGATCAAGACGTAGGCCACGATCGTCAGGATGGCGGTGGTCGTCGAGGACTCGAAGTTGGGAGACCCGAAGACAAGGGCCACTATAACCGCGGGTATACCCCCGAGGAAGGCGCCGAGATAAGGAATTATCGCCGTGACCGAGACCCATACGCCGAGCAGGATGGCGTAGCGCACGCCGAGCAGATACAGCGCCGCAGCGGCTAGGACGCCCTGGATCATGACCACGAAGACGAGCCCGCCGAGGTAGCGCGAGAGCGACTCGCCGAAGGCTTCCCACAGGTCGCGGGCGTCGTGGCGGTAGTGGGCCGGTACAGACTTCAGAAGAGCCGCCTTCACCTTCCGCACGTCCACCAGGAGGTAGATCGCGACGAAGAGTATGCCGAAGAGCGTTACCCCGAAGTTGAAAGCCCTGGGGATAAACCCGAGGAGGCTCCTGAGCAGGTTCTCGGTAAGATTCTGGGCGCGGTCGAAGAGGTCATTGACCAGCCTCCTTGCGAACTCCTCGGGATCCGAGCCCGGTACTAGCTGGCGTTCGTTCAGCGCGTTTATAACGTCGAGCAAGAGTTGGTTGGCGCTGTTGGCGATGCGGGGCGTGGTCCTTACAAGGGTGCTCAACTGCTCTATCAGGAGCGGCACGAGGAAGAAGAAACCCAGAGAGATCAAGCCGAGCATGGCCAGAACGGTCAGCAGGATCGCCAGCCCCCTTGGCATGAAGTGCGAGAGCGCCCGCACCGGAAACGAGAGCACGATGGCGAGCGCCACCCCACCCAACGCCACGGCGGGAACGGTCGGCGCCGCGTACAACAGGAGCGCGAACAGGGCCAACCCTACGACAACGATGCCGATCCAGACCCGCGAAGAGACGGGGATGGGGGTCATGTGGCCGCCGAATGCCGATTTCCCCTCCCGACCCTTGCCGCGCGGCCTCCGGGCCCACCTTTCTTTCCTCATCGTCTCCGGTTCTCTTCGAGTACGCGGCTACAAACCTTATTCTACGCGCAAAATTAGCACGTCAGCATTTCAGCACGCCGCCAGGCTTGGCCAGGCGGCTTTCAGCACTTCAGCCGGGTGGTAGGCCTCACCTGAAGCTCAGAAAAACTCCGAGGGATGTAATCCCGCGCGACAGGATGCAGCACCTCGGGCGGACAAAGCTGAAATGCCGACTAGCTGAAATGCTGAAAGCGCCCGCCAGGGCGCGTGCTGACAGGCTGAAGTGCTGAAATGCTGATCAAATACTGTTCGCCCTCCCTGCTCGCCAGCGCCAGCGTCTTCTGGTCGACGGGGACGCGGACGGCGCCGTAGAGCCGCTCCGCTTCGGCGGCGAAGGCTTCTATTACGTCCTGTGTCCCAGCCTCGTATCCGGCGCGCCGCAGGCTGCCGACGCTTTCTGATCTGAAGGGCAGATGCATTGCGCCGTAGACCCGCTCCAGCACGCCGGCCAGGTCTCGCTCCTCCTCGACGAGCACAATGCCCCCTACGCTCGTCGCCCGGCGTGTGATCCTCTGCGCGATCCCGACGACTTTCATGCCGCTTTCCTCGCCCCCGACCCTAATGCTGTGGTCCCCCGGGCAGAACTCGTCGCGCACCTCCCCCACCTCGGCCAGCACCCCGAGCCGCGAGAAGGCGCCGAGTACCAGGGCCGCGGCCTCGTCGTAGCGCTCCCTGATGCCGCGCCCGGACTCCGTCTCGTCCGCCGGCCGGATGATAGAGAAACCGAAGGTGCCTCCGTCCGCGGCGGTCGCGCCGCCGCCCGAAGAGCGGACGAGCACGGGGTAGCCCATCTCGCCGGCGGCCCTGACGGCGTCCTCGAAGCCAGGGCGGAACGTGTCGCGGCGCGTGACCCCGACGTGGCGGGTCGACGGTGTGATCGAGACGGTGGCTGGTCGCGTGCCCCCAGCGACCTGGTCGAAGACGGTCCTCACGTAGCCATAGGCAGTCGCCGAGTCCTCGAACCTGTCCGGCAAGAGAAGCTCCATCAGAGCGGCCTAATTTCCGCGCTCCGCAGGCTTCTTCTTGCGGCGTCGCGAGAGCGTGTAGACGAGGAATCCGGCGAAGAGCAAGCCGAGAACCGCAAGTGTCACGGGCACCAGTATGCTCTCGGAGAAGGTCTCCACCCCCCGCTCGACGGAGAAGGCGAGATCCGTCGCACCGCCCGAGGTGTAGAGGCCTTCGAGGCCCGAGGTGCCCTCGGAGACGATAAACAGAACCCCTATCGCGACGAACATCAGGCCAGAGAGGAGGTTTGTCGTGTGCAAGCGGAGAGCGCCAAGAGAGATCTCGCGTCCCCTCAGCCAGCGGCGGCGCCCGAGGTCGAGGCGGTCCCAGAGCAGGGCCATAGTGAAGAGGGGGGCGGCCATACCGGCGGCGTACGTGGCGAGGAGGCCGGCGCCCCGCAGGGCCGAGCCCGATGTCGCAGCGACGGTGAGTACAGCGCCGAGGATGGGTCCTGAGCAGAAGCCCGCGAAACCGTAGACGGCGCCGAGAGAGAAGGTCGCGACGAGGGAACTACCTTTGATCCCGCCCCGCAGGCGTTCGATCGGTCCGAATGTGAACCCGCCTCCAAGCAACTGAAGAACGCCGAAAGCGATTATGAGTAGGCCCGAGACGGTGATGAGGGTACTCCTGTGCCCGTAGACGAGCTCGCTGACCGCGGAGATACCCATCCCGAGCGGCACGAGCGTGGCGCAGAGCCCGAGGTAGAAGACGGCCGTCCTCCCGACGAGCTCGCCGCGCGACTGGAAGGCGTAGGCGAAGAACGCGGGCAACAGCAGCGCGCTGCACGGGCTGAGGAGCGAGAGCAGGCCCCCGAGGAAGGAGACCAGGAACGAGGCCTCAACCACCCCCTGCCTCCCGCCTGGCATCCTCTATAGCATCCTCGAAGACTCCAACAGGCTGCAGGCCTACCAACATCTTGCCGTTGATAAAGAAGGTAGGAGTCCCGTTGACGCCGAGGTTCAGGCCTTTCTGGAAATCAGCGCGCACCAGTCTTTCGTAGCGGCTGTTCTCGTAATCACTCTCGAACCGCTGTGTGTCGAGGCCGGCTCTCCTGGCCAGTGCGATGAGGTTCTCGTCGCTGTAGCCCGAGAACTGGCTGTCGTAGAGCAGGTCGTGGTAATCCCAGAACCTACCCTGGGCCTGGGCGGCCCTGGCCGCCACGGCGGCGTTCACCGACTCCTGTCCCCTGTAGGGGAAGTCGCGCCATTCGATCCTCAGCGTCCCATCCTTTACGTACTCTTTATAGAGTTTCGGTTCCACCTCACGGGCGAACTTGGCGCAGAACGGTCACTGATAGTCCGAGTACTCGGTCAAAACCACGGGGGCATCCGCATCCCCGATCGCAGGGTGCCCGAGTCGTCCTCTAAGAGCCTGGCCGGAAGATCCCACACCTCCAGCCTTCTGCTCCGGAGAGCCGGTGGTTCGCGACGCCTGCTGCTGCTCTTCGGGAGCCTGTGAAGATCCCCCGCTTTCCGCACCGCCGCAACCGGCCAAGATCGTCGCCACCAGCGCAGCAAGGATGAGGAGCCTCGACACCCCCCGCCACTTCATGTGCACGTCCGGATCGGCGCCGATCAGTGTTCTACCCCCAGCCTGGTTTCGTCCCGCCAGTTATAGAGTATACGTAGCCAGCGCGTGGGCGGACCAGACGACAGCAGCTTCTGCGACGCTCGAGGACCCTACGCACAACGAGCCATCAGCCTCTCAACAAACAAAAAGCTGAAATGCTGACAAGCGGAAGCCGAAGGCTGGAGCGTGCTGAAATAGAGAAGGCCGAAAGACAGCTAGACAACGCGCCCAAGTTCTCCAACACGGAAGCCCTGATCCGTAACTTCCAGCTGGTACCTGGAGAACCTGAGCATATTCGAGAACGCCCCTGGGGTCTCGCACAGGGTCCCGTGGAAACAGGGTGCCATTGGGGTCCTGAAGCGGTTTTTCTAGCCTCTTCTGCGAAGACGCGATCTCACCAATTCGGGGCAGCATGATCCATACCCGCCGCCCTCCTGATGCCTGATACCTGAAGCTCGACGCCACCCTGGCGCGGTTTGCATAGAGC
>DASQWQ010000048.1:0-7519 GCA_035640175.1 Rubrobacter sp. | reverse complement strand
GTCTCGATGCTCGGGCGGCGGAAGTCGAAGCTCTGGCAGCGGCTGATAATCGTCGGCAAGACCTTGTGCTTCTCTGTCGTGGCGAGCACGAAGACGAGGTGCTCGGGTGGCTCTTCGAGCATCTTGAGGAGGGCGTTGAAGGCCTCGGCCGTAAGCATGTGGACCTCGTCTATAATGTAGACCTTCATCCTGCCGGCGACGGGCGCGAGGTTCACCTTGTCCCTGAGGTCCCTTACCTCATCTATCCCCCGGTTGGAGGCCGCGTCCATCTCGAGAACGTCCATCGAGAAGTTGCCCACGATAGCCCGGCAACTCTCGCAAGTCCCGTCGGGCTCCGGCGTAGGCCCCTTCTCGCAGTTGAGGCCCATCGCGAGCACCTTCGCCGTGCTCGTCTTCCCCGTCCCCCTAGGACCCGAGAAGAGGTAGGCGTGCGAGACGCGGTCCGTCTCGATGGCGCGTCGCAACGTCCGTACGACAGGCTCTTGCCCAACGATGCCGCCGAAGCGCCGCGGACGCCACCTTCGGTAGAGCGTCGTATGGTTCATTAGAAGTAACTTCGGATTAGATGACTCACGCGTCTAGTATACCGGACTGCTCGACTCTTTCAGCACTTCAGCATGTCAGCAAGTCAGCATTCCAGCTGTTTCTACCGGCGCGTGACTCTTCCCATAAATACAAACTCAGATGTCAGCAGAACGCTGCAAAGGGGCTGGTGGAACGCAGCGAGTACCGCCGGAACGAGAGAGGCTGAGATGCTGACAGGCGGAGGCCGCAGGGCGGAGCGTGCTGACTAGCTGAAATGCCGCGCACCCCGCCGTCGACGTAACCGCACCCGGCGAACTTCCGGCCGCCGACTCCGGTCTGGCTACCCCGGAGCACATGAGGTTACCCGCTTAGTGCTGCTACCTTCCGGTCCTGACACGGTTCACGGGGCCCCATTGCCCGGGACCAGGCCATCAACGCCTGCCGCACCGGTTTCAACCGAACCCAGTTCGCGCCTCGGGCGGGGATCTAGGCCCTGCTAGGCGATCGCAGGTACAGGGCATCGCCAGCTCCCCGCTTAGCGCGGCCTGCTGATTCTACCAGAACACCCCAGGGTGTCAGCCAGTGCCGGCCGATGTTGTCTGGCCCGTATACTGCCCCGTCCTCGTGTGGCCGGCCCTCGACGACCAGTACAATGATGCCACCATGAATTCAAATGAGAACAACGCGGATGTCCTGATCCTTTCGAGCGCCATAGGAAGCGGCCACATGCGGGCCAGCGCGGCCGTGGTTCGTGGCGTGGATCTCCTCGACCCTGAGCGGACCTGCTCGATCGTGGACTTCCCCCACGAAGTCTCGCCGGGCCTCGAGCGCCTGCTGCGAGACGCGTATCTGGAGGCCCTCAAGCTGTGGCCGACGGCGTACGGGAAGCTCTATCAGTCTTCGGGCACAGGCCAACCGGGCGCTTTCGCGCACTACCTGCGGACGGCCGGACTCAAGACCCTGGAGCGCCTGGTATCGAGCACCGGCGCGCAGGTCCTCGTAGCCCCTCATTTCTACGGCGCCGGGGTTCTCGGGTCATACAAGGAGCAGGACCCGGGGATGTTCAGCGCCGTAGTGCTGACTGACTACGTGCCGCACCCGATCGGGGTGCCTTTGAACCTGGATCTCTACGTCGTCGCCGACGATGCCGCGGCCGAAGTCGTGGCGAAGCTCGGTGTACCCGAGGAGCGGATCCATCCGACAGGTATCCCTATAGATCCCATCTTCGAGGAACCGGCCGACGCAGGACCGGCCCGCAGGGAGATCCTGAAACTGGGCGATGATGACATCCCCGTGGTGCTGGTGATGGGCGGGGGCCTCGGCGGAGGGGACCTGGAGGAGTCCGTGTCGTTGCTGCTTCAGGCCAGCGAGGCCATGCACCTCGTCGTGCTCTGCGGGTCTAACGAACGTTCCCGCGCAAGGCTGGAGCGCATAGCAAGCAGAGGAGGGCACAAGGCCACCTTCCTAGCTTTCACGGATCGGGTAAGGGAGCTCATGGTGGCGGGCACTGTGCTCGTCACCAAACCGGGCGGCATGAGCTGCACGGAGGCTCTCGCTTCGAGGCTGCCCCAGGTTCTCTACCATCCCATCCCCGGTCAGGAAGAGGACAACGCGGCGGCGATCGTCCGCTATGGTGCCGGCGTCATGGTCCGTGAAACAACTCAGATCCTGGGCCAGACGCTCAAAATCCTGACCAGCGCGGATCACAGGCACAGTATGGTCGAGGCGGCGAACACCGCCCACAAGCCCCACTCGGCGCGTTCGGCCGCCTCCCTGATTCTGGCGGGCCTGCCGTGAAACACCCCCGCGCCAACGCCTGGAAAGCCGCAGCCGCTACCGCCGTCTGTGGCGTGGCCCTGGCGGGCCTTCGAACCGCGAGAGGCCGTCCGGTACGTTCGGTACCAACCCTGGCTGCGGCCGGGGCCGGGATGGCAGCCGGCGGACTTATGGCCTACGAATGGCTCACGCCCCGCTCCTGGCTCTACGGCCCCGTCTTCTGGCACGCTCGTACAGATGAGCGTGTGGTCGCCCTGACCTTCGACGACGGCCCCTGCCATCCCTACACGGGGCACCTGCTCGAAATCCTGGACCGCGAAGGCATTAGCGCCACCTTCTTCCAGGTGGGCAACAACGTCAAGCGCGAGCCGAACCTCGCCGCCGAGGTTGCTTCCCAGCACGAGGTAGGCAACCATACGTTCACCCACCCGCACCTGGTATGGAGCCGGCCTGGCACGGTAAGGGAACAGTTGCTCAGAGGCCAGGAGGCCATCCACGACGCCACGGGCACCCTGCCGCATCTCTTCCGCGTACCCCACGGACGGTATGGCCCCCAGGTGATCTCAGTTGCAGGAGAGCTCGGGCTGAGGTGCGTGGGCTGGTCCGTAATGGCCTGGGATTGGCACCGTCCTCCTTCGGATGTTATCCAAAGCCGGATCTTGCATGGTGTCAGCCCAGGCGGTGTCACCTTGCTTCACGACGGCCAGGACACTGACGCATTCCCGAAGGCCGACCGTTCCCACACAGTAGCGGCCGTCTCCGACATCATCAGCAGCCTCAAGGCGAACGGGTACGGCTTTCTCACCGTCCCCGAGCTGATGGAGCTCGATGCACGTGAGCCTCAGCCTGGCTGACAAAGAACTCGTACTCATTAGAGACCGGCCCCTCCTCCCCGAAGAGCTTTAGCCTGAGTACGGCGGGTCCCGAAGCAGGGAGTGTAGCCACCGCTTCCCCTACCCTCACTACAGAATCCTTCGGTACTCTCGTCTCTCCTCCCCCGCGGGCCACGCTGGACTCCCCGACGATCAGTTCCCAACTCCAATCTATCTTCTCCAGCTCCCGTGTGAGGTCGTTGATAATGAAAAGAGGTAGGGAGATCGTTTCGCCGACCCCGTAGCATTCCTTCGGGTACTCGGCACAGATCAGAACCGGCCTCATCGCCACCAGGAGGGTCTCGTAGCCCATCTTCGGCCTGCGTCGCCAGTCGACGACGGACCAGGACACCGCCGGTGCCGGATCGTTGAGCATAAAGGCGAAAGTCCCCCCCGTCGGACTGTACTTGCGCCGCCGGAACAGCTCCGTGGCGTGTTTTAGGACCTCACCCTGATAACGTTGGCTCTCGCGTACGAAAGCCAACCGGTCGTCCCTCCAGGGAACGTAGCGGGCCATACGCTGGACCTGGAGGCGGTAGTTCACAGAGAGGACGCTCCAGTCGGGCGGCTTACCTGAGGGCCAGATCTCCTCGAGCGATTGGGGATCTGGCAGCGCCTGTGCCCCGTACTCTGTCGGCAGCCGCGAGAATCCGGGGAAGACTCTAACCGCCCGCTCCAGGTCCCTGAATTTCCCGTAGTACCAGCCGAAGTACAGGTGGTTTGTCGTCAGAGGATGGCCCGCCGCATCTATGACGGGCCTGGAGTCGTCCTCCTGAGAGATCGCACGTACCACAGCAGGGTCGAGGACCCTCCGCTGCCAGAGCATCCATCGCGGGGAGAGCACCTCGGCGGCGGTACGCAAGAGCCCAAGAGCGTTCCATTTCTCGGGGGGCGCCACAAAGAAAGGTTCGTCGTGCGCCAGATAGATTCCCACGGAAGGATAGCCGCGCAGGGTTCGCGCCATCTCCCCAGCCTGGGTGACGGCTGGTCCGAGGATGCTCCGCCTGTGGGTCCACTGCAGAGGAAAATCCTGAAGGACAAAGAGCCCGAGCTCGTCACAGGTCTCGTAGAATTCTCGGTCAGACACGTGAGCGTGAACCCTGACAGCGTTCATGCCGGCCTCACGCACCAGGGAGGCGTCTGTGCGCAGAAGCTCCTTCGTTGCCCTGGCAGGGTAGGCGTCCGAGGGCAGGTAGTTGATTCCCCGCAGGAAGATACGCTCCCCGTTGAGGTAGACCTTCCAATCCCGCAACTCCATGGTACAGGCGCCGAAACGCGCCCGCTCCTCCGCCCCGTCGCACCACAACACCAGCTCGTAGAGCGGCTGCTCGCCCCTATCCCACGTCGACCAGACCCTTACGTCAGGCACGCAGAAGCCGATCTCGAAGCGGTTCTCCCCCTCCTCGACCTGGACCGCCCTCTCGAACTCGAGATCCGGGGCTTCGAAGCCCAGCGGACGCACCCGCCCAACCAGCCTGGCGCGCGTGTTGTACCTGGAGTAGAGGTCTACATGCACTACGCCACACCCTGTATGATCGGCCGCGGCCGCGAGGGGGCGGATGCGCACCCCTCCATCAAGCACGAGGCTAACCTCTTTGAAGATGCCGCCTGGGTTTATGTGGGGGGCCATACCATCCCACCTGGCCCATACGCCCCCGATGGTCTTACGGTCGTTCTCCTCCGATTCTTCGGGGCTAAGAACCTCTACCAGCAGGTCGTTCTCACCCTCGGTGACAACAATGTCGGTGACGTCGAACTCGAACGCGGAGAAGTATCCTTCATGTTCGCCCAGGTAGATGCCATTGAGCCATACCCGCGCCGCGTAGTAAACGCCCTCGAACCTGAGGGATAGCATCGCGCCCTCAGGTGGTCTTTGCTGCGCAAACCGGCACCGGTACAGTACGATCCCCTCATAAGCCGCGAAGGCGTCTTCGAGCTGCCAATGCCAGGGAACGCGTAGGGGGGTCCAGGCACGTCTTATTCCTGCTGCTTTGCCGGCATCTTCGAGCGGAGCCGCGATGGGTACGGCTTCCCAATCATCCAGGGTTCGCGAACTCGTAGATCGCATCAGAACAGCGTACCACTTCCGAAAGAGCCACAGTGCGTGGCCCGCCGTTCGTTTCTGCCTAATGAACTTGGGGTATCAAGTTGAGTTTCCAGAGGAAGTCCCGTTACCGACGAAAGGGCTGTGCCCTGCGCTATTCCCTCTCGATGCGGTCTAACGTCTCCCCTTTTTTCGCCGACCGGTCTGGTGTGGGCAAACCTACGTCCGGTGGAAGCTCGAGCCGGAGGTCCCCTTCGTAGTCAATGTAAAGCTCACCGCGAGCCAGCCTGCATCCGAGCACGTGACCACCGGCGCTTCTGTCTACGGTGATGAAGTGGAAGTGGTAACCAGAGACGTTCAGTCCCTGCGCGTAGTCTGGAAACCGGAAGCCGACGAGACTGCCCGAGACGTCGTGAAGCTCGAAGATGGGCTGGTTCTCGACGATCTCTACGAGGGGTGGGTAAGGCTTGTGTTGGCGGGGCACGCTACGCGTCTTTACGTGATCGAAGCGCCCGTCCACTCGGATAGCGCAGCACGTCGCGCCACCACCGATGACCCTGTCCAGGTGGTCACAAAGACCCTCGAAGTCCATCGGTTTGGAAAGCGTCTTAGACGTATCCGGCTCGAAGACGGTCACCACGGCGAAAGGGGTTCTGGCCTTTCCCTCGACAGAGTAGGCCAGCCCGTCAGCCTTTACCTGGAAGAAGTTGCCGTCGAGACAGATCATCTCTCCGTCGAGAGCGTCGAGTGTGCCCAGGCCAAAATCTCCACGACCCTCAAGTTCGGCGAAGCTGACGCCGCCATCGTATTTTCCCTCCAACAAGGCGTCGAGGGTCGAAGTCTGGAAGAGCGTGTGGTGGAGGTGTTCGTCCCCTCCGAGATCCCGCTCCCTGAGATACTCGACGTGCAGCGCACCCACCAGCGCGCTATCGATAGGCATCAGGCTCATCTCGCTTTCGTGGCTATCATGTCTATGTTCCACCTCTCGCCCTGCTACCGCCAGCACCCCATCATCTGTGGTCTCAGCCTCGTGGGAGGTTACCACGAACGACCTTCTTCAGAACTAACGCACTCCACTCGGCCCTAAATTCGTCCCTCTCGCAACTCACTGACCGCTTTGTCGAGGCGTCGCTGGCGGGTCTCGGCTTTCTTGGCCTCCTCGATTGGGAGCACGAGCCGCTGCTTCTTGCTGTAGGACAACGAGTCGAAGTGGCGCCTGACCTCCATATCGCGGTCGAGCGCCTCAGCGAGGTCGGGCGACACGTTCACCTCGCGAGGTTCTGTGTCGAACTCGATGTCTTACGACTACTTCGTCCCCCGCTGCGACGCCAGCACTCGCCCGGTTCTCCGCGCTGACCCCGAGGTGAATAAGCCAACTTTCGCTTGCTAGATGCCTAAGTAGATACATGCCTCGCCTGACGCCACAACTGTGCCTGTGCGTATGGAGCCGTAGAATGTATGCTGAGCCTCAGAGGAGCTGGTACTGATGAAGGAACTGCATTCCCAAATCGAGATCAACGCTAGTGCGGAGCGCGTGTGGCAGCTACTCACCGACTTCACTTCCTATCCCCAATGGAATCCGTTTATCCGCCGGATCAGCGGCGAGCCCACCACTGGCGAGCGCCTCCAAGTGCGCTTAGAACCACCCGAGTCCAGAGGTATAACCCTTAGACCTAAGGTGCTCACCGCTGAGCCTAGCCATCAGTTGCGTTGGCTGGGGCACCTGTTTGTGCCTGGCCTATTCGACGGAGAGCACTCCTTCGTTATTCAATCGTTAGAAGAGGATTGGGTTCGCTTCGTCCAGAGAGAAGCCTTCAGGGGTTTGCTCGTTCCCCTGTTTGCCCGCAGCCTGGATAACAGCACGCTACGTGGGTTTGAAGAGATGAACCGGGCCCTCAAAGAGCGAGCGGAAGCAGCTATCGGAGGCGGCTAGCGACTGCGAACTTCGGAGCACGCCCCTGAAGCGGAAGTCGGGTTAGCGCGCCGCAGGGTACCATGACGCCAGCGATCGGCCAAGAGAGGAGGCGAAGGAGCGTGGATTTCTTGAGGAAGCGCCTGCCCGCCCAGGTGGGTAGGTACCTGGAAGGGGTGGAGTTCCCCGCCCGCAAGGAGGAGCTGCTAGGAAGGCTCGAGCGCAACGGCGTGCCGGGTCCGGTCATAAGCCAGCTGCGCAAGAGGCTCCCGGAAGGCGAGTACCGTGGCCCCCAGGAGGTTTTGTCGGCCCTGCGAGGGGGGCGTTAGCCGACCGCCTAGCTTCGCTGTCTGGTGCGTCCGGCTCGAGCTTTCCACGGGCGTACTTCCG
>DASQWQ010000047.1:0-8206 GCA_035640175.1 Rubrobacter sp. | reverse complement strand
CCAGAGAGTGAGCAGGAGCCGCCGGCGCTCGCCATCGTCGGAAGGCCGAATGTCGGCAAGAGTACCCTACTCAATCGTCTGCTCGGCACGGACCGCGCCGTCGTCTCGGAGAAGGCAGGCACGACGACAGACGCCGTCGCGGGTGAAATTGCACTTGAAGTAGAGGGAGAGACCGAACGCTACCTACTTCTCGACACGGCAGGGGTAAGCAAGGCAGCCAGGCGGGCTCGCGGCGTACCTTACTACTCATCGTTGCGGACCTCAGAGGCGATAAGACGCTCCGACGTATCGCTGCTGCTGGTGGACGCCACGGACGGCATCGTAGCAGGCGACCTCAGGATCGCTCGCGAGATAGAGGAAGCAGGCTCCTCATGCGGGGTCGTGGTCAATAAGCGAGATCTAGTACCCCCACAAAGGCTGCGGGAGATTGAGGGGCTTGTTGCAGCTCGCCTCACCGACCTCAAGCCGCAGGCCGTCCACGTCTCCGCGCTCACGGGAGCAGGGGTGGACGAGGTCTTGCCTTTCGCGGCAAGAGTCGGGCGGGCATACAGGCTGCGGGTGTCGACGCATGAGGTAGCAGAGTTCGTAGGTGATGTCGTAGGGCGCAGCGCGCCGCCAAAGGGCGTCAAGATCCGCTACGCCACCCAGACGGGCACGGCGCCACCTAGGTTCACGCTCTTCGCGAACAGGCCCAAAGATCTGCCCGAGGGCTATCTGCGCTACGTGGAGAACGCGCTGCGAGAGAGGTATGGACTATGGGGCGTCAGCGTCAGAATTAGGGTCAAGAGCAGCAGGTAGCGAGGCCCTTTGTGCCCCCCTTGCTCAAACTCGCAGCGCGTGTAGGGTAGACTCTGGTTGGGTAATCAGGGCCGCCGGCAAGGGCGATGCTTTGCTAAGGGAAACGCTAAGGGTCAGAGGAGAAAGAGGAGAGAACATGTTCGATGTGGTGGCGAGATTAAGACCTGTGAAGTGTCCGTGGCACGTCCTGACCAGGAGGGACCTTCGATGAAGGCGATCATCATGGCCGGGGGACAGGGCACGCGCCTGCGGCCGCTGACCAGCGATCAGCCCAAGCCGATGATTCCCATTGTCAACGCCCCTTGCATGGAGCACATAGTGAGGCTCCTCGAACGCCACGGCTTCACCGACATCGCCGTAACGCTGCAGTTTATGCCGGATGAGATAAGGGACTACTTCGGCGACGGTTCGGAGTGGAATGTAAACATCCGCTACTCCGTCGAGGACGCGCCAGCGGGGACCGCGGGCTCCGTGAAGATGGCCGAGCAGCAACTCGGCCTCGAGGACGAGCGCCTGCTCATCATAAGCGGCGACGCCCTGACCGACGCCGACCTCAGCCGGCTGGTCGAGTTCCACGAGGAGAAAGGCTCCGAGGCCACTATGGTCCTCAAGAGCGTCGAGAACCCTCTGGATTTCGGCATCGTCATAACCGAAGAAGACGGGCGCATCTCGCGCTTTCTGGAGAAGCCGGCCTGGGGCCAGGTCTTCTCGGACACCGTAAACACAGGCATCTATCTGCTCGAGCCCTCGGCGACCGCTGAGATCCCTGACCCGAAAGAGGGAGAGTACGACTTCTCCAAGGAGCTATTCCCCAAACTACTCGACGCCGGGCGTCCGCTCTACGGCTACGTCACCGAGGATTACTGGGAGGATATAGGTACCCTGGAGCAGTTCGCGAGTGCCCAGCGCGACGTGCTCGATGGCCGGGTAGAGGGTGTCAGGCCTCCTGGCACGCGACTCAGGGAGAACATATACGTGGGACGCAGGGCGCTGGTCGACGACGACGAACTTGAAGGGCCAGTCGTGATCGGAGAGAACGTCCGCATCGACGAGGGGGCAAGGATCGGCCCCTACTCGGTCATCGCCGACAACGTCGTCGTCTCGGCGGGCGCTTCGGTGGAGCGCAGCGTAATCGCGGAGGGGACCTACATAGGTGAAGGCGCCGAGCTCGTAGACACCCTCGTTGGCCGCAACTCCTACGTCCAGGCGCGGGCCCGCATCCTGGAGCGCAGCGCGCTCGGTGACGACGTAATTGTCGGCGAGGGGGCGACCATTGCCCCCGAGGTTAAGGTGTACCCTCACAAGACCATAGAGACCGGGGCCAACGTCACGCAGTCCCTGATCTACGAGACTATGGGCCTGCGTACGGTATTCAGGCGCGGCGTCGTGAGCGGCAAGTTCAACGTCGACGTCACCCCCGAGTTCGTCACCCGCCTGGCCTCATCCTTCGGCACAACGCTCGACCCAGGGGCCGTCGTGACCCTCGGACGCGACTCAACGCTCTCGGCCCAGGTCGCAAAGCGCGCGATGACGGCGGCGCTGCTCGGGACGGGAATCAACATCAGGGACCTAAGGGCCGCCCACGCCGGCGTCGTCCGCCACGACGTGCTCGCCGGCAAGTCTTCGGCGGGGGCACACGTCCGTGCCGGCAGCGACCCTGATGATATCGAGATCCTCTTCTTCTCCGCCGACGCCACCCCCATGACAGAGGGGGATGAGAGGTCCGTCGAGAAGGCCTTCGTGCGCGAGGAGTATCGTAGGGCCTACGGCGGGAACATAGGGGAGTTGATCTACCCCGGCCGCGTCGTGGAGCAGTTCGTGGAGCGCCTGGAGCGCGCCGTGGGCAGGGAGAAGACCTCGGGCGCTACCATCGTCGTGGACTTCTGCGGGGGCGTCGCCGGCCTCGTGGCGAGCCGAGTGTTCTCCAGGCTCGGCGTGAGCGCCGTTGTCATGGAAGGCTTCGCCAACGCCAACGCGGTCGGCGAGGCGGGGAGGATGGACCTGGAGGAGAGCATCGAGCGCGTCGCCCGCATCGTGCCCACGGTGGACGCCGCCTTCGGCGCCGTCGTGGGCCCCGAAGCCGAGTACGTGCAGTTTGTCGACGACGAGGGTGAGTCGGTACCGCCCGACGTAATGCTCGCTTGCCTCGTCGACCAGATGCACCCGCAGAGCGCCGTGTTCCCGATCAACCTCAGCCGCGGGTACGAAAAACTCGTGGAGGAGGGTGAAGGCAAGGTCGAAATGAGCCGCACAGGTCTCTCCAACGTCGCCATAAGAGCAGCCGGCATCGGGGCTGACCTCGCTTCCCTAGCCGACGGCCGTTACATCTTCCCGGCCTTCTTGCCGGCGCCGGACTGCTTTATAACGCTGGCCAGGGCCCTCGAAGTGTTCCGCGAGATGCCCCTTTCCGGCGTGCGTCGGAAATTTGGAGACTCCTTCGACCACGTCCAAAGAGAACGCATCGAGTGCCCGTGGTCGGCAAAGGGACGTGTGATGCGCGGCCTCGCCGAAAAGTTCGGCGGGGACCCCGATGCCATCCTCGCCGAGGGCGTGCTGCTCAACGTCGAGGACGGCTGGGTCCTTATGCTGCCCGATCCGGACAGCCCTATGTTCTACGTCTACGCCGAGTCCGGAGAGGGCGACGGAAGCCCGGCGGATATAATGGAGGAATACGTCGACCTGGTGAAGTCCCTGATCGACGACCAGGCCCTGCTCTCAAGCTGAGATTGCACTTCAGGTTCAGGGTAGGTTATACTCAGGCCATGGACGATTCGGGGTTGCATAGGGGATTCGACTGGGAGAACGTCGAGGACGTCACAGACCTCTCTGAGGAGGATCTGAGGGACAAGCTAGAGGATCTCTCGGAGGAGGAGCGTGCGGTGTCAGTTACAGGCGGAGAATCCTGCAGGGGAGGATAGATTTGATCCGTGACGAGCTCGTAGAGCGGGGCGCTGTCGCGCTCCCGCCCGAGGACCTGGCGCGAGTGTTGCTCGGCGATTCGCCAGATGAGGAGATCAGGTGAGAGAGTGTCCTGAGTGTGGGGCTGAGGGTCCGGCGGCGATGAAGTTCTGCGCGGAGTGCGGCACCAAGCTCGATATCGGCCAGAGCACCGTCTCATACGCGCCGAGCTTCGGCGAAGACGTCGAGCCGGGCACATCAGGCGGCGCCGAAGGGGCCGCTTTGATAGAGATGGATCAGGTTGAGGGCACGGCTGGACGCAGGATGCACGACCTGGGCGATGACGTTGTCAGTGTCGGCCGTGGACAGGAGAGCAGTATCTTCCTCGACGACGTCACCGTCTCACGCAAACACGCGGAGATCGTGCACGAAGGGGGCGGATACAGGATCCGCGACGTCGGAAGCCTGAACGGGACTTACGTCAACCGCGTCAGGGTCGACGCTGTCGACCTGCGCAACGGCGACGAAATACAGGTAGGCAAGTACCGGTTCAGGTTCGTGTTCTCCTAGAGCAGCAGGTACTGTAGTCGAGAGGATGGGAGTGAACAGGGTGGAGAACGACGGTATCGATAGAGAGATCAACGAAGGCTACACCACTGAGGGTTACGCGCCAGCGTCGGAGAGATACAGCGCTACCAAGGACAGTTTCACCATCGGCGAGGTCGTGGAGCGTCTGAGATCCGAGTTCCCAGCCCTCTCGGTCAGCAAGATCCGGTACCTGGAACGCAGGCGTTTGATCAACCTCAGCCGCACGCGCGGCGGGTACAGGCTTTTCTCGTCCCAGGATATCGAACTTCTCAGGTACATCCTTACGCTGCAAGACAAGGAATATCTCCCGCTCAAGGTTATAAAGAAGCGTATAGAAGGCGGCGGCGCGTTCACCGCTGGCGACTCGGCGGGGGACCTCTCAAGGGTCCTCGAAGAGAGGACGTACACGCGCGAGGAGCTGGCAGACACCATCGAAACGGAGATACGCTTTGTCGAAGAGCTAGTCAGCGTAGGGGTGATCGGGCGTAGCGGTGAGCTCACGCAGCGCGACGCAGAGATCGCACGCATGGCTCTCGAGATGGCTAAGTACTCGATACAACCCCGCCACCTCCGCGGCATCATGGCCGCGGTCGACCGCGAGGCCGCCCTGTTCAAGCAAGTACTCAACCCGGAGCTCCGCAGCGGTGATGAAGGCCGCGTTGGCGAGGCTATGAACAAGGCCCGCCACCTCGCCGCCGTCGACTCGCGCATCAAGGAGCTGATGATGGCGAACGTGCTAGACACCTTCGCCCCGTGACAGGCCCCGCCCCTGGGACTGCAGACGCCGCCAGGGACCTACAGAACCACATCCACACCGTCCCCGACTTCCCGCGGCAGGGCATCTCGTTCAAGGACATAACCCCCCTCATAGAAGACGGCGGCGCCCTGCATACGGCCGTGGACGCCCTCGCCGAGGCCACCGAAGACATCTCCTACGACCGCATACTCTCGGCCGAAGCCCGCGGCTTCGTGTTCGGCACAGCCCTCGCCTACCGTGCCAAAAAGGGCCTCATCCTCGCCCGCAAACCGAAAAAGCTCCCGAGAGAGATCATCTCCGCCACCTACGACCTGGAGTACGGTACCGACGCCCTGGAAGCCCACACCGACTCGATACCGGAAGGTACTCGTGTCCTGGTCGCAGATGACCTCCTCGCAACAGGAGGCACGGCCCGCGCCATGTGCCAGCTCGTCGAAAACGCCGGTGGCACGGTCGCAGGCGTGGCCTTCCTCATTGAACTCGCTTACCTGGGCGGCCGCGAAAAGCTAAAACCCTATCATGTCGTCTCCCTCATAACCTACGATGACCCGCAAGACTAACCTTCCCGAACCACTCGACGATACAACCCTATCCCCACAGGTCCTCCTCCCCGAGGCCAAACGCCTCGTCGCGGTATACCTCCGTACCCTTACAAGCCCTCAAACCATTAAAACTTATAATACTGAACTCACTCTATTCATCTCTTTTCTAGAGGATAAGATGGGGAAGGGGCTTGGAGAACTGACTGCCGAGGACATCTCGCTTTATAGGGAGCATCTAATAGGGACATATGCGGCAGCGACGGCGGCCAAGAAACTTGCTGTGCTCAGGCGGTTTTTGATCTTTACGTACATGGCGGGCGCTACGACGGTCAACCCTGAGTCTCTACGTTTTTTCGCCAAGAGCCCGCGCGTAGGCCAGGACCCGGCCTACAACGTGCTGACCGAGGAAGAGCTCTCGCGCATGTTGAACGCCGCCAGGGCCTCCAACTACCGCGACTACGTCATGCTCGCCGTGATGGCGGGTTGCGGCTTGCGGGAGGCCGAGGTCGTGGGGCTGAAGATCGGGGACTTCCGCGCAGCGGCGGCGGATCAGGTCCTCCTGCGCGTTCTAGGTAAGGGCGATAAGGTCCGCAACGTGCCGCTTTCACCCGAGCTGTGGCGCCTGATTCAACGCTACGTCCTGCTCACTGAACGGAGCTTTACCTCTCACCCCGACTCCCGCAAACCTCTCTTCACCTCAAGGGTCGGCAAGGAGAAGTCCCTCACCACCCGCTCGGTCCAGAACATTGTGAAGAAGTACGTGCGGGCCGCGAGCATAACAAAGGCCATCTCACCCCACTCCCTCCGCCATACCGTAGGCACCAATATGGCCATAAACGAGGCGCCCCTCCTCGTCATCCAGCAGTTCCTCGGCCACTCAGACCCCAAAACGACCATGCGCTACATCCGCCGCGCAGAAGAGCTCGCCACCCACGCTTATCAATATAATACTCTGCCCTTATAACCAGCCAGCTCAGCGTTTGTAAGGATCGTGGGAGGAGTACTCTTTCATGACCCTTTGGAGCACCTGCTTCTCCGACTCTATGTACTCCCTGATAGCTCGCTCGAAGGCCGGGTCCCTTATCTTGTGTGCGCTGTACGTGAGAGCAGGGAGGAAGCCTCGCGCCAGCTTGTGCTCGCCCTGGGCGCCGGCCTCCAGAAGGTTGATGCCTCGCCCGATAGCGAAGTCGATAGCCTGGTAATAGCACAGTTCGAAGTGCAGGTTGCGCCTTTGTTGTGCTGCGCCCCAATAGCGGCCGAAGAGCGAACGGTCTTTGAGAAAGAAGAGCGCTCCTGCCAAGGGGAGGCCGGCTACGTCGCGTGCGAGGACTAGCAGAGTCCGGTCTTTCATGGTTTTGAAGACCTCGTCGAAGAAGGCCCTGTTGAGATAGGGAACGCCCCACTTGCCGTCCAGCGTGGCGAGGTAGAATCTGTGCATCAAGGCGGCGTGTTCGGGAAGGAGCGCGTTTCCTGTGAGGTGTAGGATCTCGAGCCCTTCACCTTCGAGCTGGCGTCGTTCGCGTAAGATCTGACGCCGCCGCTTTCCCGAGAGCGTCCCCAGGTAGTCCGAAAACGTTTCGTAGTCCCGGTTGCGCCAGTGAAACTGGAGCGAGTGTCTGACCGTGAAGCCTCTCCTCATGAACTCCCCGAGTTCCTCCTCTGGCAGGAAGAGCGCGTGCGAGGAGCTCACCCGATACTCTGTTCCCAGGTCCTCCGCCGCCTCGAGCAAGGCGTTCGTCACCCTGGCACGGGTCGTGACATCTATATCAGGAGGCAGGAGGAGCTTGGGCCCTGTAGCGGGTGTGAACGGCACGGCGGCTACCACCTTGGGGTAGTAAGAGAGCCCGTACTGCTGGTAGGCCCGCGCCCACTCCCAGTCGAAAATGTACTCCCCGTAGGAGTCCGTCTTCAGATACAGACAGAGGGCGCCGAGGAGACGTGCCCCTTCTTTGCACACCAGATATGCCGGCGACCATCCGCTGCGGCGGCCGACGCTGCCCGAGTGCTCGAGCGCACGCAAGAACTCGAAGTCAAAGAAAGGGAACTCGGGCGGTTCCAGCGTGCGCCACATCTCCCTGTCCACTTCCTCAATGCCTCGGAGTCTTTCCACTCGCATCAAACCGCGTCCAACCTCAGGTGATCCGACACCGTCACAGCACCCATACCCAGAAAGCCCCAAACCTCCACTCGTATCGCCATTGTACCCCTATCCGCCCGCCGCCTGTCCCAGCAACAACCGGTGCCCAACGAATAGTACCGCGGCTTGCTGATGCTGCTGATCTTCCCCGACGGGCGGCTGCTCTCGCCTCGCCGATGATCTGCCTGACTTCCTCAGTTGGCAGACACGCCCCAGGCTGGACAATCAGGATCATCCGTGCTACTCGCGGTGAGGCCTATGAATAAGTTTAAGTTGGCACAAGGACGTTCCGGCCGGGCTACGGGAGGTATCGGGCCCCAGGTGGACGGTAAGTTCTTGCGGGTCGACGGCGAGCGGTTCTACGTGCGGGGGGTGACCTACGGTACCTTCGCCGAGACGGAATGGGGGCTGTTCCCAGGGCTGAATCAGGTCGAGGAGGATTTCGCGGCCATGGCCGCGGTAGTAGGCATCAACACCCCGGACGGA
>DASQWQ010000046.1:0-8797 GCA_035640175.1 Rubrobacter sp. | reverse complement strand
TCGTAGATGACCCGGCCCTGTTCGACTGCAGCGACGATGGTCGCGAAGTTGTCATCGGTCAAGACCATGTCCGCGGCCTCCTTGGAGACGTCGGTGCCCGTTACACCCATCGCCACGCCAATGTCAGCTCTCTTCAAGGCTGGGGCGTCGTTTACTCCGTCGCCCGTCATGGCGACGATATGGCCTTTCGCTTGCAAGGCTTCGACTATGTCGAGCTTGTGCTCCGGCGAGACCCGTGCGTAGACGGGCACCTCCTCGACGAGGTCCACGAGATCCTCCCCCGGGAGGCTGGCGAGATCTCTCTCCGTCAGGATGCGATTGTCTTGGGCGATGCCTAGCTCGGTGGCGATGTGCCGGGCGGTCAGGGGATGGTCGCCCGTGATCATCACTGGTCGGATGCCCGCTCGCTTGCAGGTCTCTACAGCGTCCTTAGCTTCAGACCGGGGCGGGTCGATCAGACCTACCATTCCCAAGAACGTGAGGTCACGCTCAAGCTCTTCCCCAAAACCATCGACTGACCGCAGGCGCCTCAACCCTACGCCCAAGACGCGGATGCCGTCCCCTGCCAGTCGCTCGTTTGCGGCCGAGATCCTCTCTCGCCATCCTTCCGTCAAAGGCTCGATTTGCCCGTCGTCGGTCCAAACCTCGCTCGAGATCTCCAGCAGGCTGTCCACTGCACCCTTGGTGAAAGCGATGTAGGAGGCATTCTCCTGATCCGCATTCAAGACGAGGTTAAGGGCTTCCAAGTTCTCTGAGTCCGAAACCACTTCGTGAACGGTAGTCATCCGCTTGCGCCCAGAGTCGAAGGGAACCTCCCCGACACGGGGGAGCGCGACCTCGATTTCTGGCTTCTTCAAGCCCTCGCGGGCAGCTGCCACCACCAAGGCACCCTCGGTCGGGTCCCCTACCGCGCGAAATTTATCCTCCTCGTGGTCCTCCAGCAAGGCGTCGTTGCACAAAGCGCCGCCGGCCAGAAGCAGGGCGAGCGTCGGATCGTCCCCGACCGCCAGCGGCGTCCCACCCTCCGGTCCAGAGTTCGAATCGGCGAAGCTTCCTCCAACCAGCTCCACGGTGTGGCCGGCTACATCGAGCACGGTCGCGGTCATGCGGTTCTGGGTCAGAGTTCCTGTCTTGTCCGAGCAGATCACGGTCACAGAACCCAGGGTCTCCACCGCAGGTAACTTGCGGATCAAGGCCCGCCGCTTGAACATCCTGTGGGCACCCAGGGCGAGAGCGATGGTCACCACCGCTGGCAGCCCCTCGGGTACGGCCGCGACCGCCAGGCTCACGGCGGTGAGGAACATTACCTCCAGATCCTCTCCACGTAGCAGACCTAGTGCGAATACAATCCCGACGATGACCAGGGCTGCAAGGGCCAGCACCTTGCCCACCTGGTTCAGGCGCCGTTGCAAGGGGGTCTGCTCTCGATCGGTGCTCTGGATCATGGACGCGATCTTGCCGAGCTCGGTAGCCATACCGGTCTCGGTGACCACGAACAGACCCCTACCCATGGCGACTACCGTGCTTGAGTAGACCATGTCGGCTCGCTCCCCAAGCGGCGGGTCTTCCTCCTCCAGTGCCGCCGGATTCTTCTCCACCGGCTCCGATTCCCCGGTGAGGGCCGCCTCCTGGACCCGTAGGTTCGCGCTCTCCAAGAGCCTCCCGTCCGCCGGCACCAGGTTCCCCGCCTCGAGCAAGACCACGTCTCCTGGCACCAGTTCACTGGCCGAGATCTCCCGCACCCGATCTTCCCTGCGAACCTTCACCCTGGGCGCAGACAGATGCTGCAGGGCGGCCATCGCCCTCTCGGCCCTGTACTCCTGGCCGAATCCCAAAGCCGCATTGAGCACGACGATGACCGCGATGGCTATCGAATCCTCATAGTCACCAAGGAGAGCAGAGGCGAGCGCCGCGACGATCAGGATGACAATCATGGTGGAGATGAACTGGTCCCACAGGATCGCCCAGGGACTCCTTGTGCCTCTATCTTCGAGCTCGTTCGTACCCTGCTCTTCCCGTCGACGAACGACCTCCTCGTTGCTCAGCCCCGACACCGCGTCGGTACCAAGAGCCCGCAGTACCTCCGCCGCCTCTAACATGTACCAGGCGGCTCGCTCCCCGCTCCGGTGCTTACCCATCCGCCGATTCCCTTTGTGGGTCCCCTCCCCGGCGAACCTCGCTAGGCCTCGGGCGAGGACCGACCGTGCTCTCGAAGGTCGTCAGCCAGGTCTGGGCCCACGCTTTGCTTGCCGTCATCTGCGCAACCTACCTTCCCCCACGGGCGGATAAACCAGGACTGCTCCTAACCCTGCCCTGACCACCTTGGTGGAGACGCTCCCCAGCCTCAGTCGTCCTACCAGCCCCAAACCCCGGCTGCCGACCGCGACGAGGGTAGGTTCCTCACCTTCCTGCGCTCCCTCTATGAGAACCTCTGCAGAGTCGCCTGCGACTATCCTGGTTTGTGGCCGCTGTTGAAGGATGTCTTCCAGCTCACCCGCCCGGTCTTTCAGCTTCGCTTCGCTTGCCTCACTGGATGTTTGCGGTAACCGCGGGACAGCATGCACCAGCAGCATCCGGGCACCGAAGAGCTTCCCCAGGTTCGCGGCAAGCTCCGCCGCTTTCCCTGCGTCTTCGGAAAAGTCGTCGCCTGCGACGATCCGGGCGGGCGGCCAGACGTTCTCCCCGCACCGCACCAGCAGAACCGGGCGGTGCGCGTGGTGGACGATGTCCTCGGATTGGCTGCCCATCAGCATGCGTCTTAGGCCTCTGTAGCCCCGGCTCCCCACCAGCAGCAGATCAGCTTCGAGCTCATCGCTCAGCTTGATGACCTCCTCAAAGGTGCGTCCTTCCCGGAGATGGGATCGAGTGACGGTTCCTCCCATCTCTCCGATCCGTTCTACCTCCTCGTCGAGGATCTCGCGGCCCTGCCGCCGAAGCTCTCTCTTCACGAAGTCATGTGCGTGGGGGGTGTGCACATCGTGCCAGACATGGATCAGATGAATCTCCGAGCCTCTCCTTGTGGCGATATCGACCGCCGCCTTGGTCGCCTGGGCCGTGTTCTCGGGGCCGTTGGTGGCCAGCAATATCTTCGTCGGGAATTGGGTCATCTTTGCCTCCCTTCCGCTGCTCCCATCGGACGGCGCCTAAGACCGCTCTCACCATGAACGTCACGGGTATGGTGTTCTGGACGATCATAACCTCGGTCATGTGCTCTAAAGTAAGGGTATCCGTGTCCATAACCCAAGAGAACACAGTTGATACCGAGTCCATTTGAGCGGGAGCGCGTTCGGGATGCGAGCAGGCACGTAGGTGTCCACTTATACGTCATCCCCGCGAAAGCAGGAATCCAGTAGGAGGAGACGCGTAGGCAATGGCGGGCTCCACCGAGCCGTTGGCATTCACCCGGATATGGCATGGCTTCTCGGGCAGCTCGATGGCCAAAGGCGCTAGGATCACTCCGACGCTTATCTCCGGCGCCTTCTCCCATATCCCAACCCGCGAGTCGGCTGCCAACGGCTCCCTGCCGGAGACCCAATCGTCTCCCGAAGATCTGCACCTCACGGGTAAGGAAAGAGCCGCCGAGAAGGATTGCCGCAGGGGCTGCTACGAACTCTACTATGGCTGGGAGCACGCTCAATGGCCGCTCTCTCGTGCGGCAGACCCCGCCGCTCTTAGCTGCGGGACGGCACCTACGAACGGGAAGCGCGATCGACATGGCCACCTCTCTTATGGACGGGCCGCGGGAATCACGAGAACCTACCACGGCCAAGCCTATATATGGTGGTCTCGCCCGTCGCGTTCGGCTAACGCGAGTGGCCGGCCGGGAGCAAGAGCTCCGTAATGACGACCGAGCCTTCCGCCCCTGAAGACGGACGGCTACTCCCCAGAATTACAGCTAGTATATCTTTTGGCGGTTTCGCGTCAACGTACCGGTTACATTGACTCGCAACTTGTCGCCGTAGAGGTCCGTGCACGGCACCATAGGGTGAATAAGGCCAGCCAGAGGGCGGAATTCATTCCGCCGATCTGTAGAGCGTCGTTAGAGTGATGTCGTCCTCCTGCCCCCACCCCTCTCCGGTGAAGGAGTAGAGCTCCTCTAGGAGAAAGTCGACTAACTCCTCGCCGCTACCCGCACTGCGGGTTGCAATCAGCCTCTGCAGCCGTGGGAAGCCGAACAACTCGCCTTTGGGATCGTGAGCCTCGACCAGGCCATCGCTGTAGAAGAGGACGCCTTCGCCAGCATCGAGTACTATCTCCTTCTCCTCGTAGGACATCCCTGGCATGAGTCCCAGCGGCATCCCCCTCGCACGCAGCTCCTCCGTACCCCTACCTCGGCGCAGGTAGGGTAGGTCATGTCCAGCGTTGGCGTAGAGTAGGCGTCCGCTCTTGGGCTCGAGGATGGCGTAGAAGCAGGTGACGAACATATTGGCAGGGATGTCAGCGACCAGCGCGTCGTTCGCCCGCTTCAAGACCTCCGCCGGCGAGTTGGAGCTCTGGGCGACGGCTCGCAACACGCTACGAGTCGTTGCCATCACCAGGGCCGCCGGCATGCCCTTGTCCGTGGCGTCCCCCATAACCAATCCCAAGCGACCCTCTTCGACGTCGAAGAAGTCGTAGAAGTCTCCTCCTACCTCCCTAGCGGGCCGGTAGTAAGCAGCCACCTCGTAGCCGGGAAACTCCGGCAAGGTCTTAGGCAGAAGGGTCTGCTGAATCAGGCGTGCGATCCTCAGCTCCTGCTCAATGCGTTCCCTCTCCTGGGCCTCCCGCTTCTGCTCGGTGATATCGTACTGGACACCCAGCCAGTATAGGGGATGCCCCTCCTCATCACGCACCAGGGTCGCCTCATCTCGCACCCACACTACCCGCCCATCCCCTGCGATAACTCGGTACTCTACCTTGAAGGGTTCGCCGGTCTCGTCCGTGCGGACTTCCTCGGCCAGCACCCGCTCCCGATCTTCAGGATGAATCGTCCTAAGCCAGTGCTCCTCGTCGATCATCTTCGCCTCTGGAGGGTATCCGAGAATGGTTTCGTACTGTGGGCTCACATAAGTAACGGCTTTGGGATTATTGGACTCGAGAGGCTCTTGTACGTAGGTGATAGCCGGGATCTGCTCCACGAGCGTCCGGTGACGAGTCTCAGCCTCCGAGGAGAAGACTTCAAGTTCCTTGTTGGCTTCCTCTAGATCCTTGCTCGCGCGCTCGGCACGTGTACGGCTGCGCACGAGCATCCAGGTTATACCGAAGAGCAGGAGGCTCACGCTAACGCCGCTCGCGAGCACCAAGCTGGGCAGGTTGCTCTCAACTTCCCTCTCGAACTTAGGCAGCGTGGCGAAGTACAGGCTCCACTCGCGCCCGGCTACCTCGATCCGGCTATCTTCGGTGAAGAGGGCATCTTTACCCTTCTCTCCGGAGCGAACACGGTCGCTGTCGTAGAGCAGCGAACTCGACGCCGTGTTCTCCTTTTTCTCCTCTCGGCCACGCAGTATGCCGTCGCTGTCGTAGAGCAGCGGACTCGACACCACATGCACGCCGTCGTAGACCTCGAAATCTATCAAGGGGTGAAAGTACCCCTTGAAGACCCCGTCGAGTAACTCGTCGCTAACGAAAGAACCAACGATGAATCCTTGAAGCGCGCGCCGCCGATCGGCGACGGTCCCCAGCGGGTCGCCCTTTTGGTAGATCGGAAGGTACACGACGAAGCCCGGTCGCAAGGCAAGATCAGCATTATGGTTTGGGGGAGCTTCGCTGAGCACGTAGACCATTTTCGTCGCGCGCGGGGATCCAGTATCCCGCGCTAGGTCCATGGCCTCCCGGTGCACGGCTTCAGCGTAGAAGTTGTAGTTGAGCCTTGTCTGATTAGCCGCGTCGAGGGGACCAGTGTAGGTTATGGGAAAATACGCGGGTCGTTCTCCGCCGGGAACCAGCTCCGGACGCAGTTCGGGCAGGCCCTCCTGCTGCGCTCTGCGCTCGAAAGCCTCTCTGTTCTCAGGCACCACGTGCTCGGCGTAGCTGAGGGCCTGGAGGCCCTCGAAACGATCGCCCGGCTCTATGCCCTCGACGTAGTTGTCCCACTCCTCGCGGGTGACCGCCTCGCTAGCGTAGAAGAGCCCACGCGCGCCGAACATAGCATCGAGGTAGGCTTTGGTGCGGCGCTCTATGGCCTCTTGGGTGGCCTGGGTTGTCTCATCGAAGCGGACGCGGGTCTGTGTCTCGACGTTCTGGCGGACATAATACCAAGCGAGGAGCGTGAGGAGGAGCGCGATGAGCAGTACCCCATAAGCCGCTCCTCCGCGGCGTAGGTGCTGTCCGAGACGGGCCAATCCTGACCGCAACGCCTTCAAGCTGACATTCACTCTATCCACGCGAAACCCCGCCCGCGAGGCTTCGTGATTCCTGGTAGGCTTCGTGATTCCTGGTAGAGTACCCTCTCGGATAGGTACTCTGCTAGGTTCACTGCCAATCCATCCTTCGTCTGTGAGCGGTCGGCACCGTCTCTGCGTTCGTCTTCCCCATCCTACACCGCTAGCGTCTCCAGTGTGTTAGGAAAGGCGTTACGAACCCTGATTACGCTCTAGAGAATAGCTGAAAGGACGAAAACGCTACTCGACTACACTCACGTCACGCTACCGGTTGTATTAGTAGAGCTCTGGACCTGGTACTGAAATCTCCGTTTGAGCTCTCCGTGCTTGTTCTCGCGGGCCTCCTACATGAGGGTTCACCGGGGTCGCCGGGACAGCAGCGATGACCCTCTCGAGCACAATCGAGATGAAACTGCGGGGACGCCCGGCGAGCTCTACTCCGGCGCAAGCCGCCGCCAAGGTGCTCGGCGTCGAACCCGTAGGCGAGGAGGCAAAAGCATTAGCCAGCGTTTGATCGAGGGCAGCGAGATCCCGAAGATCTGTGCTACCTCCTCGCGAGGCCTCCCGCGATCGACCGCATCCAACACCTTCAGCCTGAGATCCTCCGAATACGCCCTCATGCAGACAGTTCGTCGAGGATCAAACATCACGTAAGCCGCTGTAGGTGTCCCGCCGTCAAAAGGCAGGCGTCAGGATCTCGGTGGGAAATAATGTCCCGAGTCACAGGAGACCTGCGATAGTTGCCAGAGGCCAGACGCCGCGCTGCGTTCTTCGGCCTCGAGGAAATAGAACCTAAGTAACGCTGAGGATTCCTACCAGCACGTTAAGGCGGAGAGGTCCGTGTACGAAAGGGCAGGCCAAACGCGCGGACGCGCTACCCCAGCGACACCTTCCGTGCCCACCGAGCAGGCCAGGGTTGCGGTGGCGGAGGGGGGCCGACGCAACGGACACGGGTGCTAGCAGCCGTTCGTAGGCTGCAGGAGAAGCGGAGACCTAGGAGAGTCCGCACGACCGTAAAACTAAGAGCCATTCCTAAGCAGAAACACGCATATCTATCCAGCACCGCAACATGTGTTGTCGACTTGAATGCGCCGGCCGGGGGAGTCCGTTTCCCCCGGCCTGATGGGCCAAGGCTGCACAGGATGTGCATCCGGACTTCGCAGAATTTACCTTACAGGCACTTCGGTGAATACGGCTGAAAGGAAGGACCACGGCTTCTATACGACCGGGACCCAACCGCCGAACACGTCCCTTCAGCTCAGAGCCACTCTCCTCGCCTCCCTCCTCTCGGGGGTTAGTCGACCCTTTTGCCATCCCTGATGACCTTCTCACACCCCTCCAAGACGTTGTCCCCGGGGTTAGCTCTCACCCGATCAGAGCCAGGACCACAGGAGATGTCGTCTTTGCTCCTATCTACCGCACGGATATAGTCGTCGCCGCGCCCACCGTGGCCTTTGTCCGAACCACCGCCAAGGTGCAACGCGTCGCCGCCGCCCCGAGCGTCGATGCGGTCAGCACCACCGTAGCCGTAGATAGCGTCACCATTAGGGGTGCCTACAAGGTAATTCGGCCTATCATTGCCCTTGATCAATGCGGCTAGGGCCACGCCGGCGAAGACGACGACCATTACGCTCATCAGCGTGAGGAAGATGCCTGCTCTCTTCACTTCGTTGCCTCCTTCTAGACTATCGGTGCCTCTTTGTAGAAGTACCTCTCTTTAGAACTCCAGTCTCTTTAGAACCTTAGTCTATATGCGGCAGACTTAGGTATGTCGCGATGAAGGCGTGCTACACGGTGGAACTTCTGAGAATTACCCTTCCACACACTCGCGTGAATAGTGCAATCCTGCGAAGCTATTCAGTGTCCTCACTCAGGAATCCCTGCCTTCCTCGATTAGGGTCCCGTCGGCGCGCTGCAGCCGCCATGACCCGTCTTCGAAGTCGTAGAGGATCTCTCCCCGGTCGGGGTAATGGTCACGATACTCCAACTTCCGTGAATCTAAACAGGCGAAGTTCCGAGAATTTTCCTTCCACGCTCGGGTAAATAGCGTAGGCTTTGTGGGTTCGTGCGCAACACGTGATCCTACTCAGAGGAGGTTCCGATGCCCTGGATGCCCGAGGTTTTCACCGCCCCTATAGCCGCAGCTAGGCGCGCGCAAGAAGCGGAGGCTACCAGCACCAACGACGCCGTCCCCTACTACGAGGGCATCCTCGCAGACGAACCTGACGCCCTCGTGAGCTCCTTCGCCGCACGCCAGCCCGTCCTCGACGACCCCCGAGTCGGCTACGTCGAGGGCACCAGGGAGCTACGCGCCTTCGCTTCGGGGACGGCGGAGTGGTTGCGCGAGCGCGACGCGGTGGTTGAGAACGTAGCCCTGACGCGCACCTCCACCCGCACGGTGGAGGAGGTGGTGCTGAACCTCCTGGCCGACGACGGGG
>DASQWQ010000045.1:0-9240 GCA_035640175.1 Rubrobacter sp. | reverse complement strand
CTCTCTTCCTCTTCGAGGGCGGCAAGGGCGGCGCGCGCAGCATCCCCGGTCCCGCGCTGCTCCTCCTGCAAAACGGGCTTCGCGTCCTCGGGCAGGACCGCCTCGACAAGGTCAGCCTGATGGCCTACAACGACGAATAGCTCCTCGGGGACGAGGGGCCTAGTGGCTTCGATCACGTAGTTAACCATCGGGACACCGCACAGGGTGTGCAGAACCTTCGCCCGGTTCGACTTCATCCTGGTGCCCTTGCCCGCCGCCAGGATCACGGCGAAGATCCGCGAACTCTCAGACATGTACTCGCACCAATCCTATCGTTCGTCTACCCGGCGGTCGCGTACCACACGCTCCTCGGCTGGGGCGGCAGGATTCGAACCTGCGATCCCGGGACCAAAACCCGGTGCCTTGCCACTTGGCCACGCCCCAGTACAGGCTCACGACGATTATACCGGAGCGCCTTTTCGCCGTCAGGATAGGGTCGATCTCGAAATGCCAGGCGTTGGGCTTCATTCTGGACCAGGCGCCTGCAAGTGTAATGGCTTTGAGTGAACTGTCCCGTGCGGAGTCAGGGGTAATGGAGCGCAACGACCTGCTGAAGAAGATCTCTATAGACCCCAACGTTTCCTTCGGCAAACCCTCCATCAGGGGGCATCGGATCTGGGTATCCCTGATCTTGGACCTGCTCGCGTTGGGCATGACGGTGGAGCAGGTACTCGAACAGTATCCACAACTTTCCCGCGAGGACGTCCTGGCTTGTGTGGCCTATGGCGCCGAAATGAGCCGTGAAAGGTTTGTGGAGGTTCCGCTCGAGCGTCCTGCTTGAGGTTCAAGCTTGACGAAAATCTCGGACGCCAGACTATCGACCTGTTCCTGAAGGCCGGCCACGATATCGCAATGCTCAGACAATCTCAACCCCGCGGGAGACCGGCTCGTAGACAGCGATGAAAGGCGCATTGATCGTATCCTTCGCGATCCCGGCTGCTTCAGCGTCGTCGAAGATGCCAAAGACTGCCGTCCCGCTGCCGCTCATCGAAGCCCCCAGCGCCCCTGATGCTAGAAGCGTCCGCCCCAGCGTTGCCACCTCAGGGATGAAACACCCGGTCACGGGCGCCAGGTCGTTGCCGATGGCCGAGGCGAGGGCCGGGACGCTCCCCGAACGCAACGCCGAGACGACGGGCTCGACAGAGCGTATGCTCGCAGTTCTTGCCTCGTCATAGGCGTGGTAGATCTTGCCCGTGTCCGCGCTACTGTGCGGCTTGGCGACGAGGAGGAGATGGGCCGGTGGCGCAGGAAGCGGCGTGAGGATCTCCCCAACACCTTCGCCCAGGGCCGTCCCTCCCGAGATGCAGAAAGGCACGTCAGCCCCGATCCCGGCCCCGATTTCACGCAGTTCATCTACCCGCAACCCGAGACCGAATAGCTCACTCAGCCCAACCAGGACCGCCGCAGCATTGGCCGAGCCACCTCCCAGACCAGCGCCAGCTGGGATCTCCTTGCGCAGCGTGACCTTCACAGGAAGCTCCTCACCGGTCAGTCTCTGCAGCGCCTTCCAGGCCAGGTAGGTAGTGTTGCGTTCCTGAAGTCCGATCTCCACCTCCTCAGGCTCTAGCGAGAGATCAAAACCTCCGGCGGCGCGCCGCAACTCCACCTCGTCGGCGAGCGAGATGCTCTGCATGACGGTACTGACCTCGTGGTACCCGTCCCCGCGAAGTCCGAGAACGTCGAGCGCGTAGTTGACCTTGGCGAACGCCCTGAGCCGAACCTCCCGCATCACAGCGCCCAGGATAGCGCCGCGTACAGGGCCGCGAAGTCTTCCGGCGCCAGCTCCTCAGCCCTCACGTTCGGCCCGTGGCCAAGAGACTCGAGGACCCGCAGAGCCGGCCCGCGGGCCGGCTCTGGCAGGTTGTTGACGAGCCGTTTGCGGCGGCTTCTGAACGCGTCTAGCACGACGCGCTTTATCCCTCTGTAGTCATCCGGCGGTTCTCTGCGCTCCATCTCGACGACCGCAGAGTGCACCCTGGGCGGCGGGTCGAATACCGTCGGCGGTACTCTGTGTGAGATCCTCACCCGCGCCAGAAGTTGCGCGAGCACGGTGTATGCCGCGTAATCCTTGGAACCGCGCTCCGCCGCCATCCTACGCGCCACCTCGAGCTGCACCATGAATCGCAACGTCTGCAACGTCTCCACTTCCTCGAGCAACCGCAGTACGAGCGGCGAGGCGATGTTGTAGGGCAAATTGGCTGCGAGCTTGTTCGGTGCGGGGTCGAGGCCAGAGTAATCGAAGCGGAGGGCGTCTCCTTCGTGAATCCGTACGTTGTTCCTTTCGCCCACCGCCTCGCGCAAGCTCGAGAGCACGTCGGGGTCTAGCTCTACGGCGTGTACCAAGCCGGCCCTCTCGGCGAGGAAAGCCGTCAGGAATCCCCGTCCTGGGCCGACCTCGAAGACCACGTCATCCTTCGTTACGCCTGAGGCCACTATCCTGGCGGTGTTGGGGTCCTTCAGGAAGTGCTGTCCGAAGCGTTTTTTCGGCTGGCCCTGCTCGGACACCGAACCTTACACCTCTAGCGGCAGGCCGAAGAGATTGCGGGCGTTACGGGTGGTGAGGGTGGCCAGTTCCTCATCTTCTATCCCGAGCCTCTCGGCGACGAATCCGGCTGTGAGCACGACGTTTTCGGGCGCGTTCTTCCTGCCGCGCAAGGGCTGGGGGCTCAGGTAAGGAGCGTCTGTCTCCACGAGGATGCGTTCTTCGTCTATCAGGCGCAGCACCCTGGCCGTCTCGCTGTCCCTATACGTGACGTTGCCTGCGAGGCCGACGTAGTAGCCGCGTTCCCTCGCCTCCCTGACCTCGCGGTCGCCACCTTCAAAGCAGTGCAGGACGATCGGAACCCTGGCGCTTCCTAGGCAGGCCATCGTGTCGGCGAAGGCTTCGCGAGAGTGGATCACCAGTGGCAGGCGCGTATCGTTGGCCAGTGAGATCACATCCTCGAACAGCGCCCGCTGCACCTCCCCCGACCACTCCGAGCGGTAGTAGTCGAGCCCGACCTCACCAAGGGCCACTATCCCCGGCGACTCCGAGAGTTCGGCCAACGCTTCGAGGTCGGCCGCCGTGTACGTACCGGCGTTGTGGGGATGTATTCCTGCCGTCGAGTAGACGTTGGGCAACACCGCCGCAAGTTCGGCCCCCCTCTGCGAATCCTCGACGTCGGTCCCGACGTTCACAACAGCCACGACCCCGACCTCCGCAGCGCTTCTTACCGCTCTCTCCGGCGAGACCTCGAGCCGCAACAGGTGCGTGTGCGAGTCCACAAGCATAGCGCCCATCACCTCTTCCCCAGAGCCATCAGCGAGGGGCATTATAAAGGCGCCGGGTACCTCCTTCAGCCCTTTACCAGCCGCTCGTAGATCTCACTGCGAGGATGTCCTGACTCGCGGGCCGCCTTCTGAGCCGCCCGCGAAGGGCTCTCCCCCTCCGTCATGTATCCTCGAGCTCGCCTGATTGCCTCCTCTATGCGTTCTTCCGACTTCGCCGTTCCGCCACGGACCACGAGCACGATCTCACCCTTTGCTCCCCTCGAGAAGTACCTTGCAGCCTCCTCAGCGGTCCCCCTGAAGACCTCTTCGTAAAGTTTCGTAAGCTCCCTGCACACGGCGACCGGAGTCCGGGCAGGAAGATCCTCCAGTGTCTTCCCAAGTCGGTGCGGTGACTCGAAGAGCACGAAGGTGGACGGCTGTGTCGAGATACGCTCCAGCAACTCCTTGCGCTCTCTTCCCTTGCGCGGCGGGAAGCCAGTAAAGACGACCGTGTCTGCGGGTAGCCCCGAGACCACGAGAGCCGTGGTGAGAGCCGACGGGCCGGGGAGGGCTTCTATCTCGACGCCGGCCTCGATGCAGGCGCGCACTAGCCGGTGTCCTGGGTCGGAGACGAGGGGAGTGCCGGCGTCGGTGACGAGGGCGATGCGCTCCCACTTCGCCCTTTCGGTCAGTTCAGGGGCCAGGCGTTCCTCGTTGTGCTCGTGGTAGGCGATGAGGTCCCTCTTTATCTCGTAGTGGGCGAGCAAGCGTCCTGTACGCCTGGTGTCCTCGCAGGCCACGAGGTCTGCCTCGCGCAGGTAGCGGAGGGCGCGGAGGGTAATGTCCTCCAGGTTGCCTATGGGGGTTGGGATCACTGTGAGGGGCATCTCTCAGCCGCCAAGCAGATACTCTCCGGAGGATGCGTCCCGGGCGAGCGCCGCGGCGCCGAGGACGCCGGATCTGGGACCGAGGGTAGCGACTTTGACGTCGGCCAGGTCGCGTGAAGGAGGCCTGGCGCGGCGGATGACTTCCCCGCGGGCCGCTCTCAGTACGAGCTCCCCGGCCTCCATGACGCCTCCGCCGACGGCGACGACCTCGGGGTTGAAGATGTTTACGAACCCGGCGAGGCCAACGCCGAGCCACCTCCCTGCCTCGTCAAGTACCGAGAGCGCCAACTCGTCCCCTCCGCGGGCGAGTTCTGTGACGTCCTCGCCGAGTATCTGTCGTCTGGCGGCCAGGCGCCCGAGCGCCGAGTCGGGTTGCTCAACAGCAAGCTCGCGGGCGCGGCGTCCTATGGCGGTGCCAGAGGCGAGGGCCTCCAGACAGCCGTGGTTGCCGCAGGCGCAGCGGGGCCCGGTGGCCTGGATGGTTACATGACCGAGCTCGCCGCCCGAGCCCTGCGCGCCGCGCATAAGGATGCCGTGCGTGATGACGCCGCCCCCGATACCTGTTCCCAGCGTGACGAAGACCAGGTGGTCGGCCTCGCTGCCAACCCCAAACCGGAACTCACCCCATGCCGCGGCGTTGCCGTCGTTCTCTATCGTGAGGGACATCCCGATCTTCGGCTCCAGCTCATCCTTCAGCGGAATCCCCTCAACCGCCCGCAGGTTCGGGGAGAAGACGACCTTGTTCGCCTGGGCGAGGATCAGACCTGGCACGGCGAGGCACACCCCTCCGACCTGGGGACCGTCCCCGACTTCAGAGATCGCCCTGGCGATAGTCTCGACCAGCGTCTTGGGCGAGTGTGGCGTGGGATAGCGGACCTCGTTCAGGATCTTGCCCTCGGGGGTAACGACCCCGGCGGCGATCTTGGTGCCGCCAACGTCGACGCCGACGGCATTCACTAGCCTGCCTTCCAGTCCACTATCTCCAGCTCGGCCTGCCCAGAGTACCGGCTGCGGGTGACCGTGTACGCAGCGTCGAATGGCCCCGAGGGCACCCCGTCAGGCTCGCCGGCCATCTTGGCCTTGATCCCCCCTTCGAGGTCTAAGAGGTTCATGCCCTCCCAGATCTTGCGCGAGCCAGCGATCCGCAAGTTCTCCGTAATGAAGATCGGTCGGTAGTTCCCGCTGCCAAAAGGGGCGAGCATCTCGTGCCAGTCGAGCAGGCCGTTGGAGACGCTCCTGAGCGGTATCTCGGCATCGACCTCTATGGCGGAGACGAAGATCTCCGGCTTCTCGATGCTCTGGGCCCTGACGGCCTCGTTGACGCCGGCGACAAAAGCATCGAGGTTGCCAGGGTTTACGGAGAGGCCGGCGGCCCTGCGGTGGCCGCCCCACTCCCCCATAAGGTGGCGTACCGTGTAGAGGGCGCCGTAGAGGTCGACGTCGGTCTCGCCGGCGCGGGCCGAGCCGCCGTAGGAGTCGTCGGCCCTGCGGGTCAGTATCGCCGCAGGCCTTCCCGTAGCGCCGGCGACGCGGCCGGCGATCAAACCCGCGATCCCTCCTGTCTCCTCCGTTACGACGACCTTGAAGTCCTGCTTGGGATCCACCTCCGCCATCGCCCGCTCGACGGCGGAGGTGGTCCGCCGTTGACGCTCGGCGTTGAGCTGGTTCAGGAGTGAGGCTATCCTGAAAGCTTCCCGACGATCATCCGTCAGAAGCAGGTCGAGAGCAGGCCGCGGGTTCTTTATCCTGCCTATGGAGTTGATGCGCGGCCCCAGCCTCCACCCGAGGTCGTCCTCGTCGAGCTCCCCCCTAACCCCGGCCACCTTGACCAGCGCCTCGATACCGGGACGCGCCCGTCCGGCAGCGAGGCCCCTGTTTATGTGCTTGAGTCCCATGCGGGCGAGCGCCCTGTTGTCCCCGACGAGCGGCGCGATGTCGACGACGGTACCGACCGAGACGAGATCTAGAAGTCGCCCCAGGCGCTTCCTACCCCCGGCGTCGCCGAGCCTGCGGGCGACGGCCCAAGCGAACTTCCAGGCCACCCCGACTCCGGCCAGGGGGTCCTCAGGATTCCAGAGCTTCGGATCGAGCACAGCGACCGCCGTATCGGGCGGGTCTTCCGGTGGGATGTGATGGTCCGTCACGACCACCTCCATCCCCAGCTCGTTCGCCAGCGCTACCTCGCTCCTGTTGGAGATGCCGCAGTCAGCGGTGATCAGGAGATCCACACCCTCAGCGAAAAGGTCGCGCACGTAAGGTTCTAGGAGGCCGTAGCCGGTCTGGCGGGTCGGCAGGCCGACGGTGACGTTGTCCGTGTAGTGCGAGAGCGCCAGGAACAGGACGGCAGCCGAGGTGATGCCGTCGGTGTCGTAGTCGCCGAAGACCCCGATCCTCTCCCCGCCCTTTATGGCCTTCGCAACTCTTTCTGCAGCGACGTTCCACTGGTCCTCACCGGGCATCCCGACGGCGGCGAGCGAAGGGGAGAGGAAGTCCGCCGTAGCCCCTGGCGCGATGCTGCGATTGGCCAGCACGCGGGCGCACAGGAGGTCCACATCAGCCTCCTGCGCAAGCTCAGACACCACATCCGCATCCGGCTCTAGGAGTCGCCACCGCGCCAAAGAGTCCTCCTTACACGAATACCCCAAAACACGACTATCGTCATTATACAAACCAGACGTTAATCCTCTGCCGCCCCGACGCGGAGGAGACCCGAAACCAAAACTTGATGCCTTTACACCAGCGGGCTAAGGCTCGCGAGGGTACGCTCGACGAGCTTGGCGGGGAGTGGACGGCGTTCCCACTCCTCCAGGGTCACCTCTTCGGCGTTTGTCTTGTCCATCTCGAACATCCTCTCCATCTGGGCTGCGAGCCTGCTGCTGTAGATCTCGATGTTCAGCTCGTAGTTGCCGAGCATGCTGAGGCGATCAATGTTCGCGCTGCCGATCGTCGACCACAGGCCGTCTACGGTGGCCGTCTTGGAGTGGATCATGAGGTGCCTGTAAAGGAAGATCCTGACGCCGGCCTGGAGTAGCTCGTAGAAGTGGCGCCGCGCGAGCCAGTCCGCGGTGACGTGGTTCGATTGCTCGGGGACGACCAACTGTACGTCGACGCCGCGCTTCGTCGCGTCTATCAGGTGCGCTTTCAGCGCCCGGTCGGGGACGAAGTAGGCGTGGGTCAGATAGACGTGGGAGTTGGCGCGGTCTATCGCCTCGATGTACATCTCCCTGATGGGAAAGATCCTCATGTAAGGGTCGTTGCGGCGCACCCTTACGGCAGGGTTCCAGTCACGCTCCTTGTTGGGGGTTATCCTGGGCAACTCCTCTGTGCGGTGGGCGTTCCAGAAGTCGACGAAGGCGTTGTCCACCTCCCTGGCAGCATCGCCGCGCACCCTGACGTGCGTGTCGCGCCATCCCGCTTCGTACAGGGACCCGATGTTGTAGCCGCCGAGGAACGCGACCCTGCCGTCAACGCTCATCACGTGGCGGTGGAACCTGAAGACGTTCCTCGGGTTGAGTATCTTCGTCGGCCCAGACAGAGGACGGAAGTGGAGGCGGTGGATCCTCTCAGGGAACCTCTTGAACGAGGGCGGCACGAAAACGTTGGCCAGCCCGTCGAAGACGACGTAGACCTCGACCCCCTCGCCTGCCTTTCTGGCCAGGGCCTCCACAAAACGGCGCCCGACCTCGTCACCCTTCCAGATAAACGTTCCGACGAAGATCTCGTCCTGCGCGGCCTCGATCTCGTCGAGCATCGCCTCGTAGAGGCTGACCCCGTAAGCGTAGATCTTTAGCCGGTCTTTTCCCGACTCCAATCTTATCTCGGGCTGGTCCTCCCACGGGAATCCCTCCCGCGGACCCTGGCGGCGCTTGCGGAACTCGGCCATCGCAACGAGCACACCAACGATCACCGCCTGCAACGCTGTCAAAGCTAAGAAGATCCTCAATCCCAGTCTGCGCAACGTTGAGAGCCCGGAGCGCGTCTCCGAAAGAACCCGCCGCAACAGAGAGAACATAGATTCGATTATATAGAGCGCTCAGCGAAAAGGCCGACCCTCCCGCAAAAGCCGTCGAAGATCAATCTGATACCTGTAGTCTGAAACCTACTTTCGGCGCATGCGTGAGACGAAGGCCTTCGCCTCCTCGATGGCGCGGTTCCTGATCCTGGCCATCTCTTTGGCGCCGACCTCCTGCTTGCCGCGTTCGAAGTAGAGGATGCCGGAACGGCCCATCGCCACGGTGCCCGAGTAGGCGACGACCGCCGAGGCGGCCCATCCCCCAACAGGCACGAGCTTCATGGCCTGGCGGCTCAGGGCCCTAAGGCCGAAACCGGCGGCGAGCACCCCGAGGAGCTCCCGTGCCCTATCCAGCGACAGCTCCTCCCCGTAGGCGGCCGCTATGTTGAGTACCATACGCGCCTGGTTTGCCGTCATCACCGGCATGTCGGCCCCAGGGATGGGGAGCGCCCCGATCACAGCGTTCTGGCGGGCGTTGTTGCGTACTATCTCCTCACAAACGGCCCGCCGGAGCGGAGGATACCCCTTCGCAAGCGCGACCAGATAATCTTCGTCGAGCGCCAGCACGATGTGTGACGCCAGCTCTCCAAGCATGGCCTTCCCGCCTTTCGAGGGAAGGGGTATCTCACCAGGATCCTCGACGGCCTTTCCCGAGATAGTAGCCTCCGTCTCCGAGATAGAGAGGATCACCTCTGCTCCGCGCACGCCTCTCTGCGCCCCAAGCAGGGCGGCGACCTCGACGGCCCTGGGCGACTCGCCGGTGACGGCGAGGGTAGCCTGTTCCCTCGCCGCGTTGCGGGTCTCGCGGAACACCTTGTACAGATTTCTCAGGCCCATCACGGCTTGTCCTCCTTGTGGTCTTGCCTGCACGACTCCGCCTGCACACGCGGAAGCAAATTGATTATTGTCTCTTTTAAGATATATTACGTGAAGGCTACAGGAGGGTTTCAACCTGAAGTTCCCGGAGTAGATTTTGCAGCCTCAACGTGACCTGCGGGACATAGAGGAGATACAGGAGCTCTTCGAGGCCGGTCAGGAGACCGGCACGCTGGA
>DASQWQ010000044.1:0-10205 GCA_035640175.1 Rubrobacter sp. | reverse complement strand
CTTCCATGAGGCCCGCGAGTACTCGTCGTTCGTCGAGGTCCGAGGCCACGTCTACCTCCCTTCCCGGCTGCATGAAATCGTGCGTACCCGCCGCGTCCACCGTCGGGACGACCCGTGATTCTGACGTTACGGCTCCTGGATCGGCAACGGCGGTGACGCAGGCCAGGTCCCACAGTTCCTTTCCGGGCCGGTCCTCGTACTCGGCGGCCAAAGGCTGCAGGATCTCGGCCAGGTACGATGCGGCGGGCCGTCCGAGCGCGCGCAACTCCTCTCCGAATGAAGTCGGATCGACCAGTATCTTCGCCGGCGCAGGCCACGTGGGAATGTGCAGGAGATCCACGGGTTCTTCCAGCAACGTGCGCCAGGCCGAGATGTCAGACCTGCCGTTTAACTCTCCCATCCTGTTCTGCCAGACTCTGTAGCTGGCTTCGTCCCCGAACCCTCCGAGCCAGACGACGCGCACGTTCTCCCGCGACTCCGGCGCCGCCAGAAACAGCGATGCGACGTCCGTCGCCGGTCCCGTGGCGATAACGGTCAGCGGGCTCAGGCGCGCTTCTTCCACCAGAAACTCGAGGCCCGCGCTCGGCACCGGCTCCTCCATGCTCTCCATCGGGCGCTCCGCGCCGGGAATACAGGGCACGTCGCTCGCGCACAGGGCGACCACCCTCTCGGCCTCCTCCTGGTACATGTCGCGCGAGCCGGGACCGTGGGCCGTGGTGTTATGCACAGAGATCACACCCCGCACCTCCAGCGTCCCCTCCGGCAACCCGAGCGCGTGGGCTATGGCGAACTGGTCGTCTACCTCGTTCGCGGTGTCGCAGTCGAGCACTACGCGTGCTTGGCCCATGATCTCCTCTCCTGTCGGGATCTCGCCGCCGTGAGCGATGACACTCTCCCTGCCCTGCCGAGCCAGGTGAGACTCCTGTCCGATTCGATAGTCACGGTCGCATTGTAGGCAGATGGGATGGCCGCGGGTCGGTTCCGCGCTGGCTGCGGTGGTGTAAACTTAGGCCAGGAGGCACGAGACTTGGATTGGGAGATCATTTTCTGGGTTGCGCTGGCGGCCCTTGCCTTCGTCGGTGAGCTTCTTACCGTCTCTTTCTTCCTGCTCTTCTTCTCGCTCGGCGCTGTCGTGGGGCTCGTAGCTGCCCTGCTTGGATTCAGCATTACGGTCCAGGCCGTAGGGTTCCTGGCGGCCTCGGTTCTCAGCATGGTCATCCTGCGTCCCGCCTTCTTGAACCGGCTCGCGCTTGGGGATAGAGAGAGGTACCTCGGACACCGGGGGATCACTGGCGAGCGCGCTGTGGTGACGGAGGAGATAGAGGCTGGAGGCAAGGGTATGGTGCGGATAGGCAGCGGGGAGTTCTGGACGGCCCGCTCGCTGCACCCCGACGAGAAGATAGAGCGAGGCGCCAAAGTGAGGGTGCTAGACACAGACGGGCTTACTGCCCTGGTGGATACCGTGGAGAAGAAGGAGGATAAGTCATGACCGGCCTTATTGGGTTGGCGGTACTGGCGCTCGTGGTCTTTCTGGTGGCGGCGCGGAGCATCAGGATCATCCCGCAGAGCAGGGTGGCCATAGTGCAGCGTCTCGGCCGCTACCACCGCACCGCCGAGAGCGGTCTCACCTTTGTTGTCCCTGTTGTCGATCGTATGTTGCCCAAAACGGATCTCAGGGAGCAGGTCATCGCATTCCAGCCCCAGGCGGTCATCACGAGCGACAACGTCGGGATGCAGATCTCGACGGTCGTCTACTACCAGGTGGTGGATGCCAGGGCTTCAGAGTACGAGGTCGCAAACTTCCACCTGGCGCTGGAACAGATCACCCAGACCACTCTAAGGAACGTCATCGGCAACCTCATCCTGGACAAGACCCTGACCTCCCGTGACGAGATCAATGCGAAGCTCCGCTCTGTCCTCGACGAGGTGACGGAGAAATGGGGCATCAGGGTGACGAGGGTGGAGCTGAAGGAGATCATCCCCCCCAGAGACATCCAGCAGGCGATGGAGAAGCAGATGCAGGCCGAACGGACCCGCCGCGCCGCCATCCTGACCGCCGAAGGTGACAAGCGGGCTGCCATCCTGAAGTCCGAAGGCGAAAAAGAGTCCGCAATCCTTCGCGCCGAAGGCGATCAGAGGGCGGCCGTGGTGCGCGCCGAGGGCGAAGCGGAGGCTTACCGCAACGTACAGGCCGCCCAGATCGAGATGACGGGCAAGCTCTTCGAGCGGCTCGAAGGCTCTGATCTCTCTCCCGAATCACTCCGCTACCTCTACTTGAAGGCCCTCCCCGAGATGGCGAAGGGCCCGGCGAGCAAGCTCTTCGTCGTTCCTTCAGAGATACAGGACCTCGCAGGGACCCTCGGAGCCCTTGCCGGCGGCGCATCCCTCGCCAGCGAAGACAGCCCGCAGGGCGAAGGTGAGCAACGCCGGATGCGGGCTCGGGGCGCAGACCCGAACGGCGAGCTTCCGGCCAGGCGAGAGAACCAGCTGTAGAGCGGGTTTCCGGCGCGGACACGGAGCACGGCCCCAGCCTCTCTACCGTTTGTGGTGCTGCTCGAAGAAACGAACCATCTCGGCAGAGGCATCGGGCCCTCTGGGATCCGTGTACGAGCCTGGGTAGCTCCCGCCCGACCAGGCGTGTCCTAGCCCGTGCACGCTCCACCGCTCCACGAGATCTCTACCTTCCGTGTCACGGTAGGTAAACCGCGTGTACTCGTAACCGCCTGGGACCTGACCCTGGCGCGTCCCTACTCGTGGTAACGAGCCGTTCCCGCCACGGGCTAGATGGGCCAGAAGGCGCTCACCGTTGCGCGGATGAACGGTAGTATCGCCATCCCCGTGAAACAATATCGTTGGTAGGGTCTCCCGATATTCTCCTCCAGCAACATCCTTGTGTGCGACTACCGGTCCGCCCTGGCGCATCGCGGTGAACGCGGAAGACATATCGTGGGCTGATCCAGGGGCGAGGCCTGAGTGGACGCCGACCGCGGCGTAGAGGTCGGGATAGGTCGCGCCCATGATCGCAGCCATCGCTCCTCCTGCCGACATCCCAGCTACGTACACCCTGCCTTCGGCGACCTCGTAGTCGTCTACCACCTGTCTCGTGATGCCCGCAATGAGCGACGGTTCGCCCCGACCGCGCTGCTGGTCCGCAACCTGGAACCAGTTCCAGCACTTCTGCATGTTGGCGTTGCCTGCTTGAGCGGGATACGCGACGAGGAATGTGTGCTCCTCGGCGAGTTCGTTCATGCGGGTGCCCGTAGCGAAGTCGTCCGGGTTCTGGGTGCAACCGTGTAGCATGATGATCAGGGGAACGGCCTGTCCGGTGTAGCCGCTCGGGATGTACAGTTTGTAGGAGCGGGTTCCGGCGCTGTTGGTATACGAACGCTCGAGGAAGTCTCCACCCTCGGGGACGCTGACGGAGGCGGGTCTTCCAGCCGTCGTACCAGGCGGACGTTGCACGCCGCGGGTGAGCAGGGTTGGCCCTGGGGTCCTCCACGTGGCCGCGTCAGGCCGGCGATCGGCCGCACGCCGGGGCCCCACAGAGCCCCGGGGAGTCTCTCTTAAGAGCCGGGAGATTACCTCTATCGGCTCGCTTGTGTTGCCGGAATCTTCCTGCGCCGCCGGGGCGAACGTGCCTCCGAGGGCGCGCTGGATGGCGGCGGTCGCCTCCTCGAGGCGGCCCTGCTGCGTGAGGCGCGTGGCCTCAGCCATACCGTTCTGCATCTGATCGTTCACGGTCGTAACCTTCCTTTCTCTATGGGGATTGGATCCTGTCCTTCAGCGCCGCCTTCACGGCCGGGCTCGCCCTGAGGGCGCCGAGTACGATCAGGGAGTCTATGGTCTCGCGGGCCAACTCAGGATCTACGTCATCGTCAATGCTCGCCAGGCCGAGCACTCTTATCTGTAGCGTCTCGCCGGCGTCGCGCACTGCCTCCAGGTCGCGGCGGGTGTAGTTCTGCAGCCCGAGCACCAGCGTCTTGCGCGCCACCGTCTGCCTGACCTCCTCGGCGTGCGTGGTGAGCTGGTTGCGGATAGCCGTTCGGATGAAGTCAGTGCGATTGGAGTAGAAACCCTCCTGCACCAGCAAATCTATCTGCCCCAGATCCACAAGCCCCAAATTGATCGTGATCTTCTCCGTCTCACTCATGCCGGCGCCTCACTTGTAACACATCTATATAACATCCACATACCATCCACATGGATGTTACCACAAGAGCCCGGATCTGTTTCGAGTAGATATGGTCTGGTCTTGCGGAGGTATCGGGCGGGGTCCGGCCGGACAACATGGTGAAGCGATCTACGCGTCTGTGGCCTTGTGACGGTTCGGCAGGCCGTGAGAGTATTTTGGGAGAGATCATACGGTCACGTAGGGCTGTGCACCTTACGATGTGGATAGAGGAGACTTTAGCGTCTGGAGGAAGAGCATGAACGTTCTCGTGAGCGGGGCGAAGGGGCTTATCGGGTCGGCTTTGATCCCTGAGCTGGAGGCGGGAGGGCACAGGGTCAACCGTCTGACGCGCACGCCACGTTCTGGCCAGGACATTCGCTGGGACCCTGATGCGGGCATGATCGAAGGAGATCTGGCAGGGTTTGACGCCGTGGTCCACCTCGCGGGAGAGAGCATCGCCGAGGGACGCTGGACGTCGGAGAGGAAGCGGCGCATCCTGGAGAGCAGGCAGAAGGGGACACATCTGCTGGCGGAGAAGATCGCAGGGTTACCGGAGCCGCCATCCGTGATGGTCTCGGCCTCGGCGATCGGGTACTACGGAGACAGGGGCAACGAATTGCTTACCGAGGAGAGCGAGCCCGGTACCATGTTCCTCTCCAGGGTGTGCTGGGAGTGGGAGGCTGCGGCGCAGCCGGCGCGCGAGGCTGGGGTGCGGGTGGTGCACCCGAGGTTCGGCATCGTGCTCAGTACCGAAGGTGGGGCGCTTGGGAGTACGCTACCCATCTTCAAGCTCGGAGGGGGGGGCAAGATCGGTTCAGGTAGACAGTACTGGTCCTGGGTCTCCCTCGACGACGTGGTCGGCGCCCTCGTTCATGCTATAAATATGGATGCTTTGAGCGGTCCCGTAAACGTGGTTGCCCCTGACCCGCTGACCAACGCTGAGTACACCAGGGTGCTTGGCCGCGTCCTAGGTCGTCCGACCTTCTTCGCTGTGCCTGCTCCTGCGGCCCGCATCGTGCTCGGCGGCATGGCAGATAACCTGCTTTTGGCCAGCGCCCGGGTCGAGCCCGCGAAACTCGACGAGACAGGATACGAATACTGTCATCCCAAGCTCGAAGGTGCACTGCGACATCTATTGGAGGAGTAGCGGCTGACCGGCCTGGCGAAGGGGTGTCCGCGGGAGATCCCTGGCAGGCGTTGGAGGTCCGGATGGACGGCCGTCAGCCAGCGTACCCTCGAGGCTGGCTGCGGGCGCCGCTCGGGGAGCCCGCTCACCAGCCGGAAGGGACCGAGCTTGCGTCCGACCTGAACCTGGCGTGCGAGTTGTACCTGCGGGGCGACGAAGCCCTGCGCCGCGAGATACGAGGCTCCTTTGAGGGGTGGACGGCAGTTCGGGGACCCATGCTCGCCCAGGCGTGGTCGTTCGCCAACAGGCTCGCCGACACCTGCGACGACCGCTGGCTGCGTCTCGGGCTGGCCGCGGTCTCCATAGACGATAACGGCACCGACTACAGGGATACTTACGTGGCGCTCGGGGACATGTACGTCTGCGCTGTCCGACGCGGCATGGAACCGGTGACTTACTTCGAAGAGGCTGCGGAGATCTCCTTCGGTGTCTCTAACATCGAACAAACCTCGATGCGGGATTTCCTGCTTCGTTTCGAAGAATCAGCATACTTCGGGGAGGCCATTGCACCGAAGCTAAGTTGAGCGCACTGAAGCGAGGCGACGCCTTTTCTATCCCTGAAGCTCCGCTGTGAAACCCGCGATCCGAAGTAGCTCTCTGGCTTGTTGCGCTGCTTCGGCGTCCAGGGTCAGAATCAGAGCGGCCCTTTCGGTGTTCGAGTGCCTCACGTAGAGGTCGAGGATATTGATGTTGTTCGAGCCCATCAGGGTCGTTACCTCGGCGAAGACGCCGGGACGGTTCTCGACGGGGATCGCCACGTCTACGTTCGCGTCGCCCTTCTCGACGAGGATACCGCCGAGGGCGTCATAGGCCTCGCGGGCCTGCCTGAAGCGGCCCTCCATGCTCTCGCGGTCTTTGATCTCACTCCCCAATTGCGCCATCGCCCCGGCGAATGCTCCCAGGGCTTCACCGAGCGCAGGGGCGTTCTCTGCCAGGATATCTGACCACAGCTCCGGGTTGGAAGCGCCCACCCTGGTCAGGTCCCTGAAGGAGGGACCGGCGAAGGAGAGCGCCTCAGGAGAGATGTCCGAGGCGACCTTCAGGAGCGCCACCGCCATGAGGTGGGGCAGGTGTGAGAGTGCAGCCATAAGAAGGTCGTGCTTCTCGGGGTCAACGGCGGTAGGGACGGCGCCCAATTCCCTGACGAAGCCGGCGACCTCACGGTAGTCATCCGGATCGGTGTGGCCCGTTGGGGTGAGGAAGTAGCGGGCGCCTTCGAAGAGCTTCGAGCTTGCGTTGGCGACGCCCGAGAGCTGGCTGCCCGCCATGGGGTGTCCGCCGACGAAGCGTAGTTTCAGGTTCTCCGCCCTACGCACGATGGCGCTCTTTGCGCTCGCGACGTCGGTGATGAGGGCGTTGGTCGGGATGAGATCCCCGACCAGATCCGTCACCTTAGATATGGGCGCTGCGAGTACAACGAGGTCAGCCTCACGTACCTCTTTTAGCGTGGCGGCGCGGTGGATGGCGCCGCTCTGTGCAGCGTTCTCGAGCACCTGCGGGGCGTCTACGCCGACTACCTCCCATCCCGAGTCGCCGGCGGCGAGGCCTACGGAGCCCCCGATCAGGCCGACCCCGATAATCCCCAGCGTGCTGCTCATGCTCCTCCGAGCGCCCCTATAACCCGGTCGTTCTCACCCGAGTCGCCGACCGTCACCCGGCTCCAGCCGGGGTAGCCGAGAGGATCTCCTTCTCGCACCAGGACGCCGCCCCGCTCGAAGATCTCCGGTCCCGTCTGTACCAGAACGAAGTTGCCCTGGGAAGGAACGTAGTTAAGCTTGGCCTCCCTGAAGGCGTTCTGGATCCTTTCCCGCTCCCTCATCACAAAGCGGGCGCGGGCCTCTATCTTGTCCCTGGCGCGCATCGATGCGGAGGCGGCCACCTGGGCGGCGAGGTTGACGGAGAAGGGGAAGCGGACCCGCTCGACGTAGTCGGCCACCCTCTGTCCGGCTATCCCGTAGCCGACCCGGAAGCCGGCGAGGCCGTGCGCCTTGGAGAACGTGCGGACGCAGACCACGTTCTCCCTTTCGAGGGCGAGGATGTGCGAGCCGCCGTAGGCCGGGTCGGAGACGAATTCCTGGTAGGCCTCGTCCAGGATCAGGAGCACGTTATCAGGGAGGGCTTGAGCGAAAGCACGCACCTCCTCGAAGGCGAGGTACGTGCCTGTCGGGTTGTTAGGGTTCGAGACGATGACGGCGCGGGTACCGCCCGTCACGGCGGAGAGTAGTGCTCTTAGTTTGATCTCATGGTCCTCCGTAAGGGGAACTCTAGTTATCTTCAATCCCAATATCGTCCCGATGGAGGCGTACAGGCCGAAGGATGGCCAGGGGAAGATCACCTCTCCAGGCCACTCGACTAGCTGGAGGAGGTTGAGCAGGATCTCACTCGACCCGTTGCCGACCAGGATGTTCTCGAAGGCGCTGCCGGGGTTGGCGGAGACTACCTCCTCGCGCAGGGAGGCCACGTAGCGGTCAGGGTAGCGGTTGGCGCGGGGTAACGCCTCCGCGAGGGCTGCTTCGGCCTCAGGCAGAGGGCCGAAAGAGAGCTCGTTCGATGTCAGCTTCACGTAGCCTTCCGCGCCGCGCTCTGCGGCCGCCTCGTTCGCCGCTCGCGGCGGCCTGTAAGGGGATAGTGGGTCCAGCTCGGATCTGTATTTCAAAAGGGCTTCGCTCCTTTTGGCTGCTCAGCTAGTCAGCAAGTCAGCATTTCAGCTTCCTTGTTGCCTATTCATCGGCTCTGGCAAAGACTAGACTTCTTCGCTTTGGCTTTCAATGTCGTTTCGTCGGGCGATTCGGAGCCTCGTCTCCGGAGCCTGGCTGACTGGCTGACAGGCTGACAGGCTACTTGGTACAATTCCAGATCCTATGGCGGATACAGAGATGCAGGAGAGAGTCAGGGAGCTAAGGGAGCGGGTAGACGAGGTCGACCGGGAGCTCATCCAGGCGTTGAGTGAGCGGGCGCGCATCGTGCAGGAGATCATGGATCTCAAGGCAGAGGCGGGGGCTCCCATCTACGACCCCAAACGCGAGGAGGAGATCCTGCGGAGGGTGGTCGATCGCAACCCCGGTCCGATCTACGACTCCTCGCTGAGGGACATCTTCGAGCTCATCCTGCATCGCATCCGCGACCTCGAGATTCAACGCGGGGAGTTTCCCAGCTAACATGGACGTTTCGGCAGGCGTAAAGACCAATGTAAAGACCACGAACGGTATGATCAGGCCAGACACCTTCAGGGTGATCGCGGGCCCTTGTACGGTCGAGAGTTACGAGCAGTTCGTCGCCTCCGCGAAGGCCGTAAAGCAGGCCGGCTTCGGCTACGTCCGCGGCGGTGCCTTCAAGCCTCGCACCTCCCCTTACTCGTTCCAGGGTCTCGGTGAGGAGGGGCTCAAGATACTCTCCGAAGTCTCCGGGGACCTTGGCCTGAAGGTCGTCACCGAGGTAATGGACCCTTACGACATAGAGCTGGTCATGGAGCACGCGGAGATCCTGCAGATCGGCGCCCGCAACATGGCCAACTTCTCCCTGCTCAGCCGCGTCGGTGCTGCGATAGCTGGCACGGATCACGGCGTCGTCCTCAAGAGAGGGCTCTCGGCGACGGTCGAGGAGTGGCTGCTCGCTGCCGAGTACGTCACGGCGGCGGGCGGGGACAACGTGGTCTTGTGTGAACGCGGAATCCGCACTTTCGAGACGAGCACGCGCTTCACGCTGGACCTCTCGGCGGTAATCGTCGCGAAGAGGTTGACGGATCTGCCCGTGATCGTTGACCCCTCCCACGCCGCCGGGCGGCGCGACCTGGTCGTGCCGCTCTCGAAGGCAGCGGTAGCGGCTGAGGCCGACGGCCTAATGGTGGAGAGCCACCACGAGCCGCAGGAGGCCCTGTGTGACGGGGAGCAGGCACTCCCTGTCGAGGCCTTGGTGGGTATGAAAGACGTGTTGCAACCCTTCGCCAGTGCCATGGGTAGGGAGGTCATCTAGTCTCGGGCATGGACCCCGGAGGTTCTGTGGGCCGCCTCGGGGACAGGTTCGTGCTCGTGCGCGAGCTCGGCTCCGGCGGGATGTACCGTGTCTTCCTCGGACGTGACGAGGTACTCGACCGTCCCGTCGCCGTCAAGATCGTAGAACCGGATCCCGAGGACCCTGAGATCGGTCTGCGATTCCAGCGCGAGGGGAGGTCCGCCGCCAGGCTCTCCCACCCCAACATAGTCAGGGTCTTCGACGCTGGCGAGGACGAGATGAAAGGACGCGCGGTCTCCTACATCGTCATGGAGTACGTTCCCTGTGGCGACTTCAAGGACTTGATGGATAGGCATGGTCCCCTCCCCGAGAAGATGCTCTTGCGGGTCGGGGTCGACGTCGCTTCGGGGCTCACCCATGCTCACGAGCGGGGCATTATCCACCGCGACATAAAGCCGCACAACATTCTGCTCGATGAGCGGGGGAGTCCCAAACTTTCGGACTTCGGCATAGCCCGCGCCCTCGACGGGACGACGAGCCACAAGCGCGCCGGCGCCTACCTCGGGACGGCGGCTTACTCCTCCCCAGAGCAGCTGAGGGGAGAGAGGGTAACCTCCAAGAGCGACGTCTACTCGTTCGGTGCCACCCTCTACCACGCGGCGGTCGGGGAACAGCCCTTCTCGGGCAACTCCATAGAGGTCGCAAACCAGCACATACTGAAGGTTCCCACATCTCCCAGGGAGAGGGGAGCGCAGATCGGCGAGCGGCTCGAGGTTCTGATCCTCGGTTGCCTCGCCAAGAAGCCTTCCGAGCGCCCCGATGCGGCCCGTCTTCACGACACGCTGCTCCAAAATGGCGCGGCCGGGGCGACCGCCGCACTGGCCGGGCCGGCGACCA
>DASQWQ010000043.1:0-9951 GCA_035640175.1 Rubrobacter sp. | reverse complement strand
AGGTCACGAGGCGGCTCAAAGAGGCCGCCGAGATAATCGGTATCGACGTCCTGGATCATGTGATCCTGGGCGACGGGTACTTTAGTATGAAGGAGCACGGAATACTCTAGCCGCCCGATCGGTGGTGCGGGGTCGTTTGATACGGAGGATGGGTCGCGTATGTTCGGAGGACTGTTCGGGCGAGATGTTGCGATAGACCTTGGAACGGCGAACACTATAGTGTTCGTCAAAGGACAGGGGATCGTACTCTCTGAGCCCTCGGTGGTCGCAATAGACATCAAGACGGATAAGGTCGTGGCCGTCGGGTCGGCGGCTAAGCGGATGCTCGGCCGCACGCCGGGCAACATCGTCGCGATGAGGCCCCTGAAGGATGGTGTGATCGCCGACTTCGAGGTCACGGAGAAGATGCTCGCTTACTTTATCCGCAAGGTGCAGCCGCAGCGCCTGTTCTTCCGCTCGTTCGTCGGGCCGCGGGTCGTCGTATGCGTACCCTCGGGCGTGACGGGCGTCGAGCTAAGGGCGGTCAAGGAGGCGACCGAGTCGGCGGGGGCCCGCCAAGCCTACACCATCGAAGAGCCGCTTGCTGCGGCCATAGGGGCGAACCTGCCCGTCAACGAGGCGCAGGGGTCGATGGTCGTCGACGTCGGCGGCGGGACGAGTGAGGTCGCCGTCATCTCCCTCGGCGGTATCGTCACCAAGTCCTCCATCCGCATCGCCGGCGACGACATCGACGATGCGATCTCCACCTACATACAGAAAGAGTACAAGCTCGCCATCGGCACCCAGACGGCCGAACAGCTCAAGATAGAGCTTGGCAGTGCCTTCAGGCTCGAAGAGGAGGAGTCGGCCGAGATAAGGGGCAGGGACCTCGTTACGGGGCTGCCCAAGACCGTCGTCATAACCAGCGAGGAGATCAGGGAGGCCATAAGCGTTCCCGTGGACGCGGTCCTCGCGGCCGTGCGGGATACCCTGGACCGCACTCCCCCCGAGCTCGCCTCGGACATAATGGATAGAGGGATGATCCTCGCCGGCGGCGGGGCGCTCTTGAGGCACCTCGACGAGCGCCTCAGACGTGAGACGGGTATCCCCGTGCACGTTGCGGACGATGCGCTGATGTGTGTTGCCATCGGGAGTGGCCGCTCTCTGGAGGAGATCAACTCCTACCGTAGCGCACTCTCCTCGGCCTAGAGCACGAGGTGGGCCGCAAGAAGTCCAGCGCCGCAAGCGGTCTTGCGGCCCTCTTTATCCTCAGTGTGGTCAGCGTCGCGCTCTTCACCGTCTACGTGAAAGAGGGCGACTGCACACAGGAGCAAGATTGTGGACCTTTGCATACGGTCCAGCTCGGCGCGGCCGAGGTATTGCAACCGGCACGCAGCGTCTTCGCGACCCTCTTCGAGCCGCTGCAGCGGGCAAACGAGAGCGTGCAGGGCGCCTTCGACCACAGCGAGGAACAGAGGCTCGAGCGCAAGTTGCGGGATTCCCAGGCTCTCGCGGCCCAGGCGTCCCGCCTCGAGCGCGAGAACGCCCGCCTACGCGAACTGTTGAAAGGACAGAGGTCCACCTACGAGTACGGCCCGCTCGCACGAGTCGTAGCTCCAGTAGGGGATCAATTCACCCAGAGGATAGTCATCAACGTAGGAACCGAGGACGGCGTCGAACCCAACAGGCCGGTGGTAATCGGCGAGAACACGCTTGTCGGGCGCACTACGGAGGTCTCCAAACATACAGCCCAGGTCATGCTTATCACGGACCAGATGTTCGCGGCGGGGGTCAGGATCATCCCTCCCGCCAAGTTCGACCCAGCCTCCGGTGAGCTTGGCCCTGCCGTCACGGCCGAGAACGTCTCCTATGGCCAGGGGCTTCTGGAGACCAACCTCGAAGGATACTTCGGGATCGACCTGGTCAGCCTCAAGGCGCGTGCCGAGGAGGGCGACTTCGTCGTTACCAGCGGGAGGGCCGGCGACAAGGAGCTCTTGTTCCCTCCTGGCCTGTACGTGGGTAAGGTCGAGGCGGTCAGCTCGCAGGATATAGAGCAGTTCAAGAAGATAGTAGTGGACCCGGCCATGGACCCCCAGGACCTCGAAGAAGTGCGGGTAGTCGTCGACTGGGCTGGGAGGAGTAGAGATAGTTGATGGAGCATGCCTCCGTCATCCGCGCCGCGATCGTCGTTGCGCTCGCAGCGCTGCTCGACGCCGTCGTGGTACCCTACCTGACCTTCGGCTTCTTCTCGCCAAGGCTGACCCTGATCGCGGTCGTCTTCGCCGTCGCCCCACTAAGAGATCTCCAGGCTGTGTTGCTCGGCTTCTTCGGAGGCATACTCCTCGATGCCCTAGGCAGCGACCTCTTCGGGGTCGGGGCGCTCGGAGGCCTGCTCGCGGCCATGCTCGCCTCCCGTGCGAGCGCCGTGCGGCGAAGGGGGTCGGAGAGGGTGCTGCTCGCCCAGGTCGCTGGCCTCGCCGTCGCCGGCTACGACCTCCTCGGCTACAGCGCCCGTTGGCTCGCCGGGCTGGGAGTGCCGCAGCTTGGCGAATATGCCGTCGGCGGAGTGCTCCCCGACGCCCTCGTCAACGCCCTGCTCGCCTTCTTGGTCGGCGGGTGGCTGTTGAACGTCGTGGACATCAAACCTCCCCACGGCTAGTCAGCAAGTCAGCACGTCGCCGTTCCAGGCGACTTGTCAGCATTTCAGCTTCGCGTGCGCAGAAGGCCTGGCCGATAAGCCAACTGGTGGCGGAGCCGCCGTGCTGAAGTGCTGACAAGCGGAGGCCTGAAAGGCCGGAGCGTGCTGAAATGCTGCTCTAAGCGCGGGGATCCCCCTCGGATTTCAGCCTGGCCTGGATCACGATGCTCTGGACCAGCCCGACCGACATCATGCTGACGAGCAGGTTGCTGCGCCCGTAGCTCACAAAGGGGAGTGGCAGCCCGGTAACGGGCATCATGCCCATGGCCATCCCGACGTTTATGAGCGCGTGGAACGTCAGCATCGTCGCCACCCCAACCGCGATGAGCACGCCGAAGCGGTCGCGCGAGACTGTCGCGGCGTGCAGCATGCGCCAGACCAGCAAGAAGAAAAGGATCAGCACGACCAGGGACCCTACGAATCCGACCTTCTCTGCTAGGTTGGAGAAGATGAAGTCCGTGCGGTCCTCCGGCAGATAACCAAGGTCGCCGAGCGTTCCAGACGATCGGAGGCCTTTGCCCATGAGCCCCCCTGAACCTATGGCCATCTTCGAGTTCTCGACCTGGTAGCTCACCCCGGGGACGCTCTGGGGGTCGAGGAACGAGGTAAGGCGTGCTATCTGGTAGTCCTCCAGGACTCTGAGCTTGATGGCGAGGTAGACGGCCACGCACCCGGCCGCGAAAAGGCCCCCAAGCTGGTGCCACCTGGCTCCACCCACGAAGACCACGGCCACAAAGATGGCCCCGAACACCATCGCTGTCCCGAGGTCTGGTTGCGCGAGCACGAGCAGCAGGGGCACGGACATGATGCCGAGGGCCTTCAGGAACGTCATGTTGCGCGCAAAACTGTTGGCTGCCACGTAACCGGCCAGCACCACGATCGACAGCGGCTTGGCGAACTCCGAAGGCTGCACCTCGACGGGCCCGACCCCGATCCAGCTCTGCGCCCCGTTCACCGAGAAGCCTGCGACGAGCACGGCCACCAACATCACGATCGTCGCCCCGTAGACAAACCTGAGGTGCCGCCCAAGCCATCTGTAATCCAGCAGTGCAAGCACGACGGCGCCGACAAGCCCGGCAACGAGTCCAAGGGCCTGGTTGACGGCGTAGAGCTGCCTGTAGTCCGCCTCGGCAGCGTAGATGGCGAGGACCCCTATCCCACCCAACGCCACAGCAGTGAGGAAAAGTAGCACGTCGCAACAGCGCAGCCGGTGCGCGATGCTCACCTTCTCCTGTTTCTTGCCCTTGGAGACGGAGACCGCTGGAGTAGTCCTTACTGCACGCATAGCCCAAAGATACAGAATCTCCACGCGTTCGGCAACGCCCGCCGGACGAGCGCCCTTTGCTTGTGGTCGACGCGGAGCATGGCGGGTATACTGATGCCCCGTAGGGTACGCATCGTACGCCCGTCGCAGCCTGATAAATTCTAGGAGATCGAGATGTTTGCCGTTGTAAAGAGCGGAGGAAAGCAATACAGGGTGAAGGAGGGCCAGGAGCTCGTCGTCGACCGCCTGGAGGGCGTCGTGGGGGACTCCGTAGAGCTCCCTGTCGGCTTCGCAGTCGACGAACGAGGGTTCGATCTCGGCCAGAAAAAGGCCAGGGTCGAGATCCTGGACCATCTGCGGGGAGATAAGATCTACGTCTACAAGTACAAGGCGAAAAAAGACTACAGGAAGAAGACCGGGCACAGGCAGGAACTGACCCGGGTGAAGGTGCTGGAGGTATCTGATGGCTCATAAGAAGGGCGGGGGCTCCTCGCGCAACGGCCGTGATTCGGCTGGCAGGAGGCTCGGAGTAAAGGCGTACGGGGGCCAGGTGGTTAGCGCAGGGAGCATCATCGTGCGCCAGCGTGGCTCGAAGGTGCACCCGGGACAGAACGTCGGCAAGGGCTCAGATGATACCCTCTTTGCCAGGGTCTCAGGCAGGGTCGACTTCGACCGGTCTCGGGGCAAGAGTGTCGTTAGCGTAATCGAGGAGCCCGTTCTCCAGGAGGCCACGGCCTGACCATCGTCCGTTACGGGGGTCTTTAGCCCCTTTGCAGTTCGTAGATGAAGTCAGCTTCATAGTTCGCGCGGGACGCGGGGGCGACGGCAGCGTCTCTTTCAACCGCCAGAAGTACAAGCCGCGCGGCGGCCCCGACGGCGGTCGCGGCGGCGACGGCGGGGACGTGGTCCTGCGCTCCACGGAAGACCTCTCTACCCTCGAACCCCACGCGTATCGCAACGTCGTGAAAGCGGGCCGTGGCGGGCACGGTTCATCCAACAACAGGGCTGGCGAGCGCGGCAAGGACGCGGTGCTCGAGGTCCCCGTCGGAACCCAGGTCTTCGACGACGACGGCCTCCTGGCCGACCTCTCGGAACCGGGAGAGACCTTCGCCGCCGCTGCCGGCGGCGAGGGCGGACGCGGCAATGGGTCCTTCGCGACCTCCACCCGCCAGGCGCCGGCATTCAGGGAGAGGGGTCTGCCCGGTGAGGAGCGTGAGATCCGTCTCGAGCTCAAGGTCCTCTCGGACGTCGGGCTCGTCGGCCTGCCCAACGCGGGGAAGTCTTCCCTGCTCCGAGCACTCAGCGCCGCCCGACCGAGGGTGGGGGACTATCCTTTCACGACCCTCTCGCCCCAGCTCGGGGTCGTGGACGAGAGGGCTTACCGAGGACGATTCGTGGTGGCAGACATCCCTGGCCTCATCTCGGGGGCCAGCGAGGGCAGGGGCCTCGGCAACCGCTTTCTCAGGCACGTGGCGCGGGCCCGGCTACTGGCGCTCGTGCTCGACGCGAGCGAAGACCCCGAAGGGGCCGAAGGCACGCTGCGGGCCGAGCTCCACGCCGCTAGGCTCTCGGAGAAGCCCACGGTCGTGGTCCTGAACAAGGTCGACCTCCTCGATGAGGAGCTCAGGACGTACCTGCGGGAGGCCTTTCCGGATGCCCCTCAGGTCTCCGCGACCACGGCGGAGGGTGTCGCAGCACTGCGCGACAGGTTCGAGGAGAGGCTGCGCGGGATGGGGGAGGGGCGTCTCGTACCAGGGGTTGCGGAGCGTGAGCATCGCGTCTTCAGGCCAACCTGGAAGGGGGTCAGGGTGGAGCACGAGAACGGAGGCTACGTCGTCACGGGCGAGGGCGTCGAGCGGCTCGCCCTCAAGACAGACTGGGGCAACAGGGAGGGTGTCGAGCGTTTCCAGCGCGAGCTGCAGAAGATCGGGGTATTGGGTGCCCTGCGGCGGGCCGGAGCGGTGCCCGGCGATGAGGTAAGGATCGGCGAGACGGTATTCGACTTCCAGTGAGGTGGACGTGAGGATAGGGATCTTCGGCGGGACCTTCGATCCTGTGCATCAGGGGCACATGATCGTTGCGGAGCAGGTCATGACCGAGCTCGACCTGGCGCGCGTCGTTTTCGTGCCAGGCGGCATCCCGCCGCACAAAGAGGCCTCGAGTGTCAGGGCTACCGCGCCCGACCGTCTCGCTATGGTCGAGGCGGCCGTTGAGGGGAACGAGCACTTCAGCGTTGACAGGGTCGAGATCGACGCAGGTCGTCCGATGCACAGCGTCGAGACCGTGAGCATCCTCAAGGAAAGCTCGCCCGAGGACGACTGGTACTTCATTACGGGTGCAGATGAGGTGTCGAACCTGCTAACGTGGAAAGAGCCTGACAGGCTCCTCGAGCAGGTCGTCATGGTCGCCGCGACACGGCCTGGTTATGACCTCTCCAGGCTCAACCACCTCGAAGGCGCGCTGAGGAACTTCGACAGGATCTTCCCTATCGAGTGTACGAGGGTCGACATCTCTGCCACGACGATCCGGCGCAGGATGTTGCAGAGAAAGAGTATCAGGTACCTGGTGCCTGAGGGGGTGCGTGAGATCATCGAGAACAGAAGGCTCTACAGAGGAGATGGAAGTCGAGCGGAAGGAGGACTCTTGAAGGAGGAGATCCGGTGAGGCGCGACGAGTCCGTCGCCAGGCAGGAGAAGTTCGCGACCGCAGGCGAGGCGCTCACCTACGAGATGGCCGCCACGGCCGCCCGCGCCGCGAGCGAGATGTTCGCAACAGACGTGACCCTGATAGATCTGAGGGGACTCGTCTCTTACGCAGACTACTTCGTGATAGCCAGCGCCCAGACCGAGCGCCAGACGCGCCGCGTGGCCCAGGAGGTCATAGAGCGCATGATCGAAAAGGGACACCGTCCACGCACCAAGCGCCTCGACGAGGGGACGGCCTGGATCAGCCTCGACTTTCTCGACGTCGTGGTTCACATCTTCACTGACGAAGCCCGCGACTACTACCGCCTCGAATCCCTCTGGCGCAGCGCCCCCCAGGAGCGCTGGCAGGAGTAGCCGGACGTACGTTGACACCCCCAGGGGGGCTGCATATACTCTGACGAGTTTTCCGGGGCCGTAGCTCAGCTGGGAGAGCGCCGCGCTGGCAGCGCGGAGGTCAGGGGTTCGATCCCCCTCGGCTCCACTCTCCGAAGTGGCTTACCTATCGGGAATACCGGGGAAAAGAGAGGCCCCCCGGTGCGAAACACGGGGGCTACTACACCAATTATTACACCAACGCGCTACGAAAACGCCTCTTCCATAGCTGCAACGGCGCTATCCTGCATGTTCGGCACGACGTGAGAGTAGGTATCGAGCGTGATAGCTATGCTGGCGTGTCCTAGCATCTCCGAAACGATCTTCGGGTTCACGTTCTTTAGCAAGAGGATTGTGGCGGCGGTGTGGCGTAGCTGGTGAAAGGTCATGTGGGGGAGGCCGGCTCACACGAGCAGCGGAGCCAAAGACCGCTTACCGAAGTTCGCCGGGTTGATTAGCGTCCCCTTCGCCGTGCAGAACACGAAACCGTTATCCTCGAAGAGGTCGCCTAGCCCATCGATCTCTTCGAGTTGGCGCGTCAGGTGCCCTCTTAGAGCTTCCGTGGCGTCCCGCGTGAGCTTTACCGTCCTTCGCGACCCTTGGCGGTTTTTGCTGGACTTATGGAGAGCTTGCCGCCGTCTTTCCTGACCGTCCTGCGTACCTGTAGCTTGCGGGCTTCGAGCCCTAGGTCCTCCCAACGGAGCGCGAGTAGTTTCCCCTGGCGCAGGCCCGTATGCAAGGCTACCACGTATAGAGCTTCGAGCCTGTCGCCTTGTACCGTGTTCAAGCGGCTACGCGCCTCTCCCCGGGTGAGCGGGGTAACTTCTTGTGTTTGGTCTTTTGGAGGGTCCACGTCGTTGGCGGGGTTTTTCATCATGTATCCTCATCGCACGGCTTGCCTTTGAGCTTTATGTAGCGTCTCGTGCATCTTGTGGACCGACACGGCGCTACACCCGGAGTCGAGCCGGGAGCGGTAGAAGCCCGCTACGTCCGCTGCACTTAGGGTCTTGAGCTTCTTTCGACCCAACGAGGGTATCAGGTGAACCCGACAAAGGGATTCGTTCCGGTCGTAGGTGCTTTTGCGGACGCTACCGCGCACGGACTTTTCCAACCAACTCATCAGGAACGCGCCCACGGTCTTTGGGCCGCCGTCGGCGGTGATCCCCTTCGAGGCATCTGCCACTGCCGCTGTTAGGTTCTCGGCCGCCTCTTTACGAGTCTTCGCGTACACCGTCTTTCTCTTCGCTCCTATGGCCGTCTCGACTGTGGTCTTTATGTCGATGGTGGTAGGGTAGCGTGCTTCGCTGAGGGTCAGGTAGGTTATCGGGAGTAGGCACGCAGGAGCGGAAGGCTAGGCGACATCCACAGCATAGACGACCGTTACGATCACGACATCGACGAGCTTATGGGCTAGCCTCGTTACCTCATCGAACGAGCGGGGCAGGTAGCATATCGCCTGCCCCGTTCACCCTTGCTGCGCCTGGTATCCAACCTGGTAGGTGTAGTGAGGGAGACGATGCAGCCCGCCCACGTCTCGCTGTGGTTACGCCCCGATACGGCCTCAAAGGGCGAGCAGGCAGAGTAGCAACACACTAGCCACAATTCGGTGGATTTGCTGGCGACTTTCCTAATGAGTCTTGGATCGTTCCAGGTTGAGGGTGCGCAGTTCTAGGAGTACCTCTTCGTCTGAGAGATCGGGCGGCCAGCCGTAGGCCGCGAAGACTGCTCTATCGAGGTCCTCGTGCGCGTTCAGTAGCCAGGTGGGACGTCGCCATGACCGAAGCCGCGTACCTTGAGGCCCGGCGCCGCAGGAATCTCTAATTAGCCGTCGGGTCAGCGGCACTACTTCCGAGATTTTCCTCACGCCGCTTCGGCGATCAAGGAGACCCATCGTACCCTGCAGTGTGGAATACGCGATACGGCGCAGGGTATAGTATCGTGAATGGTACGCCCTACCTTCGGGAGGTAAGCCCACGTCCGTGGCGCACGTCGCACACAAGTTCGAGCACCTGCTGCAAACTTACCGCCGCTCCGACGGCCGCGAGTGGAGTGGGGCCGAACTCGCGAAGGCCACAGGAGGCGTCGTGCCCCGCTCCTACGTCACCAACCTTCGCAAGGGCAGGATAGAGAGTCCTGGCTATGAGAAGCTCGCCGCGATAGCCAGGGTGATGGGCTTCCCGCCGGAGGTGTGGTTCGACGAAGATCTGGGCTCAGGCGGAGAGGTGCCCGCTGGAGTGCACGCGAGCGGCGTTGCGGGGAAGATTGAGCATCTCTTCGAGACGATCAGGAACCCGAAGACCAGAGCGCCCTACACCAACGCCGAGGTGGCGCGCATGAGCACCGGAGTCCTCGCAGAAGAGGACGTGGAGTGGATAAGGACCGGAAGGATTGTCGACCCCTTGGTGAGCCAGGTAGCGGCACTGGCGGCGGCCTTCGGCGCGCCGCCCTCGTACCTGTTGGACCGGGGCAAGGATACCTCAGTCCTCGATGAGGAGGTGCTGAAGGCCCTGGACGACAAGACCGCAGGCGCCATACTCAGGGAGAGTGCTCGCCTGCCACAGAGGGAGAAGGAGATCGTCCTCGGGATAGTGCGGCAGTTCGGAAGCCAGATAGACGATGCCTAGCGGTAGTGTCGCTTCCTGCTCCGGTGTTGTGCAACTTGCCTGGTGATTTCGGTGAAAAGACGGCAGAAAAATTCTTATGGGCGATGAAGGCTCCGGCAACTGGTACAGGTTCGATAAGAAAACCACTATCGCCGAGTGTCATAGCGTCGATGTGCGTTACCTTCACAGGGAAGGTTTGTTGAAGCCGGGGCGATGGTTTCCTTTGCGCTGGTCGCGGGCCGATAGGGAAACCGGCTCTATTAGAGGAGTCGTGGAGGGTGCGGAGAGGCCAGAGCAAGTGATCCTTCTCTACCAGTATCGGGACGGGTT
>DASQWQ010000042.1:0-3010 GCA_035640175.1 Rubrobacter sp. | reverse complement strand
ACCTCCCCGCCGTGCGATACCATAAGGCGCAAAGTGCGAGGAAGATAGGAGAGCCGTGGCTCGCAGACAGATCAACTTGAAGGTATTGGATGATGGTACGAAGACCTTCGAGGTCCGCCACCGCTGGGAAGACAGGCCCGTGCTCCCGCCGCCGGACGGAACGCCGACGGAGTACCTGCCTTTCCGGCAACAGGCGAGGGGAGTACCGGGCGCGCACGGTCGTCCCGAATGGCTCAAGGCGCGCATCCCCGACGGCGAGGTCTACCGCGATATCAAGGAGACCATGCGCGGGCTGAACCTCCACACCGTCTGCGAGGAGGCCCGCTGCCCGAACATCGGCGAGTGCTGGAACAACCGCACCGCTACCTTCATGATCCTCGGCAACGTCTGTACCCGTTCCTGCGGCTTCTGTGCCGTGCTTACGGGCAAACCCACCGAGCTCGACCTCGACGAGCCCAATCGCGTCGCCGACGCCGCGAAGAAGATGGGCCTTGAGCACGCTGTGATCACGAGCGTGAATCGTGACGAGCTCTCAGACGGCGGAGCTTCGATCTTCGCCGGGACGATACGCGCGATCAGGGAAGAGGTTCCTGGCTGCGCCGTCGAGGTCCTGACCCCCGATTTCAAGGGCGACCGCGACGCGGTCAAGATCGTCATAGGCGCCCGCCCTGACACGTTCAACCACAACATCGAGACGGTCCCCCGCCTCTACTTTGCGGTACGTCCGCAGGCGAAGTACGGACGCTCCCTGGAGGTGCTGCGTTACGCCAAGGAGCTGAATCCTGACGGCCTGACCAAAAGCGGCTTTATGGTCGGTCTCGGCGAAGTCGAGGAGGAGATCCAACGGACGATGCGCGACCTGCGCGATCACGACGTGGATATCCTGACCATCGGCCAGTATCTCAGGCCCTCCGAGAATCACCTGCCGATGAGCCGCTACTACACGCCTAAAGAGTTCGCGAGCTTGCGCAAGTACGGCTTCTCACTGGGCTTCAAGCACGTTGAGAGCGGTCCGCTGGTCCGCAGCTCCTACCACGCCCACGAACAGACCTCAGACGCCAGGCGAAGCCCTGCTGCCGGCGTCGCGAGCGTCTAGAGCTCACGTATGACCCTGGAGAAGCAGACTCGGTCTGGAACGATCGTCGATGTGCGGCGGCTGCAGGGATTGACGCCTTACGCGGAAGCCTGGGATCTCCAGAAGGATCTCGTGCGGCTCAGGAAGAATGACGGTATCCCCGACACCTTCATCCTGTGCGAGCACCCGCCGGTCTACACAATAGGAAGAGGAGCGAAGGACGCGGGGAACCTGGGCGCCGGAGAAGAATACCTCCGGGCTCTGGGGGCCGAGGTTTTCTGGAATGACAGGGGAGGGGATGCGACCTTCCACGGTCCGGGTCAGATAGTGGGGTACCCGATCCTGCGCCTCAAAGTCCGTGACACTCACGCCTACCTCCGCGAACTCGAAGGGGTCCTCATCAGGGTGCTCGGCGACTACGGGCTCGAAGGCTGGCACCATCCACAGTACACGGGTGTATGGGTAGGACAGAACAAGATCGCCGCCATCGGCGTGAAGTTCTCTTCCGGTTGGATCACCTCCCACGGCTTCGCCCTGAACGTGAAGACCGACCTGAGCTGGTTCGACCGCATCACACCCTGTGGCATAAGAGAGTTCGGCGTCACGAGCCTGAGCCGGGAGCTCGACCACAACATCTCCCCCGCCGAAGTCGAAGAGAAGATAGTCGACCGCTTTCTCCAGACGTTCCGTTAGTCCAAGGGATCGTCCCGGAAACGACCAACTGAATAGGAGCCTCTCGCAGCGTGACCCTCACGTCAAGCACAGCACCCTCCCCGCGCCAGTCCTCCCGTCAGGAACAGCCTACAGCAGCGCGAGGATCGGAGGCCAGTGGGGCGTGACGCCCAACAGGTTAGCGACGTAGCTTATTCGGAGCCTGCGTTCCATCGCAGACCATGATAACCGGCAAGCTAAAGGTAAAAAGCCCCAATAACCGGGGGGTAGGTTTATGTGGTGCTATTCCTCTTGCGCTTCCTGCGTAATTCTTCTCCGAGCCTCACGTACCTCTCGCCAATGCGTCTCCGCCTCTTGCGCTCCCTGACATCCTCTTTGTCTGCTTTGCGGACCTTTTCAGCTTTGTCTAGTCCGAACTCGTCTACCAGACTTTCGTACGTCCATCGCCAACGGCGCCTATCTTCTGGGTCCTTAGAGTAGTGCTCGTGGAATAAAGCTGCCAACTTGATGGCGAGTAGCCTATCGAGCGGGGGCCTGCCCCCGAGGTCTTTTTCCCTCGTTGCCCGGACCCGGCGGAGGGCGTTTACGACGTCCTTCTTCTGGGGAAGGTCGTCGAGGGCTATGTAGGGGCGGAGGTCCCAGTGCTGTTCGTTTAGGACGAAAGACGACTGATATTCCTCCAACAAGCCTGTCTCCACCAGGATCTCATTGATGGCTTCGGTCGTGCCCTTCCCGGTGGGCTCTACGTACCGCCTGCCCAACTCCTCGATGAGCGCATCGTAAAACTCCCCCAGCCGGTCCGAAAGCTGTGAGAGGGTGGGCAGCCAGCGGATCGATGACGCGATCATGCGCGATCCCTCGGCCTCCTCGCCTCGCGTACTCCCGAGGCGGTCAGGGCCTTCGGGTTTCGTCCCACCGTATTCGGCGAATTGAGCCAGTTCCAGCTCCGGAGGATCGTAGAGCACGCAGAGATGAGTCTCGGTCGAGCGCCGCCTCGGGGGCTTGCCGTTCTGCGAGCTAGAGACTGTTCGCAAAGTCAGAGCCACAGGACTTCACCGGCTATGACTACGGCCTCTCGCCCCATCCGGATCCAATCGCCTGGGACGACTCGCATGACGGGGCTAGCGTAGCTGGCGTGCTGATCTCTCCTCTGGGCGCGGGGTTTCGGATGCCGCATATATCGGAACAACGCAGGGTACGACGAGGACGATGCCCCGTGCCAGCAACGGTAAGAGGTGAGGAATTCCTCCCTCGACAAAGATT
>DASQWQ010000041.1:0-8929 GCA_035640175.1 Rubrobacter sp. | reverse complement strand
GGCATAGACCTGTTCGAGACCGAGCAGGCCGGCGACGGCGAGCACGTTGGAGTCAGGCAGTCCATCCGGCCCCGGTGGGACGCAGATCCTGATCTCCTGCACCCCTGCTACCTGGGCCGGCACCGCTAACATGAGAAGCGTGCTCGGGTACGCGGCGTGCCCTCCCGGGATGTAGAGCCCTGCGCGGCGGATGTGCCTGACGCGCTGCCCCGTCGTTGCCCCGGCACGGCTCCGCTCCCACGAGCGGTCCATCTCGTTCTCGTGGAAGGCACGTACGTTCTCTATCGCTACCCCGAAGCTCTCTTTGAGCTCCGGAGTGAGAGATTCGCGGGCTATGTCTATCTCACTTTGTGGAACCCGGATCTCCTGTGGCTGAACGCCGTCGAAGCGTTTGGTGTATTCGAGGAGGGCCGCGTCTCCCCTATCGCGCACGTCCTCGACGATAAGGCGAGCTGCGTCGCGGATTGCCTGTGAGAGAAAGCCACCTGGCCGGCGCAACTTTCCGACCATCTCGACCGGTTCTCTCCCACGAGCGTCTAACTTTCTAACCAAAGCGTTCGCCGCTTCCATGAATCGCGTCGGCAAGGGCTACGACCTCGCTGTGGCGCAGGCGGTATGCGCCGCGGTTGGAGATCAGACGCGCCGTCGAGGTGGAGATCTCATCGAGCACCACGAGGTCGTTCTCGCGCAGCGTAGTGCCTGTCGCGGTGAGGTCGATGATGCACTCTGCGAGGCCGACGAGGGGGGCGAGCTCTATGGAGCCGTGCAGCTCTATTACCTCGGCCTGGCGGCCCATGCGCTCGAAGTACTGCCTCGCCGTGTTGGGGAACTTGGTCGCGACGCGCACTACTTCCGCGTGGCGGATGGCCCGCCGCACGTCTTCGGCCCTGCCTTCCGGGGCGGCCAGGATCATACGGCACCTCCCCGTCCCGAGATCCTTTAGCTCGACCACGTTGGGCTTCTGCTCCTCGAGCACGTCCTTGCCGACTATGCCGATATCCGCGGCCCCGTACTCGACGAAGACGGGCACATCGGAGGGCCGGCTTACGATAAACTCGGTGCCTTCTGCCCTGTAGACGAGCCTTCGCCCGTTCTCGCGCACGACGGCCGCCGGGAGTCCGGCCCTCTCGAGCGCCACGAGCGCGTCAGGGAAGATGGCGCCCTTCGGCACGGCGACGCGCAGCCCGCTCATGGGAGCACCGTCCTGGCGACGGACTCGGGGCTCATGAAAACGAACTCTCCGGCGGGGTCGGCGGTGGCGACCTTGACACCACCTGTTGCCGGGTAGGAGATCCAGGCCGCCTCCACGCTCCTCGCGTACTCCACCGCGGCCTCAGGCGGAAGGTCCTCTGAAAGATGCAACACAGGCACGCCGAGCCTCCGCAGTCCAGCCGCAGCCTCGATGCCGCCTACGTCTCCGCCGACGAGGACGAGCAGGGGTTGGGGCTCCTTCTCGGGCAGCACGGAGAGCAGCCTCTCCAGGTAGATGGCGAAGCCCGTCGCCGGCAACTCCTTCCCGAAACGCCTGAGGAGGTTGTCGTAGCGCCCGCCGTTGGCGACGGTGAACCCGAGGCCGGCGGCGTAGGCCTCGTAGACTGCGCCTGTATAGTAGTCGTGGCGCCCGGAGAGACCGAGGTCCAGGATAACCGCCCCGAGCGCCCCGTGCGCCTTGAGGTGACGCAGTATCTCCCGCAGGTTCTCGAGGGCCTCCCCCGCCTCTTCGCTCACCGCGAAACGCCCGGCCTCCTCGAGGAGCGATTCTTCCGTCGCGGGGCCGACGATACGCGGGATGCCGCGAACGCCGGCAGCCGCGTCGGCAGGCAACCCCCCCGCTATCTCATCGACGGCGACGAGGTCCTTCGCGGCCAGGGCGCCGGTTACGGCCGTAGCGGTCTCAGGGGCGGCGTGCCTCAGATAGCCTGCGTAGAAGGCAGATTGGCCGAGCACGACGGCGAAGTCCGAGGGGGCGCCGAGGCCGAGGCTCTGCAGCACGTCGACGAGGAGCGCGATGGTGGAGGCGTCCTCTCTGGGGCTTGCGGAGCCGACGACCTCGACGCCTGCCTGGTAGAGCTCCGCGCTCTGCCCACGGCCCACGCTCGCGCGGCGGTAGGCAGGGAGGACGTAGGAGAGCTTGTGCGGCGGCGGGCTGCCTGCCAAACGCTGGGAGATGAGGCGGGCTATGGGGGTGGTCATCTCCGGCCTGAGGAGGAGCATCTGGTTGTCCTGGTCGAAGAGCTTGTAGGAGACGTCCCTGAGGCCGTGCTCCTCGATCACCTCCGAGTACTCGAGGACGGGCGTGAGGACCTCCCTGAACCCGAACAGTTTGAACCGCTCCCGGATCATTCCCTGCACGTCGAGCAGCCGCGTGGACTCGGGTGGCAGCACGTCGCGCGTGCCTGGCGTGGTGGCAAACTTTCGAGGCGGCTCACGATCCATAAGAGAGGCTATCTTAACCGATGGGCCAAGCCTTGACGGCCCCATCAACAAATGGCACGCCTGGGAGGAAAACTACTCTCCCGCCTCTCCTCAAGGCTGGACGTGCTCAAGGGCTGCACGGGCGCAGATGCGTCGGCCACTTCATGCAAGACAGCGGAGGGCAACTAGATTGCCAGGACTCCCAGAACTACCGCCCGTTCTCAGCTGCCCGGCAACTAGCCGCAGCACAGGTCTTTAGCGCCTGCAGGCGCGTTGCCAGTGTGGCAGGTGGGGAGTTGGGGCTGTAAGAGTTGCGGAGCTCGTAGGGGTCGCGCCCGAGATCGTATAGCTCTTTCTTGCCGTCCGCATACTTTACGTACTTGCGCCCGCTGCTCGTGCGGATGCCAGAATAAGGAGGCGAAGACCCACCCGCCGATCGGTCGGCTTCGAGCAAAACGGCACTCCTCCAGCCGCTGGCGTTACCCTTGAGCACAGGCTCCAGGGATCGCCCATCCGCGTAGCCCGGCGTCTGCGCGCCTCCCAGGTCCGTGAAGGTTGGCAGATAGTCGGTGTTGAGGGCCAGCTTGTAGGTGGTCGATCCCGCTCCCACGCCGGGGCCACGCACCAGGAGCGGCACGTGGACGCTCTCCTCGTAGGGGCGCCCCTTTCCTAGAGTTATGCGATGTTCTCCCATATGGTAGCCGTTATCCGAGGTGAGGAAGACGTAAGTGTTGGAGAGCACACCCTTGTCCTTCAGCATGCCCACCACCCCCGCCACAAGATCGTCCAGCGCCTGCAGCGTTTCGGCCCGCTTTTCGGCGTGGTTGTCTATTTTCGCCTTTTTGGCATCGCTGAGCCCCGGCAGCCCCCGTATCCAGGGAGGCTTGTCGGAGACGTCTTGCTCGTTAAAGGAGGGCGGGCGCGGGGCCTTGAGTCCGTCAAACGTATGCCTGTGGCGCTTGGCAGGTACATACGGCTTGTGCGGGGCCTTGGGCGCGACGTAGGCGAAGAAGGGCTTGCCCTTGCCCGTCGTCGCGGATGCGCTGATGAAGGCCCTGGCGCGGATAGCTATCGCTTGCGTTTCGTAGTCGGAGGTACTCGAGCCAAAACGACGCACCCTGCCATCGTCGTTGATCTTGTAGTCGTAGTAATGGGTGCCGCCCGTGTGCGCGAACCATCTGTCCCAGCCCGGCGGTTTGTTCTTGGTGCCGGAGTACCCGTTGAGGTACTTTCCGATGAGGGCGGTTCTGTAGCCCGCAGCGTCGAGGCGCGTGGACACATTGTCCCGCTCGAGGCCTTTGTTCCGGTACGCTTCCCAGCCACCCTTTGAACCACCAATGTTCAACACCCCGGTATTGTGGGCGTATTGGCCCCTCAAGGTGGTAGCCCTGGAGGGGCAGCACTGGGGGGTGGAGACGAAGGCGTTCTGAAAGCTCATGCCCTTGTCCCCCAATACTGAGCGAGTCTTAGGCATGTACTTCAGGTCGTCTTTGCGCATATCGTCGGCCAGAATGAAGACGATATTGGGCTTGGTGGTAGCTCCCCTGGCTTCGCGAGAGGCACTGCCCCAGACGCCCGACAGGAGCAGTACGGCCAGGGCTATCGCAACCGACAACAAGACGGTTCTTCTCATGCCAAACTCCCCTTCTCGATAAGACGGAAGCGAGAAAGGCGTCAGCCCCCGCCTCGCACAGACGAATGAGAGTAGCATAGCATCTTCGCTTTGGCCCTGAAACCTCCCACGTAATTGGCCCGAAGAGCCATTCCCTTCCTCGTGTTCCTTCATCTATACTACGGGGAGCGCGGCGCAGGGTGAGGGAGTTCTGCACGGGCGAAGACGATCTCTCTGACACTTCGACCCCTCGGGTCTGGTCCTTCTGAGCCTTGACTTGCTCAGCACCTCGTGCGGCCAGGGATCCTGGGCTCTCGCAGCGTCCCAGACCCGTCCCATATCGGGCTGTCGCGGGTCAGGAGGTTCGGGAAGGATCCCTGCTTCCGGCAATACGGCTCGTGTATATACCCTTTCGGAGCAGCCGTAGAGCGGCACTCAGAAGGAGAAAAGCACCACAATGAGGAAGAGCGCGAGGACGGCGGGCCTGCCGCAAAGCTCCGGAGGCTGCCGACCGCCGTTTGCCACGCGCCCTGTACGCCGTTCTCGCCATGCAAAAGTATGTTAGCCGTTCGTCGGAGAGGACGCGAGACGTCCCAGACCGAGATTGTAGCCTAGGCCCCTCCGGCTAGCGCCGAATGTGGGTGACGGGCGGGTCGTAAAAGATATCGAGGAGCCAGTCGGCGGTGATCCTGGCCCGGCTCTCGGGGCTCTCCACCTTGAAGAGGTATGTCAGGCGCCAGACAAGGGCCGCTAATTGGCCACTGAACTTGACGCCCAGTACCTCGTTGACGGCGAACTCGCTCCCGAGCTCCACGAGCTGCCCGAGCGACTTGTAGCGGAAGGGCTTCGGCTCCTCGCCGTCTATCACGGCAAGGATGTTACTGGCGACGGTCTCACCCTCCTGCACGGCGGCCTGGGCATTGGGGGGCACCGCCGCGCCGTCCTCGTTCACGGTCGCCGCGCAGTCGCCGATCCCCCACACATTGTCGTGACCTACGACCCGCATAAAGCGGTCCACCGTAAGGCCCTTGCGCTTGTCGTGAGGAAGGTCGATCTCGTCTAGCTTTACGCTCGCCCGGGCGCCCGCCGTCCAGATGACGTTCTCGACCATGATCTCGCGCCCGTCGCCGAGGATCACCCTGTCCGCCGTGACCTTCTTGGCCTTGACGTTGTTGATCACCTCTATCTGAAGGTCGGCCAGCTTTTTGCGCGCTACCCTCCTCAGGGCCGGGTCAAGCTCCTTGAGGATCTCCTCGTTGGCGTCAACGAGGATTATCTTGACGCGGTGCGGATCGATATTGGGGTAGTCTGGCACTAGCAAATCTCGGACGAGGCTGTGCAGTTCTGAGGCCACCTCGACCCCAGTCGCCCCGCCCCCGATAACCATAAAGGTCAGCTTGGAGTCGGGGATCTCGCCCCCGGCCAGCGTTACCTCCTCGTAGCGCTCGATTACCCTGGCGACGATCTCCTCACCGGCGCCGATCCCCCTTATGCTTATGCAGTGCTCTTCAACGCCGGGTATGCCGAAGTAGGCCGGCTCGGCCCCCAGCGAAAGCACGAGATGCTCGTAGGGGAACTCCCTCCCACCTGCCACCACGCACCGCCTTTCGAGGTCGACGCTGTCCAGAGGAGCCCGCCTGAAGCTGGCACCGAGCCGGATCAGGGTCCGGCGCAAAGGCTGCGCGACGTTCCGGGTCGCCACGTCGCCGCCGATGACGCTGGCCAACATCGGCCAGAATGTGAAGTAGTTCTCCCGCGAGATGAGCATGACCCCAACGTCGTCGCGGTCCCTGGCGAGGTCGCAGAGGGTGTGGGCCGCCTTGTAGCCAGCGAACCCGCCGCCAACGATGAGTACCCTGTTCGAAAAGTCTTTGTAGGGGGACCTCTCCCAGGGCTCGTACCTCCGGCGCGCCCCTGAGAACAAAGCCCGCCGCAAGACTTCGACACCAACCGCACCGCCACCAGCGACGAGCATCCCTCTGAGCAAACCTTTCATCGCGCCCTCCTGACTCTCCAATATCCGTTACCCCTACATTCTGATGCACCCATCCTCCCGATGCCATAAGCCAGAACGGGCCCGACCGGCGATGATGGTCCTCTCACAGCCATTCAGATCTGGACGAGACTTTGATCGTGCTCGAGGGGGAATGCCCTGGTGCACCTCGAGGGAGCCGAACATAGGCCCGGCCCGCGTGGGGTTGCGGGCGCTCTGCGCGGCGTTCCGCATGCGTATATGGTCGCTTCAGAGAGCGCGCTGACTCTCGCGTTGCAGACACCTGGAAGCCACGAGGTCTTCTACAGGGAATCAGAGCCCGCGCCGCCGGTAGTAATTGGCCCGGCGGCGCAAGATCTCATGCCCGGCGCCAGCCCCTGTTGGCTTCAGGGAAGCATGTGGGTGTCGGGCTACTCCCCGCCCTGCGGAGATCCCCTGTCCAGGCTTCTCTTCACCAGGACGTTCACGCCATAGAGGACGAGGCCAATCCCCAGCATCAGGCCGGCCAGCCCGAAGACGGTCCAGTCGTCTATGGCGGTGCTAATCAGGAGGGCCGCCGAGACCACGATGCCAAGGATGGGGAACACGCTCGGGGTACGGAAGTGCTCGTGATCTACCTCGTCGCTACGCAGCGCGAGCACGGAGATGTTCACCATTATGAAAGCCAGGAGGAGGAGCACCACGGTGGTGGTCGCGAGGGTGTCCAGCGCGTCGGGGTTCTGACCGATAGTGGCGAGGAGCGCGAAGACCACGAGGGTGGCGAAGAGGATGGCGACCCACGGTGTACGGCGGCCAGGGTGGACCCTGGAGAACACCGCAGGCAAGACAGCCTGGTCTCCCATGCCATAGATGACCCTGGAGGCCATGATCAGGTTGATGAGCGCCCCATTCGAAACGGCGATGAGCGCTATGAGTGCGAATAGCTTGGTCGGGATCGCCACCGGTCCTCTCTCGACCACCTCGAGCAGAGGTCCGCTCGACTCGGCGAGCTGGGCCGTCGGCACCACCATCGAGGCGGTGAAAGTCACGAGCAGGTAGATGATGCCGGCGGCGAGTAGGCCGCCGAAGATCGCGCGGGGGTAGATCCTGCTCGGATGGCGGACCTCCTCGGCCACGTTGACCGAGTCGTCGAAGCCGATCAGAGCGTAGAAGGATAGTACCGTGCCGGCCAGGATAGCCGGAAGGATGCTCGTGCCCTCCTTGAACTCGAAGGCCCTGGCAGGCTCGCCCGTACCGCCGCCGAGCGCCGCGATCCCGATCACGACGATCAGCACCAGTCCGGTGATCTCGACGCAAGTGAAGACCAGGTTGAGCCTGACAGACTCGGAGATGCCGTAGAAGTTGATGAACCCGAGCACCACCACGAACACGAGCGCGGCGAGAACGCTCGGCACGTTTATGAACTGCAGGAGGTAGTCGCCTGAAAAGGCCAGGCTCAGAACGCTCGCCGAAGTGAGGCTGGACGCCGCCACGGCGAAGGCCACCATAAAGCTAACGAAGGAGTTCTGAAAGGCATTGTTAACGTAGGTGGCGGATCCGCCAGCCCGAGGATACTTTGTGACCAGCTCAGCGTAGGAGGCCGCGGTGAAGATTGCGAGGATGAAGGCAGACAGAAACGCAACCCAGATCGCCCCGCCGATAACGCCCCCGACCTCGCCTACAAGCGCGTAGATCCCGGCTCCCACGATGTCGCCTAGGACGAAGAAAAACAGCAAGTAGGGACCGATACCGCGTTTTAGAGCCGGATGCTCGGTCGCGTGAGATACATGTTCGTCCATCCGCCCTACCTCCCCTGCCCGCCGGCCGAAACCATAGGACCTCCCTTTGCCATTCCGACGCCCATATTACATGAACGACGTGAAGTCTTCACCAAACACGCCATAGACCTCCTTTGCTAGCGATCGTGCGTTGGTAAGGTGCCCGCTGTCCTGTACGCTCAGGAGAACCGATCAGGAGGAAGAGATGGAGCTGCGGCTGGACCTCGTTGGCATCGTCGCGCGCGATATGAGAGCCTCGCTGGGTTTCTACCGTCGGCTCGGCCTGGACATCCCTGAGGACGCCGGGGACGAGCCGCACGTCGAAGCGACAACGCCGTCAGGCCCGCGCGTCGCGTGGGATACCGTCGAGCTTATGCAAGAGATCGACCCGGCCTGGACAGAGCCTTCAGGCGGGCACCGAATGTCCCTGGCTTTCTTGTGTTCGAGTCCAGAAGAGGTCGACGCGACCTACGATGAGCTTGCCGCGCTTGGCCACGGGTACAAGGAACCGTGGGATGCGTTCTGGGGACAGCGGTACGCCATCGTGAAAGATCCCGACGGCAACCACATCGACCTCTTCGCGTCGCTCTGAAGCGGTTCGCGAAAAGTTTGACCTTCCGCAAACCGCGGCTTCAGGCATCAGGTCACAGGCTTCAGGATATCTCTGCAAACGGACCTGGGGACCAGAAGGCGATGTGTACCACCTTGTTGGCTCATAGGTCCGAAGAGTGCTTTCCCCGATGGCCGGGCGCTACCTTACAGCAGGCTTGCTAGACGGCCCACGCCCTCTTCGATCTGCCCTGGCGTGACGGCGCAGAAAGGCAGGCGCACGAACCTGTCGCCGTTCGCCTCTCCCCCTCTCTCAGGATCTGCGAAGAAGGCCGCGCCTGGCGTAAGCACCAGCTCGATGTCCTCTGCCCGGCCCACAAGATCCTCGGTGTTCGCATCATCGGGCAGCATCACGCTCACGAAGAACCCACCCGAGGGAATGAACGCCTGGGCACCGGGCAACTCGCGGCGTACCGTGCCTGCCATCGCCTTCCAGCGGGGTGTGTACAGGTCCTTCAACCGCTCTATATTCGGTCCTAGGAGCCCGCGGCGCAGGTACTCGGCGACGGCAGCCTGCGTGGGAAGCACGGGAGAGAGGTACGT